>CANJEJ010000064.1 GCA_947473325.1 Alphaproteobacteria bacterium | reverse complement strand
GTTCCTTCTCGTTGTTGGAGGTGATGATCACCACCGGGCGTTGCGCCGCCTTCACGGTTTCGCGCGTTTCGTAGACGTGGAACTCCATGCGGTCGAGTTCCTGCAGCAGGTCGTTGGGGAACTCGATATCGGCCTTGTCGATCTCGTCGATCAGCAACACGGGCAGGTCCGGGCTGGTAAAGGCCTGCCACAGCTTGCCGCGAACGATGTAGTTGGCGATATCGTTTACCCGGGGATCACCAAGCTGGGAGTCGCGCAGACGGGCCACGGCGTCGTATTCATAGAGGCCGTGCTGCGCCTTGGTGGTGGATTTGATGTGCCACTCGATCAGGGGTTTTCCGAGCGCGCGGGAGACTTCGGCGGCCAGCACGGTCTTGCCGGTGCCGGGTTCGCCCTTGATCAAAAGCGGCCGGCGCAGCGCAATGGCTGCATTGACCGCCACCACCAGATCATCGGTGGCCACATAGGAATCGGTACCGTCAAACCGCATGGAACGCTCCACCCCCGGAAAACTGAAGGGCCACGCTAGGGTGGCATGGGCCAGCGATCAAGCGCTGCCCGCCCTGCTGGAAAGGCTGCGCGCCTGCCGGCTCTGCACCGACCTGCCGCTTGGCCCCCGGCCCGTCATCCGCGCCAGCAGCACGGCGCGGGTGGTCATCTGCGGCCAGGCGCCGGGGACCAAGGTCCATCACAGCGGCCTGTCGTGGAACGATCCCTCGGGCGACCGGCTGCGCCAGTGGCTCGCCATCGACCGGCCGGACTTCTACGACGAAACCCGCATCGCCGTGGTGCCGCAGGGTTTCTGCTATCCCGGCAAGGGCGCCCATGGCGACCTGCCGCCACGGAAGGAATGCGCCGACACCTGGCACGACCGCATCTTTGCCGCGATGCCGCAGATCGAGGTCTTCATCCTGGCCGGGCAATATGCGCTCGCCTGGCACCTCGGGACCCGGCGCAAGCAGAACCTGACGGAAACCGTGCGCGCCTGGCGCGAGTATGCGCCGCGCTACTACCCGCTGCCGCATCCATCCTGGCACAACAACCGCTGGCTCAAGGAGAACCCGTGGTTCGAGGCGGAACTGGTGCCGGCCCTGCGCGAAGCGGTGCATCCCCGGGTGTTCGGATGAGATGTGTCGTCGCCGCGCTCGCGCTGCTCCTGTCGGCCTGCGCCGCGCCGCAGATGCAGCCGCCGCAGCCGATCGTGCGGTCGCCGAAGATCGTCGAGCAGGCCGGCATGGCGTTCATGATCGCCAGCGACGGCTATCGCCTGCCGCTGCGTGTCTGGGCGGCGGAAGATGCCGACGGGAAGCCGGTGCCGCCGCGCGCCGTGATCGTTGCGCTGCATGGCTTCAACGACTACGCCCACACCTACAGCTATCCCGCGCCGTGGTGGGCGAAGAACGGCATCACCACCTATGCCTATGACCAGCGCAGCTTTGGCGCCACCGAAAGCCGCGGCATCTGGCCCGGCAGCGACGCGCTGATCCGCGACATGTTCGCCATGGTCGAGCTCGCGCGCGAACGCCACCCCGGCGTGCCGCTTTTCCTGCACGGCAACAGCATGGGCGGCGCGGTGGTGCTGGCGGGTCTTGGCCGTGCCGATTCCCATGGCGCCCTGGCCGGCATCCAGGGCGCCATCCTGACGGCGCCGGCGGTGTGGGGCCGGCCGACCATGAATCCGATCTATCGCCTGGCGCTGTGGGGCGCCTACCGCGTCATGCCAGCGCGCAAGTTTACCGGCGCCGGCCTCGACATCCGTCCGTCCGACAACATCCCGATGCTGATCACCCTTGGCCGCGACCCGCTGGTCATCAAGGGCACCCGCGTCGATGCCGTCAAAGGCCTGACCGACCTGATGGACGAAGGCCTGGCGGCCGCGCCGCGCATCCGCGTGCCGTTGCTCGTCCTCTATGGCGCCAGGGACGAGATCATCCCCAGGGGCCCGACCCAGGCGATGGTCAACAAGCTGCGGGCGCCCTATCGCATCGCCGTCTATCCCAACGGCTATCACCTGCTGCTGCGCGACCTGCAGGGGCCGGTGGTGTGGAACGACGAGCTTGCCTGGATCACCGACCACACCGCACCGCTGCCGTCTGGCGCCGAGCGCACCGGCAAGCGGCTGTTCTCCGGCGACTAGCGCTTCTTCTCCACCTTCAGGCTGCGGCCCTTCATCACCGCGTCGCGGCCGAAGCGTTCACGCAGCGCATCCATCGTGGCCTCCACCTTCGCCGACTTGCGCCCCGCGGTGTCGAACAGGTCGGGCGCGGCGGTGTCGAGCGGGGCCAGTTCCTTGGTGCCGATGCCGATCAGGCGGAAGCGCTCGCCGGTCGCCTCCTTGCGTACCAGCGACTCGACCAGCGCGAAGAGATCGCTGGCAAGGTGCACAGGATTGGCCGGCGTGCGGCTTCGCGTGCGGATGCGGAAGGCGCTGGTCTTCATCTTCAGCGTGATGGTACGGGCGGCAAGGCCATGGTCCTTCAACTGGCGCGACACGCGCTCGCACAGCGGCCACAGCCTGTCGAGCAGCGGCTCGGCATCGCGCAGGTCGTCCAGGAAGGTGGTCTCCGCCGAGATGCTCTTGGATTCGTGCTCGCTCGACACGCGGCGGTCGTCCTGCGCCAGCGCGAAGCGGGCGAGCCTGTGGCCGATGCGGCCATAGCGCGCCACCAGTTCGGATTCCGGGACCGCGCGCAGTTCGCCCACCCGCATGATGCCGTCGCGGGCGAGGCGGGCGTCGAGCGCCGGCCCCACGCCCCACAGGATCTTCACCGGCTTGTCGGTCAGGAAGTCGATGGCATCGGTCCGGCCCAGCACCGCAAAGCCGCGCGGCTTCTCGAGGTCGGAGGCGATCTTGGCGAGGAACTTGTTGAAGGACAGGCCGACCGAGACGGTGATTCCGATCTCGCGCTCGATCCGGCGCTGCAGGTCGACGAGAAGCTGGGCGGGATATAGCCCGCTCAGCGCCTGCGTGCCGGTCAGGTCGAGGAAGGCTTCGTCGAGCGACAGCGGCTCGATGGCGGGCGTCACCTCTTCCATCAGCGCCTTTACCTGGCGGCTCACGTCGCGGTACTTGCCCATGTCCGGTTTCACGATGACGCCCTGCGGGCACAGGTCGAGCGCGCGCTTCATCGGCATGGCCGAGCGCACGCCGAAGCGCCGGGCGATGTAGCAGCAGGCCATGACCACGCCGCGCTCGCGCCCGCCCACCAGCACCGGTTCGTTCGCCAGCGCAGGGTTGTCGCGCTTCTCGATGGTGGCGTAGAAGGCGTCGCAGTCGAGATGTGCGATGGAAAGAGTCGCGAGTTCCGGGTGCCGGATCAGCCGCGCGGCGCCGCAATGCGGGCAGGGGCCGCCGGGCGGGGTCTCCAGGTCGTCGCGGCCGCAGTCGCGGCAAAGGATGCGCATGGCTCTTTCGGCCCTTACATTACCCCGCCAGCCCGGCCCTTGCATGATGGAGTGACCATGACCCAGTTCCGCCGCCCCGCCCAGGAAATGACGCTGGCCATGCGCCGCATTGCCGCGATGCATGTGCTCGACTGGCCAGGCACGGCGCCGCCCGTCGTGCTGATGCACGGTAACAAGTCCATCGCGCAGGCGTGGGATTTCATGGTCGATGCCAGTCAGTTGTCCAACCGCTTCCTCGCACCCGACATGCGCGGCCATGGCCTAAGCGCCCAGCCGGCCACCGGCTATGCCATCCAGGACCTGGTCGACGACGTGCTCGACCTGCTCGACGCGTTGCGGGTGAAGAAGGCGGTGTTTTGCGGCTATGCCACCGGCGGCTATGTGGCGCTCGCCATCGCCGACCAGCGCCCGGACCTCGCGGCCGGCATCATGGTGGTGGACGCCGGGCTGAAGCTCTCGCCCGAGCTCAACAACGCCCCGCGCAAGCGCGTCTACAAGTCGCTCGCCGAGGGCCGTGCCGCGCTCAACCGCAGCGATCTGTGGGACGACGCGGTGAAAGATCACTATGCCCGGCACAGCTTTCGCGACCTGCCGGGCGGCGGCGTGGAATACCGCTATCTGGAGCAGTCGGAGACGCCGGCCAGCCGGGCGCTGTTCGACGTTAACCGCCTGAAGATTCAATGCCCGGCGCTGTTCCTGCGCGGCGAGCATTCCGACGTCACGAGCGAGGCGGCGATGCGCGAGGTGGTGGGCCTTTTTTCGACCGCCCGGATGGCCACCGTCCCGGGTTCCCACCACCACATACCGATGGACAAACCGGCCCGGCTTGCCGCGATGGTCGACGATTTCGTGCGCGGGCTTGCCTGACGCGCAGGTCAAAAGAACTAAGCCGTTGTGTTATGAAAACGTCTCACCAATAGTGGGATTGCGAGTATCTGCTTCGCGGAGTTTGTCGCGACAGAACGCCGTTGCGGCGGGGGAGGCATGACATGAACGCTTACAGAAGGATCGTTCGGACCCTGGCGGTCCCGGGCCTGATGGCCGCTACACTGGCGGCCGCGCCCGCGCGGGCCGTCGATGTGACGCTGGCGATTTCCTCGGAGCCCAGCACGCTGGATCCGCAGAAGACGTTCGACGGCGGCGAACGCCGCGTCAATGACAACGTCTATGACACGCTGCTGCAGCGCAATCTCAAGGGCGAACTGGCGCCGTCGCTGGCGACCGCCCTGCCGGAGCGGATCAACGACACGACCTGGCGCTTCAAGCTGCGCCAGGGCGTGAAGTTCCACAACGGCGAGGCCTTCAACGCCGACGCTGTGGTGCACAGCGTCACCCGCATCTTCGATCCGGAATACAAGTCGACCGCGACAGGCGACCTGACCGGCATCAAGGGCGCCCAGAAGGTCGACGACTTCACCGTCGATGTCATGACGACCCGTCTCGACACGTTGCTGCCCGCGCGCATGTACTGGCTCAAGATCGTGCCGGTGAACGCGTCCAAGCAGGCCGACTTCGCGCAGAAGCCGGTGGGCACGGGACCATATCGCTTCGTCGAATGGCAGCGCGGCAGCCATGTCCTGCTCGAGAAGAATCCCGACTACTGGGGTGAGAAACCGCAGGTCGACCGCGCCCGCTACCGCTTCGTGGCCGAAGCCGGCACGGCGCTGTCCGGCCTGATCGCCGGGGAATTCGACTTCATGGAGAACCTGCCGCCCGACTTCGTGAAGCGGGCGCCCAAGGTGGCGCGGCGCAAGGGTCTGGAGCATTCCTTCTCGATCATCAGCACGATCAGCGGCCCGACCAAGGACGTGCGGGTACGCCAGGCGCTCAACTACGCGGTCGACAAGGATGCGCTGGCGGAATCGCTGTTCGAGGGGTTTGCCGCGCCGGCACGCGGCCAGATGATCGGCGACCAGTCCTTCGGCTACAACAAGTCGCTGCAGGCCTGGCCCTATGATCCGGCCAAGGCCAAGGCGCTGTTGAAGGAAGCGGGCGCCGAGGGCGTGACGGTGGAGTTTGTCGTGCCGTCGAGCCGCTGGCCGAAAACGCGCGAGATGGGTGAAGCCATCGCGGGCTACTGGCAGGCGGTTGGCATCAAGCCCGACCTCAAGATCGTCGAGTTCAGCCAGTATCTGCAGCGCCTGCGCGACCCGGCCGTGCGGCCGAACGTGATCTACGCCAGCCACAACAACGCGCTGCTGGAAGCCGAGCGCACGGTGCAGAACTTCTACCGCAGCAAGTCGAAGGGCGCGGCCTCGAGCTCGGTTGAGGACCCGGTCATGGACGAGATCATCGCCAAGGCCGAAAACGAGCCGGACAACGCCAGGCGGCAGGCGCTCTATGACCAGATCATGAAGCGCGGCTATGACGAGGCAATGTTCCTCTACCTGCTCAACACCGAGGACATCTTCGGCCTCAGCAAGCGCGTCACCTGGGAACCGCGTCTCGACAACAAGGTCTTCCTGGCCGAGATGAAGGTGAACTGATCGCCGCAGTGTGAACGCCCGCCGCAAATATTTTTACGGCGGGCGATTGCTGCGGCCTACACTCCGACAAAGAACAGCGGCAGCGCTGTGGTCCGTGCCCGGATCGCGCGATTGCCTCGAGGGGAAGGGGAGAAGCATGAACGCATTCACGGGAGGCGTGCGCGCCATTGTCGTCGTCGGCCTCCTGGCGATGGCGCCGGCGCTGGCCCAGGCACAGTCGGTCACCATGGCCATATCCTCGGAGCCGAGCACGCTCGATCCGCAGAAGACCATGGACGGCGGCGAGCGCCGGGTGAACGACAATGTCTTCGAAGCGCTGCTCTCGCGCAACGCCGACAGCGAGCTGGCGCCTGGTCTCGCCATTGAGTTGCCGAAGCGGATTGACGACACAACCTGGCAATTCAAGCTGCGCCAGGGGGTGAAGTTCCATAACGGCGAGCTTTTCAACGCCGATGCGGTGGTGCACAGCGTTACCCGCATCTTCAGCCCGGAATACAAGTCGACGGTGCTGGGCGACCTCACCGGCATCAAGGGCGCGGAAAAGGTCGACGACCATACCGTCAACATCAAGACCACGCGCCTCGACACGCTGCTCCCGGCGCGCATGTACTGGCTCAAGATCGTGCCGATGAAGGGCTCGGAGGATCCGTCCTTCGCGTCGAAGCCTGTCGGCACCGGCCCCTATCGCGTCACCGAATGGGTGCGCGGCAACTATGTTCAGCTCGAGCGCAACCCCGACTATTGGGGTCCGAAGCCGCAGATCGAGAAGGCGCGCTATCGCTTCGTCAGCGAAGGCGGCACGGCGCTTGCCGGCCTGATCGCGGGCGAGTTCGATTTCGTCGACAACCTGCAGGCCGAATTCGCCCGGCAGGCGCCCCAGGTGGCGCGCCGTCAGGGCCTCGAACATTCCTTCAGCGCCATCAGCACCGAGAATCCGGCAACGAAGGACAAGCGCGTGCGCCAGGCGCTCAATTATGCTGTCGACAAGGAAGCGCTGGCCGAATCGCTGTTCATGGGTTTTGCCAAGCCCGCGCGCGGCCAGATGATCGGCGACAAATCCTTCGGCTTCAACGATGCGCTCAAGCCCTGGCCCTATGACCCCGCCAAGGCGCGGGCGCTGCTCAAGGAAGCGGGCGCCGAAGGCAGCACCATCGAATACGTGGTGCCCGCCAGCCGCTGGCCGAAGTCGAAGGAAATGGGCGAAGCCATTGCCGGCTACTGGCAGGCGGTCGGCCTCAAGACCGACCTCAAGGTGCTGGAGTTCAGCCAGTTCCTGGTCCGCCTGCGCGATCGCAAGGTGCGGCCTGACGTGATCTTCAGCAGCCACAACAACGCGCTGATGGAAGCCGAGCGCACGGTGCAGGTCTTTTACCAGAGCATCGACAAGGCGACGTCGAGTTCGATCGTCGATGCAAAGGCCGACCAGCTTGTGGCGGCGGCGGGCAACGAGCCGGACAATGCCAGGCGCAAGGCGATCTACAACGAGCTGATGCAGCGCGGCTATGATGAAGCCTGGTTCCTGTTCCTGCTTAACACCGACGATGTCTATGGCCTGAGCAAGCGCATGACGTGGAAGCCGCGTCTCGACAACAAGGTGTTCCTGTCCGAAATGACGGTGAAGTGAGCGAGCGCCGGATCGATCGCAACACGCGGCACGGCTTGCAGGGCGGGCGATGAACGAACTGAGCTGGTTTGTCGTCCGCCGCCTGTTCCAGGGGCTGGTCGTGGTGCTGACCGTGACGGCGATCGTCTTCGTCGTCACGCGCCTGATCGGCGATCCGGTGGCGATCATGCTGCCGCTCGACGCGACCGAGGCGCAGCGCGAGACGCTGCGCCGCGCGCTCGGCCTCGACCAGCCGGTCTATCTGCAGTTCATCGATTTCCTGCGCAGTCTCTTCGCGCTCGACTTTGGCGAGTCCTACTGGCAGCACCGGCCCAACATCGACATCATCCGCGAACGCCTGCCGGCCACTTTCCAGCTGGTCGGCGCGGGCATGCTGCTCGCCGTGGTGCTCGCGCTGCCGCTTGGCACGGTGGCGGCCATGTATCCCGGCCGGCTGCCCGACCGCATCACCTCGGCGCTGAGCCTGGTCGGTCTTTCCGTACCGCTGTTCTGGCTCGGCCTCATTCTCATCTACGTCTTTGCGGCGCAGCTTCGCATCCTGCCGAGTTCCGGGCCCGGCACCTTCGTCCATCTCGTCCTGCCGGCGGTGACGCTGGCGCTGCCCTCGGCGGGCCGCCTCGCCATGCTGGTCCGCTCCTCGCTGATCGACGAGCTGAACGCGCCCTATGTCAAGACGGCGGTGGCCAAGGGCCTGCCGCTGTGGCGCATCCTGGGCGTCCACACCTATGTCAACGCGGCGGTGCCGACGCTGACCATGATCGGCTGGGAAGTCACCCGCTCGCTCGCCGGCCACACCATCATCGTCGAAACGGTCTTTGCCTGGCCGGGCCTTGGTCTTGCCGCCATTCAGGCGATCCAGCGCGAGGATCTGCTGCTGCTGCAGGCCATCGTCTTCGTCGTGGCCCTGATGGTCGTCGTCATCAATCTGGCGCTCGACCTCGTCTACAAATTCATCGACCCGCGCATCTCGGTCTGACGCATGGTTGCCGAAGTCGCCAGCAGTGCCGTCAAGATGCGCCAGCCCGCCTGGTGGCGCGATTATGCCGCCGTCTTCGGTATCGCCGTCGTGGTGCTGCTCATCCTGCTCGCCGTTTTCGCGCCCTATATCGCGCCGCACGATCCGGTCATCCCGTCGTTGCGCCTGCGGCTGAAGCCGCCAGTGTGGATGGACGGCGGCAGCTGGACCTATGTGCTGGGCACCGATCACCTCGGCCGCGATATCCTGTCCCGCATCATCCACGGCTCGCGCGCCTCGCTGATCGCAGGCGTGTCGGTGGTCGCTATCGCCGGCAGCTTCGGCACCATCGTCGGCCTGATCTCCGGCTTCGTCGGCGGCCGGGTCGACACGCTGATGATGCGCTGGGTCGATGTCCATATCGCCTTTCCCGGCCTGCTCATCTCGCTGCTGATCATCGCGGTGCTGAAGCCAAGCCTCGGCACCGTCGTCATCGCGCTGTCGATCAACGGCTGGATGGTCTTCGCCCGGCTGGTGCGCAGCATCGTGCTGTCGGCGCGGCAGCTTCCCTATGTGGAGGCGGCGGAGGTGATCGGCTGCAAGCCAGTGCGGACGATCTTCCGCCACATCCTGCCCAACCTCGCCGCGCCGCTGCTGACGCTCGCGGTGCTCGAATTCGCCCGCATCGTGCTGGCCGAAGCGGCACTCTCCTTCCTGGGCGTCGGCATCCAGCCGCCGGCCATGTCCTGGGGCCTCGATGTGGCCTCGGGCCGCAACTACCTGTTCAATGCCTGGTGGGTTGTCACTTTGCCGGGCCTGGCCATCACCATCACCGTGCTTGGCGTCAACTTCCTTGCCGGCTGGCTGCGCGTGGTGGTCGATCCCTATGAGGGCGAAAAGCGCTTCGCCCGCGCCGTCGCCAACCGGGAAGGCTAGGGCCATGACCCCGCCCGTGCCCACGCCCTGGCTCGAGGTCGACGACCTGTGGATCGAATTCGTCACCCGGCGCGGCATCGTGCCCGCGGTGCGCGGCGTGTCCTTCGCCATCGGACCCGGCGAAAGCCTCGGCCTGGTCGGCGAATCGGGTTCGGGCAAGACCGTCATCGCCCAGACCATCATGGGCCTGCTGCAGTCGCCGGGCCGGGTGAAGCGCGGCGCGGTGCGCTGGCAGGGCAAGCCCTTGCGCTTCGGCGACCGCTTCCCGCGCGACGACGTGCGCGGCCACGACATTTCCATCGTCTTCCAGGATGCGCTCGCCGCGCTCAACCCGCTGCTGCCGGTCGGCACCCAGATCACCGAGGTGCTGACCCGCCGCTTCAGCCTGTCGCCGAAGACTGCGAAGGAACGCGCGGTAGAATTGCTGGCGCTGGTGGGAATCCCCGAGCCGCGCGAACGCGTGCGCAACTACCCGCATGAATTTTCCGGCGGCATGCGCCAGCGCGCCATGATCGCCATCGCGCTTGCCTGCGAACCGAAGCTGCTGATCGCCGACGAGCCGACCACCGCGCTCGACGTCACCATCCAGGCGCAGATCATCTACCTGCTGCGCGACCTGCAGCAGCGGCTCGGCCTGTCGCTGCTGTTCATCACCCACGACCTCGGCGTCATCGCCGCGCTCTGCGACCGCGTCGCCGTCTGCTATTCCGGCAAGATCGTCGAGACCGGCCCGGCGGAACAGATCTTCGCCCGCCCGGCGCATCCCTACACCCAGGGCTTGCTGCAATCCTCCGCCGCGCGGGACGACGGGCGCGACCGTCTCCTCGGCATCGACGGCACGCCGCCCGACCTGCTCGCTTTGCCGCCGGGCTGCGCCTTCGCGCCGCGCTGCTTCCGCGCCGATGCCGCCTGCAACGCGGCCGTGCCACCCCTTGCCGGGGTGGGTGTCGATCACGCCGCCGCCTGCATCCATCCCCTGGTCGGGGCCGAGGCCGTGCGATGACACCGCCCCTCGTCGCCGTCGACCGCCTCAAGGTATATTTCCCGCTGCGCTCGCTCGCCCTGTTCGGCGGCAGGAAGCGCGTGGCCCGCGCCGTGGACGACGTCACGCTCTCCATCGCGCCGGGCGAAACCGTCGGCCTGGTCGGCGAATCCGGCTCGGGCAAGACGACGCTCGGCCGGGCCATCCTGCGCCGCGTGCCCGTCACCGCGGGCACCATCCGCTTCCGCGACGCCGACATCACGAAGCTCGAGGGCGAGGAGCTGCGGCAATTGCGCCGCCACATGCAGCTCGTGTTCCAGGACCCCTATGGCAGCCTCAACCCGCGCATGCGGGTGAAGGACATCGTCGCCGAGCCGCTGCTCGTCCATGGCGTCGCGCGCGACCCCGCCGAAGCCGCGCCGCGCGTGCGCAAGCTCTTGGACCTTGTCGGCCTGCCAACGGACGCCGCCGAACGCCTGCCGCATGCCTTTTCCGGCGGCCAGCGCCAGCGCATCGGCATCGCCCGCGCGCTGGCACTGGAACCCGAATTCATCGTCGCCGATGAACCTGTGTCGGCGCTCGACGTGTCGATCCGCGCCCAGGTCGTCAACCTGCTGCAGGACCTGCAGGCCCAGCTTGGGCTCAGCTACCTCTTCATCTCGCATGACCTGTCGGTGGTGCGTCACATCTCGCACCGCATCGCCATCATGTATGGCGGCAAGCTGGTCGAGATCGGCCCGAGCAAGGAAGTGCACGCCCGGCCGATCCACCCCTATGCCGAATCGCTGCTCGAAGCCGTGGTGGTGCCGGACCCGGTGCGCGAACGCGCCCGCGCGCGCGTGCCGCTCGCCGGCGAGACGCCCAGCCCGATCGATCCGCCACCGGGATGCCGCTTCGCCTCGCGCTGTCCGCTCGCGCAGAACCGCTGTCGGATGGACGAGCCGCCGCTCGAAGAGAAGAAGCCGGGTCACTTTGCGGCGTGCTGGGTGCGTTGAGGAGCAGGCGATGGCTGTTGCGGATCGCGTGATCATAGTCGGGGCGGGGCCCATCGGCCTTGTCGCCACCTACTGGCTGGCACGGCTGGGCATTCCCGTCCTCACGCTGGAGCGGGACACGGAAACGCCCAGCGACATGCGTGCCTCCACCTTCCACCCGCCCAGCATGGATCTGATGGAAGAGTTCGGCATCACGCCGAAGCTGGTCGCCGCCGGCGTGCCGGCGCCGCAATGGCAGATCCGGGTGCACGAGACGAAGGAATCGGTGATCTTCGATCTCGGCGTGCTCAAGGGCGAAACCGCGCATCCCTATCGCCTGCAATGCGAGCAGGCGCGGCTCAACCGCATCCTCGTTGCCGAGATCGCGAAGCTCGACAATGTCGATCTCCGCTTCGGCACGGAAGTCGAGGCGGTGGACCAGGATGAGAACGGCGTTACCGTCACCGCCACCCGCGGCGGCGAGACCGAGGTGCTGACCGGCCGCTACCTCATCGGCGCTGATGGCGCGCGCAGCATCGTGCGCAAGAGTTTCGGCATTGATTTCATCGGCGCGCCCTATCCCGAGACGCTGACCCTCACGGTCACGGATTTCCCCTTCGAGGATCACATTCCCGGCCTGCTCAACGTCAACTATCACTGGCGCGAGGAAGGCAACTACAGCCTGATGAAGGTGCCCGGCGCCTGGCGCAGCGGCGGTCGCCTGCGCCCCGGACAGGACCTCTCCGACGTGCTGAGCGACGCGGCCGCGGAGCGGCACTTCCAGACCGTCTGGCCGAAGTCCAGCCCCTACAACATCATCTACCGCGGCTCCTATCGGGCACACCGCCGCATCGCCTCGACCTTCAACGTTGGCCGCGCCTTCCTCGCCGGTGATGCCGCGCACCTGAACGACCCGCAGGGCGGCATGGGCATGAACAGCGGCATCCACGATGCCATCAACCTCGCGCACAAGATTCGCGCTGTGCTGGACGGTACCGACCCGGCGCTGTTCGACCGTTACACCCGCCAGCGCCGCACCATCGCGACGGACGAGGTGCAGCAGAACGCCGAGAACCTGCGCAACGTCATCAAGGAAAAGGAATGGGACGCGCGCCAGGCCCGCTTGCGCCAGATGCAGGCCATCGCCGCCGACCCGGCAAGACACAAGGCCTTTCTGATGAAAACTTCGATGATCGAGGGCTTTCGCAAGGTAGAGACAATCGCTTAGTGTGCGCCGCCCGGGATGCGAGGGGGGCATCCCCGCGGCGAGGAGTATGAATTGGGAACTGCCGAAAAGTTGAACGCGCGGGACTACGCAGTTCTTGCCCTGCTCTATGCGCTGTTTCTCTACATGTCGAAGATGTGGACGCCCAACTTCATCGACGTGGTGTCGGGCGACTATTCGCTCATGTTCATCAACCACTACGTCTTCCCGCGGGCAGCGGACCTTGCCGGACTTGGCACCAACACCACCGGACGCTGGTCGATCCTGCTCTGGAATCTCTACTGGCCCGAGACCTACTGGCTCCATGTTCTGGGCCATGTCTTTGTTGCCACGATCTTCTTTCTCCATCTCCACCGCTGGCTGCGCGCGGCAAACGCACCGGGCTGGGCGGGTGTCGCGCTCACCCTCGCGCTGGCGCTGGCTTTGGCCCGTTCCGTCGATGTCCGGTTCCTGCTGCTGGCCACGCTGGTGCCAATGGCGCTGCCCGAACTGTCGCGCCGGCGCACGTCGGGGTTGTTGCTGCTACTTCTCGTCGCCGTGGGTCTCTCTGCCCATGTGAAGGGTACATTTCTGCTCGCGGCCATAGCCTGTTTCGTTTTCCTCCTTGGTATGGAACTTCACAACCGGCGCCTCCCGCTCAATGCCGCCGCACTGCTGCTCGCCTTCTTCGGCTGGATGACCGTCGCTGGCATTCCGTGGATGGAGGCTTGGCGCCTGTTCGCACTTGTCCAGGCCAGCGGTGGTACATATGGCGAGCTGTTTTCAGGCCCGATGTCACCGGTGTTGTCGGCGCTGGTTATCCTGTGCATGGGTGGCGTCGGGCTGATCGTGGTGGTCACCAATGTGACGAAAGGCCCGCCCGGCTATCTGCACATCGCAATCTGGTGCGTTCTGCTATTCCTGATTTTCAAGACCTCGGCGGTTTTGCCAACAGGGCAGCACTACATACGCTGGGTCGTGTTTCTGATCTGTGTCGCAATCATGCTCACCGCCCGGCACTGGGACCGTGCCGGTCCCGCGCTGGAACGCGCGCTGGGGCAACGTTCATTTCGGTTCGGCACGGCAGCACTGGTTCTCGCCGCACTCGTTGTGGCGGCGGTGTTGCCGGAGGCCCGTGCGAAGATGCGCGTAAGGGCTCAAGACAAGGTCGAACTCATGTCCCTCGAGCTTCGCCATCTGGGGGCCATGGTCAGTTCCCTTGCTGGTGGACCGGATCTCGCGGACACGCATCGTGCCGCCGTGCAACGGCTGCGGGAGCGCACGCCCCTGCCGGTCCTGCCTGGACCGGTGGGCATCTATGTCAACGCGATGGCCACGATACCGATGGCCCATGACCTCAAGCTCCGCCCGCTGCCGATCCTCAACCTCGGTGAAGGTTTGGCGCGCGCAACGATTCGCCAGATCCAGGACTATCTCGCCGGCCCCTCGGCGCCACCCCACATGCTGGTGCGCGCCGACGGTGGGGAAGACAATGTCTTGCTGACGATCTTCGAGCATTATGCCCCGCTCTCGACATATGAATCGATGGATGTCGACAATGGGCCTTTTGTCGTTAATAGCTCGTTCCTGCTCCTCGGCCGACGCGCGGAAGGTACACGGGTCGAACGCCGGCCGGCAGGGGAGGCAGTGCTCCGCTGGAACGAAGTGGTCGAGGTGCCCACCATCGGCGGTGACGAATTCATGGTGGCCGAGTACGCCTATCATCCGACCCGGCTTGCGAAGCTCCTTGGCTTTGTCTACCGGCCGCCCGTGGCAGCTATTGAAATGCTCGATGACACGGGGGCGGTCACCGAGCGGCGGCGCCTTGCGGCCGAAGTCGGGCCGGATGGCGTCATTGTTTCCCCCCACTTCAGCAGCAACGTCCACGCGATGGCAGCCGCAGCTCGCTGGAGCAGCGACGGGCAGCCGCGCGGGCCGCTCACCCACAGTGTCCGTTTCGTGGCCGGCGCAGATTCCGGGCCAGACTGGCTGTATGGATCGCAGGTGCAGCGCTGGTTCGCGCCTATGATCGAAGTGCGCTTTCGGGCGCTGCGTCTGGTAACGGAACCATGAACGCGCACCAATACCGGAACAGGTTGTCCTGGCCAGTTGGAATGGCGGCAGGCCTGTTCGCGTTCCTGATCGCGGCACTCGCCTTTGCCCAGGCGCCGCTTCGCCCCATCGACCGGGACCTGATTACTGCCGCCGGGCGCGGGGAGCTTGCTGCGGTGGAGGCCGCGCTCGCTACCGGCGCGCAGGCCGATGCGGCCGACGCCGCCGGTGTCACGCCGCTCATCGCCGCCGCCTGGGGCAACCATGTCGCGGTGGCGCGCCGCCTGATCGCGCGGGGCGCCGACGTGAACCGCAAGGACCGCACGCAGCAGAGCGCCTATCTCATCGCCACGTCCGAAGGCTTCGACGACCTGCTCGACCTCACGCTCGCCCACGGCGCCGACGTGCACAGCAAGGACAGCTACAACGGCACCGGCCTCATCCGTGCGGCCGATCGCGGCCATGCCGGCATCGTGCGCCGCCTGCTCGCCACGCCGATCGACAAGGATCACATCAACCGGCTGGGCTGGACCGCGCTGCTGGAGGCGGTGATCCTCGGCAACGGCGGCCCCGGGCACACCGAGGTCGTGCGGCTTCTCGTCGAAGCTGGCGCCAACCGCGACATCAGGGACCCCGCCGGCAAGACAGCACTCGACCTCGCCCGCGAGAAGGGTCAGGCCGCGATCGTGCGGATTCTGGAGAAGTAGGGAAGGGGATGGTGGGCGTGGCAAGGTTCGAACTTGCGACCACTCCGATGTGAACGGAGTGCTCTACCACTGAGCTACACGCCCATCCTGCCGGAAACGGCGCCCATATAGGCGGCGCCCAAGGTTTGAGTCAAGCAACCGGGGCGGAAACGCCGATCAGCCGGGCTATCGCGGGGATCAGGCCGTCGGGGCTGTCCACCAGCGCATCGGCGCCCAGCTCGGTCACCGGCAGGGCCGTATAGCCCCAGGTGACGGCCACCACCGGAATGCCGGCCGCCCGCGCGCCGTTCACGTCGGTCTCGCTGTCGCCCACCATCAGGGCGTTCTTCGGGTCGCCGCCCAGCCGCTCGATCACGCCCAGGATGTGGCGCCCGTCGGGCTTCTTCCATGGCAGGCTGTCGCCGCCCAGCACGGCGCCGAAATAGGGGCCAAGGCCAAGCCGGGCCAGCAGATCGACGCTGTCGCCCGCCAGCTTGTTGGTGCACACGCCGAGGAGCGCGCCATGGCCGCGCAGCCAGTCGAGGCAGGGGACGATGCCGGGGAAGGGGCGGCTATGGTCGGCGATATGGGCGCGGTAGTGG
>CANJEJ010000063.1 GCA_947473325.1 Alphaproteobacteria bacterium | reverse complement strand
TGTCCACGATCTTGCGTGACCCGAAGGATTTCGAGATGGCCTTGGCATCGATGACGAGCGCGCCCGATTTCTCCGCCTGCGCGGCTTCGATCGTCGCGTTGCCGGTGGCGCCGCGATGCTCGCGCCGCTTCTGGCGTAGTGTGCGCAGCTCCGCCATGCGCCGCACGTTGCGCTTGCGCCGCGCGGTGACGCCGTAACGCACCCAGTGCTCCTCGGCGACGATCTTGCGGTCGAGCTTGTGCTGCTGCAGCTCCTCTTCGGCCAACTTCTCGTCGCGCCAGGCCTCGAACGCGCCAAAGCCGAGCTCGATGCGGCGCGCTCTTCCGCGGTCGAGCCAGACGGTGGTGCGCGTCAGGTTTTCGAGGAAGCGGCGGTCGTGGCTGATCAGGATGATGGCGCTGCTCAGCGACAGCAGCGTCTTTTCCAGCCATTCGATGGCCGGCAGGTCGAGATGGTTGGTCGGCTCGTCGAGCAGCAGAATGTCGGGCTCGGCCGCCAGCACCTTCGCCAGCGCCGCCCGGCGTGCCTCGCCACCGGAAAGCGATGCGGGCTTTTCCGTACCCGTCATGCCGAGATCGAAAAGCAGCCGTTCCGCCTTGTGCGCGGGCGACCCGTCGGCGGCGTAGTCCAGCACCGTGGCGAAGCCCGACAGGTCCGGCTCCTGGGGCAGGTAGCGCACGCTGGTACCCGGCTGCAGGAAGCGTTCGCCGTCGTCCGGCGTCTGGAAGCCCGCGGCCACCTTGAGCAGCGTCGACTTCCCGGTGCCGTTGCGACCGACCAGGCTCAGCCGTTCGCGCGGCGCAAGCGTCAGCTCCGCCCCTTCGAGCAGCGGGGTGCCGCCAAAGGAAAGCCGGATATCGCGCAGGTGGAGGAGGGGTGGCGCCATCGCGGCAGAGACATAGCCGATTCAGCCCCTGATTTGGAACCGTTCCATGAAGGCGGCAGTTAACAGGGGAAGGGCGGCGCCGTCCGTCTCTTCCCACAAATACGCCTCAAGGAGGACCGAATGGCGAAGCGAGCCACGATCAAGAAGCCAAGGCAGATCGAACAGCAGACCGGAAGCGGCGGCGAAACGCACCAGATTCGCGCCCGCGACGGCCAGCACCTGACGACCAACCAGGGCCTGGCGCTTTCCGACAACCAGAATTCGCTGAAGTCCGGCGCGCGTGGTCCGACCCTGCTTGAAGACTTCGTGCTGCGCGAGAAGATCACCAGCTTCGACCACGAGCGCATCCCCGAGCGCATCGTCCATGCCCGTGGCTCGGCCGCGCATGGCTATTTCGAGCTGACCAAGTCCTGCAAGGACATCACCACCGCCGACTTCCTGCAGCGGCCGGGCCAGCGCACCCGCGTCTTCACCCGTTTCTCCACCGTGGCAGGCGGCGCCGGCTCTGTCGACACGCCGCGCGATGTGCGCGGCTTTGCCGTCAAGTTCTATACGGACGAGGGCAATTTCGACATCGTGGGCAACAACATCCCGGTTTTCTTCATCCAGGATGCGATGAAGTTCCCCGACCTCGTGCATTCCGTGAAGATGGAGCCTGATCGCGGCTTCCCGCAGGCGGCCTCCGCGCATGACACCTTCTGGGACTTCATCTCGCTGATGCCGGAATCGATGCACATGATCATGTGGGCAATGTCCGACCGTGGCATCCCGCGCAGCTTGCGCATGATCGAAGGCTTCGGCGTCAACACCTTCCGTCTGATCGACCCACAGGGTGTCGCCCGCTTCGTCAAGTTCCACTGGCGGCCGAAGCTCGGTCTGCAGTCGACCCTGTGGGACGAGGCAGTCAAGATCGCCGGCGCCGATCCCGACTACCACCGCCGCGACCTGTGGGAAGCCATCGCCCGCGGCGACTACCCGGAATGGGAACTGGGGTTGCAGGTGCTGACCGAGAAGGAAGCGGCGAAGCTGCCCTTCGACATCCTCGACGCCACCAAGCTAATCCCGGAAGAGCTGCACCCGCTGCGCATGGTCGGCCGCATGGTGCTGAACCGCAACCCGGACAACTTCTTCGCCGAGACAGAACAGGTCGCCTATTGCCCGGCCAATATCGTGCCGGGCATCGACTTCAGCGAAGACCCACTCCTGCAGGGCCGCATCTTCAGCTATCTCGACACCCAGCTGTCGCGGCTCGGCGGCCCGAACTTCCACGAGATCCCGATCAATGCGCCGGTTTGCCCGATGCGCAACTTCCAGCGCGACGGTCACATGCGCACCACAGTGCCGACCGGCCGGGTGAACTACGAACCCAACACGCTGGCCGCGGACGGCCCGCGCGAATGCCCGGTGCATGGCTTCCAAAGCGCGCCAGCGGCCGATGTCGGCCAGAAGGTGCGGGAGCGTTCGCCCACCTTCGCCGATCACTTCAGCCAGCCCCGGCTGTTCTTCAACAGCCAGACCCCGGTGGAGCAGGGTCACATCGTCGCCGCCCTGGTCTTCGAACTCAGCAAGGTCGAGACCCCGGCGATCCGGGACCGCGCCCTGTCGCAATTGCTGAACATCGATCGCGGTATGGCGAAGCGGGTGGCGGACGGTCTCGGCCTTGACAGCCTGCCCGAGGCGGCGAAGCCCGCGCGGCGGCCGATTGACATGAAGCCGTCGCCCGCGCTCAGCATCATCGCCAAGACCAAGCCAACGCTGGCGGGCCGCTGCATCGGCCTGCTGCTGACGGATGGCGTCGATGGCGGCCTGGTGAAGAAAGTCCAGCAGGCGGCCAAGGCGGCTGGCGCCCAGGTCAAGATCATCGCGCCCAAGGTGGGCGGGGTGACGACCAGCCAGGGCGATCATCTGGCCGCCGACGGCCAGCTCGCTGGCACACCGTCGATCCTGTTCGACGCGGTGGTAATCGCCGGCTCGGTCAAGGGTTTCGCGCCGCTGCTGAAGGACACGGCGGCGAAGGACTTTGCCGCCAACGCCTTCGCGCATCTCAAGATGATCGGCCATGACGCCGCGGCCAAGGCTCTGCTTGATGCGGTGGGCGTGCAGAAGGATGAGGGCGTGATCGATCTCACGAGCGCCAAGCCGGATGCCTTCACCAAGGCGGCGGCGAAGCACAAGATCTGGGACCGCGAGCCCAAGGTCATGACTCCGGTCTGATCCGGAACGAAAGAAAGCGGCGGCGCTGTCAGGGCGCCGCCGCTTTTTTTGTGTCTGGCAATCAGTTGCGCCGGCTGCGCGTTGGCTTGCCGTTGGTGCTGGCGCGCGGGGCGGCGGCCGGTGCCGTCGGGTTTGTGGCCGGCGTAACCTGCTGCAGCAGCGCCGCGCAGTCGCTGTCCTTCTCCATCCCCGGCTCGATGAAGGCGAGGATGGAGGCCAGCGGGGTCAGCAGCACGCCCAGCGCCACCGCCGCCCCGGCGCGGGCGATCAGCGGCCCGGGCTCAATGCCAACCGATGGCCCGGCGAAACGTCCCTTGACGGTGATGGGTGTGCGGGCGCTGAGGATGCTGGGATCCTTCGGCTTGGCAAGCAGGCGCAGGTCCAGCATTTCGTCACGCAGGGAAACCTGCCCCTCTGCGGTCACGGTGGTGTCGGTTGTGTCGATGACGAACAGCCTTGGCGTGCCGACGCCGTTCTCGACCCCGATATCCACGACACCGCAACGCACCTGCACATTGCGATCGCCCGTCGCCAGGAAGCCCAGCGACTCAGCAATGTCGATGCCGATCAACTCCAGTCCCAGGTTCGACATGCTGCCGCCATTCATGGCGAGCTTCACGTCGCCTGTGGCGGTGGCCAGCGACTTGCGGACGCTGTCGCCGTAGCCAACCAGACGCACCCGTCCGTCGATCCGGCCGCTGGCGGCATTGTTCAGTCCAGCTGCCTGCAGGAAGCGTTCAAGCTGATAGCCGCGCAGGCGCAGGTCATAGTCGGTCTTGATGCGCGGATCGCGCGCGTTGATCGTGATGTTGGCCACGGTGCGGCCGCCGGCGACGCCGACATCGAGCGGCGCCAGCTTCAGCACGCCGTCCTTCATGTCGAGAAGCAAGGTCACATCGGTCAGCGGCACGTCGGGCGCGGCCACCTTGTCGCCGCGGAAACGCACCTTGGCGTCCACCTCGCGCACCTGCTTGATGTTCAGCGGCGCATCCGGCAGCACGCGGCGTTCGATCGCCGGCACGCGGCTCGGCTTGCCGTCGAGCTGGTCGGGGGGAATGCCGATCAGCGAGCCGACATCGCGGTAGTCGAGTCCCTTGGAATGCAGGTCCGCCTCGACATAGAGCCGGGGGCGTCCGGTGTCGATCAGCAGGTCGCCGCCGATGTCGCTGTGCCCGATAGTGCCGGCGATTCCGGCGAAGCGCCACTTGTCGGCGGTTTCTCGCTGCAGCTTGGCCTTCAGGTCATAGGGCGGCGTGATGGGGAAGGGGATGCCGGTGATCTTCGACAGCGCTTCGAGGTTGGGCCCCTTCAGCGCCACGTCGAGGTTCAGGCCTTCGAACTTGATGGGATCGGCGAGGGTGCCGGAAATGCGCCCCTGGCTCTTCGTCGCCACCATCTCGACGGTCATTGGATAGGGCTCGTTGTTTTCGCGAAGCGAGAGCAACGAGCCGCCCGTCAGGTTGATCCGGAACGGTTCGCCCTGCAGCGTGCCCTGGCCCTGGAGTACGACCCGGGAGTCGCCCTTGCCGCCCTGGGCTTCCGCCGTGCTGACGCGACCGTCGATGTTGAGACCCAGCGGCGCGTCGCGGTATCTGACGGTGCCATCCTTGATTGTCATCCGGCCGATCAGCGGCATTTCGGTGCGGTCTTCCGGTGTCACGACGTCCTTGGCGACTTCGGCGCCGAAGGTCCAGTTGCTGCTCCCGTCGGGCCGCCGCTCCAGCGCCAGCTTCGGCTTGTCGAGCATGACCTCGGGCAGGACCATGCGGCCGCGCAGGAGCTCGCGCAGGTCGATCACGACCTCGAGCGTTTCCGCCGCCATCATGTCCTTGTCCTTGCTCCATTCGGCATTGCCGAAATGAATGTCCTTGAAGACGAAGCGCGGGGTGAAGGACCATTCGCCCTGGATGTCGCCGATGGTCAGCCCGCGGCCCGAGGCGCTGCTGCCGAAGCGTTCGGCGGGCGATTTCAGCCAGTTCCACTCGAAAAACCAGAAAAAGGCGCCGATGCCGATCGCCAGAACCGCGGCAATGCCGCTGATCCATTGCAAGGTCTTGGACATGCTGATCAAACGCCCCCCGGCAGGGGGAGTTACGGGGCAATTCCGTGTCAGCGCTGGAACCCCCCGCCCGCTACCGCGTTCGGAAGGGTTGAGGGTTCGGGCAAGGGAGCAGCATGGGTGACGCGGCAGGGGGTTCCGGCAGGCCCGGTGACGATGGCCCGCCGCATCGCCCCATCCCCTTTGACTGCCGGTGATAAAGGACATGGCGTTGCGCAGGACGCGACGCCGCGAACTTCGCCGCAATGCGCGGTATGTCGTCTTCGTTGCTGTCGCCGTAGCGCTCGCGCTGGGTGGCCTGTCTGCCGTGATGCAGCTTGGCGCTCAGGGATGAGATTCCCCCCTGTGGCGAGGCTTTTCGCACTGCCAGACAGTGGCCGTCGCTTTGACTTCCAGGGGCCTTCTGCCTAATTTGGGATCTTCATTGGGCCAGGTTTCTGACCCGGAAAACAGGTCCGGTGGCAACCGCCGGATGGGGGAACGGCAGGCATGACCGCTGCGCCATCGGCAGAACATGAGACGGCCGATCCGCCCTCGGGGCGTTCGTTCGCCTTCCTGCTTGTGGAAGACGATCCCTTGCTGCGCATGTCGCTGGCCGATGTCGTCACCGACATGGGCCACCGTGTCGTCGAAGCCGCTACCGCGGCCGAGGCGCTGGACTTTCTCAATCAGGACAACGCCATCGAGGTGCTGCTGACCGACGTCGGCCTGCCGGTGATGGATGGCCGCGAACTTGCGGAACGTGCCCGTCATGTGCGGCCCGACCTGCGCATCATCTTCGCCACCGGCTACAGCGCGTCGCGCGTGCCCGACCCGGCCGCCGACTCGCATTCGCGCTGCCTGCGCAAGCCCTTCGGTCCGAAGGAGTTGAAGGCCGCGCTCGAAAGCCTGGGCCTTCCCGCCACCCACCTTCCTTCGGCCTAACCGTCATCGCGGTGTTGTCTTGACGGTGCGCCTGCCCAGCCTGTCCACGCGCTCGGCCTTTGCGCTTTTGATCCTGCTGATCGGCCTTCTGCCGGCCGGACTGCTTCTGCTGGCGCAGACGCGCGTCGCGATCTCCAATTCGATCGACCTGGTCATTCACACCAATGAGGTTCTGCTGGCGACGAAGCAAGTCGATCTCGACATCGAACAGGCAGAAATGGGCCTGCGCGGCTATCTCATCACGCGCGAATCGAACCGGCTGGAATTCTTCCGTACGAACATGGCCGAGGCCTATCGCAGTCTTGCGGAACTTGGCGGCCTGATCACTGACAACGCCAACCAGGTGCGCCGCGTCGGCGACCTGAAGGCGCTGCTCGACCGCCGCTTCACCCTTATGCAGGATGCGGCGGCGCGGGTGGCCAGTGCCGGGCCGTCTGCCTCCATCGACATGCTGGCCCAGTTCGGCTTCCGTGCGGAGGAAGCGCAGGATGCGGAAACCGGCCTCGCGCGCCTGGGCCAATGGCCGCAGATCGATGTCATCCTGGTCGACCTCGGCCTACCCGGCATGTCGGGCAGCGACCTGATCACCGAACTGAGACGCCGTCACCCGTTGGTGCGCATCATCATCGCGAGCGGCCAGTCGCGCAGCGGGCGGCTGCGCGAGGGCCTGTCCGATGACAGCATCGAGGTGCTCGAGAAGCCCTTCATGCCGCGCGATCTGAAAGACGCGCTGGACCGCACCCTGCACGGCGATACGCCGACCAGGGCCTAGCCCCGGTTCCGCCACGGGAACCCTCGCGGTCCTTGCGGGTTGATGTCTCCGATGGCGGACTCGCTCGTCCGCCGAATGGAGGTACCATGACTCTGAAACACGCTATGGCGGCGGGCGCGATCGCCCTGCCCATGATTTTCGCGGCCCAGGCCTATGCCCAGGGCAAGCCGGCCGACTGCGACCTTACGCTGCGCCATGTCAGCGAGCAGGAGTCCAAGGTGGCCGATCCTTCCGCGCGGGCCGATGTGAAGAAGCTCTGGCTTGAAGCCCAGGTCGCCCAGAAGGCGAATGACACGCGGCTCTGCGATGAAAAGCTGGAGCAGGCCATGGCGCGCGGCAACATCGTCAAGCGCTGATCGCTCCTTGACGAATGAAAAGCGGCCCCTCGACCGGGGCCGCTTTTTTCTGTGCTAGTGGACCAGGACCAGCGTGCAGTCGCTGAGACCCGCCACGCGCGCCGACACGCTGCCGCTGAGCAGGGCCTCGAAGCGGCCCAAGCCGCGCCGGCCCATGACGATGGTGTCGGCCTCTTCGCTCGTCACCACGTCGAGAATGGCTTCGGCCGGATCGCCCTCTACCAGCTTCAGCACGGGACCGGGGATACCGTGCGCCACCACCCGATGCTTCATCGCTTCGAGCAGATGCGTGCCGACGCGCGACACCAGTTCGGCGGGAACGGGTAGGGCGACATAGCCGCCGTTGACCATCATGCTGGCCGACGCGGTGGCGGCGACATCGAAGCGCTCGATCTCCTCGCGGTCGGTGGCGTGCAGCCCGGGAATGTCGCGCAACTCGGCCGCGGTGGCGCCCGCCATCAGAACATTCACCAGCACGATCTTCGAACCGTATTTGTTGGCCAGGTCGCAGGCCACATCCACCGCGCGGTTGGCGGCTTCGGATCCATCGGTGGGGACGACAACGGTTTTGAACATGGCGCGGAACCTCCAGCTACTTGCGTCTGTGTCTTTTTAACGACCCTGGCGGTATCCCGTTCCCCCGGCAGGAACCGGTCCCGGTCCGGCGGAGTTTGGTCTGAAAGGTTCGCACGAGGGTTTGGTCATGTCCAAAAGCGCAAGCGAGATCCATCAGATGCAGCACCCGGAGGTGGGGGGCGTCGATGCGCGCGCAACGGAGCGCGAGTCACAGACGCTCGACGAGGTGGAAACCGAAGCCAGGGTGCAGCTGAGCCGTACGTCAATCCTCTACTTTGTCCTCGTCGTAGTCGCGATTGCGGCCGCCATTGGAGCCGTCGTGGCCGTGATCGGCCCTGACCGGCTGATCTAGGGACGGTGTCATGAATGCCACCCGCATGCCCCGTCGCTATCGGACAGTCTGGCTGTCAGATATCCACCTCGGCTGCAGGTCGAGCCAGCCGGAAAAGCTGTTCGCCTTCCTCAATAGTATGGAATGCGACACGCTCTATCTCGTCGGCGACATTGTCGATGGCTGGAAGCTCGGCCGTGGCTGGCACTGGTCCGCGTTGAAGACCGAGATCATCCAGGACTTCCTGCGCCGGGCCCAGGAGGGCACCCGCGTGGTGCTCGTGCCCGGAAACCATGACCCCATGTTCCGCCACTTCGCCGGCCTCGCCTTTTGCGGGCTCGAAATCCGGAACGAGGTCACCCATGAAACGGCCGACGGCCGCCGCCTCTGGGTCCTGCATGGCGATGCTCATGACGGCCTGGATCATCATGCCCGCTGGCTCTCGCTGCTTGCCGACATGACCTATCAGGGTACCGTGTCCCTCAACCGGGTCATCGCAGTGGCGCGGACCCGGATGGGCAAGCCTCACTGGTCGCTGTCGCACTACGTCAAAACCCGTTTCCCGAAATCAGCGCGATTCATCCGCCGCTTTGAAGAAACGATTTCGGGCGAGGCGGCCCGGCGGGGCTATGACGGCGTGGTCTGCGGCCATATCCATGTGCCCGCAATCAAGACCTTGAACGGCGTCGTCTACTGCAATGACGGCGACTGGGTGGAAAGTTGCACGGCGCTCGTCGAGCAGTCCGATGGCCGGCTGGAACTGGTCGTGGCCGGGTCCGCAGCGATGGTGGTCCAACCCCGATTTGTTCTCGCGTCGTAGCGGAAACCTTTTCCGGTCCGGAGCGTTTGAGGGATAGCCAACTGGGCTGTTCGTGGTGCCCCATGGATTTTTCGAACGCGATGATGGATTCGCTTAACGACGGGGAAACGGCGGAGTTCGTGCACTCGGATGCCGCCGGCCGCGCCGGTCCCATGCTGTCGCCACGCTTCATCGCCATCAGCCGCAGCCTGCAGCGCATTTTCGGCAAGGTGGTTGAACAGCCCCTCCCGGAACGCCTGCAAGACCTGATTCATCAGGTCGAGCGCGCAGGGCAAAAGCGCCCCTGATCCTTCGGGTGTCTTTGCCGTCCGAATCTTCGTTCACCGACAGGGTCTGGGCCGTCATGATGGCCGTCCGGACCTGCATGTTCGTCTCCCATGACGCCGACATGATCCGCGCCCGGCCTATGGCCGCCTCCCCCGACCGGGCGGAAAGTGCAGTGTGGTTCTTCACCAGCCGGTCCTCGGCCAAGCCGGACGAACTTCGCGACGACCAGCGCACCTGCCTGATGTTCCACCATACCGACGGCGGCGTGTTCCTTTCGGTCTCGGGACGCACCGGCCTTGCGCGCGACGCCGCGCTCATGCGGCGCAAATGGGATCGCGAGGCGGACCTGTGGTTCCCGCGCGGGCCATCCGATCCCGACGCCGTCCTGCTGCATTTCCGGCCCGAAAGCGCCGAATACTGGACGCGCCCCGGCGACTTCGACAGCGTTGCCCGCGAAGTGCGCGCCGCCCGCGCCGAAGGGCGCGAGCCGCGTATCGGCGACACCGAAAAAGTCACCTTCTGACAAAAGGAAAGGCGCCCCTGCCAGGGCAGGGACGCCTTTTGCTGCAGCCCCGCCGCTAGTTCGTCGTGCGGGTGGTCTTGCCGGTCGTGCCGGTGCTGCCGCTGGTCTGGCTTGCACCAGACGTGCCGAAGTTCGTGGTGTTCGAGCCGGCGGCTTGGCTGGACGTTCCCGGGTAGCCCTGCGTGCCTTGCTCCTGCACACGCAGGTTGTTCTGCACATGCTTGACGCCCGAGATGCGGTCGGCAAGATCCTCAGCCTCCCGCTTGCAGGCGCGCGAACTCACCGTGCCCGCGAGCGTGACTTCGCCGTCGCGCACCGTGATGTCGATGCCGCTGGCATCAAGGCTCGGCGAATCGGTGAAGTGGTCGTTCACGTCTTCCTGGATGCGCTGGTCAGACCGCTTGTAGCCCTTTGGGCCCTGGCCGCGGAACCCGGACGGAGATTCGCTGCTCCCGTTCTCATGGCTGCCATGGATTGGAGCAGACGACCGGTACTGCTGCCCGGTGCTGCCATAGTCCTCGCGCCAGGAATGGCTGCGGTCATGCTCGTAGCCAGGCGAATTGCCCTGATAGTTCCGGTCATGCCAGTTGCCCTGACCGTAGCTTGGCTGGCTCTGGCTGGCGCCCTGGTTGCCATAGCCGCGCGAGCTGCCGTAGCCAGGCTCGTAGTTGCCTGACTGGCTGCCATGGCGGTCAGGCTCGTTGCGCTGGCTGTAGTAGCCGCCACGTTGCGGCTGGCCGTAGCCCTGGTAGCCATGGCGCTGGTCGTCCTGGCTCTGCCGGCTCGGCTGCTGGAAGTTGCGGTAGTCGTCATAGCCACGATCTTCCGGCCAGCGGCCACGTGAACCAAACTCCTGCTGCCGGTAGCCTTCTTCGTCCTGGGACGAGCGGCCACGGAAACGATCGGCGGATGCACGATAGCGGTCTCGTACCGAATCATCCCGCTCGTCGCTGCGATACCGCGCGGACGCGTAACGATCGTCGTCCTCGTCGCGGGACCAGTTGCGGTCGTTGTCATGCCGTCGAGTCGAATTCATGAGGTGTCCTCTCGGATGGTTGGCGATTGCTGCCATCGCGCGCGCCCATGGCGGTGCGATCACATCCCATGAAACCCACTCCTGTCCGATTGGTTCCGAACTCCTCGACAATCGCATCCATGCGGCACCTCTGTGTGTGGCGTGTGTCCGCGATCAGAACGTGCGGTAACGCGCGGTGTTCCGTCCGCTGCAACCACGACTTGCGGCAGCACCCTACCGCCGCGCTGTAGCAATGCACGGCAAGCTCCGCTGCCACAGGAACAACCGCCAAAGCCTCGCGTTGTTGCAGGAGGGGGTACGCAAGGACAAGCGCCATGATCAGCCGGCATCAGGTTCTGACCGCGGGACTTTTTGTTGCCGCTGCTGGCGACCGCAACCGCGGCAACGATTTGCTGAACCGGTCGGGCACCGAGCCCGGCCTCTCATTGGGCTCGCCCTTTTTTCGGTATGTGTCATGCAAGCGCAGCATCTGGTCAGTGGTCTTCTGTTGCAGCATTGGAACGCGCTGTGTGGCTTTGCACTCTCCCTGACCGCCAATCCCGACGATGCGGAAGATCTCGTCCACGACACGGCCGTGCGTGCCCTTCGTTCGGCAGAGAGCTTCGAGCCCGGCACCAATTTCCAGGCCTGGATATTCACCATCCAGCGCAACTGTTTCCTCAACACCTATTGCCGGCGGCCACGCCTGTTCCGCGCCTTGACCGAAGCGGTGCTTGACCGTCTGTCCGTGCCATCGAACCAGGAAGCGCGCGTGGCCCTCTCGGATACGGCCGCCGCCATCCAGCGCCTGCCGAAAGTGCAGCGCCGGGCGCTCCTGCTGGTGGCCGCCGATGGCGTGAAATACGAAGAGGCCGCCCGCCTGTGCGGCTGCTCGGTGGGCACGGTGAAAAGCCGGGTCGCCCGCGCGCGCAAGGAACTCCTGCGTGCCAACGCCTATGCGCCGGCCAGCGGGCGGACAGCCTAGAGGCCAGTCAATCCGTCCTTTGCGCCCACGGTGCCTCTGCTAAGCTGTCCTTCGCTCTGGAGGGATAATCGTGACTGCTCGCACCGCTGAAGGCTGGGGCGCGACGCCCGCGCTGCCTGCCACCCATTTCACCGACGGCCGCATCTATCGCGACGACACCGTCTTTGCCGAGGAGCAGGCGCGCATCTTCGCCAAGGTATGGAAGATCGCCTGCCATGAAAGCGAGATTCCCAACCCCGGCGACTATCGCACGGCGGAGCAGGCGGGCGTGCCGCTGGTCGTGGTACGGGGCGAGGACGGCACCATCCGCAGCTTCGTCAATGTCTGCTCGCACCGCGGCGCCCGCGTCGTCCATGAACCGAGCGGCAACGCGAAGCATTTCACCTGCTTCTACCATCTGTGGTCCTACGACACGCGCGGCGCCTGCATCGCGATCCCGCGTCCCGACGCCTATGAGAAGGCGGGGCTCGACAAGTCGAAGCTAGGCCTGCGCGCCGTGCGCACGGAAACACGGCTGGGTCTTGTCTTCATCAACCTCGACGATGCCGCCATGCCGCTCGCCGACTGGCTCGGCGATGCGCTCGAGGCCTTCGAGGAGGTGCTGACGATCAACGACCTGCAGGTCTTCACCTACCAGCACGCCACCATCGACGCGAACTGGAAGGAATGGCAGGAGACCAACCTCGACCTCTATCACGAATACATGCATGTCGCCCTGCGCCGGACCCAGACCAACCCGGCAGCGATGGCGGAACGCGAGCTTATCGTCTATCCGAACGGGCATATCCGTGGCGGCGGGGCCGGCTACAAGGCGAATTACAAGGACTACAAGGGCTGGGAAGGGCGCAGCGATTCCCACGCGCTGAAGGGACTGACGGCGGCGGATTTCCGCTTCACCCATGTCTTCCCCAATTCGGCGATGAATGCGCGCGGCACGGTGATGCGGATTTCCACCTTCACCCCGCTTTCTACCCACCGCACCCGCATCGAATGGCGCGGCCTCGGGCCCAAGGGCCAGTCGCCGGAGGACTGGAAGCTGCGCAGCAAGCATTACGCGCAATACTGGGGCCCGTTCGGCCGCAACGTGCCGGAAGACCTGCTCGCCGCTGAACTCTGCGAATGGAACTTCCACAACGGCGCGGCGAAATACCAGGTGCTGGCGCGCGAAGAGAACATGCGCGGCCAGGACGACGGCTTCCTGCGTGCCTTCTATGCCCAGTGGGGCAAGCTGATGGGCCGCAGCGCCTCGGATCCCTTCGGCGACGGCCGGAAGAACCAATAGCCATGTCGGCCGAGATCATCCGCGGTGCCGTGCACCGCGCCTGCCGCCAGCTCGACGCCGAGGACTGGGATGCCTTCCTTGCGCTCTGCGCCCCCGGTTTTGTCTATCAGGTCACGGCCTTCAGCCCCGAGATCCGGCAGGAAATGATCTGGTTCGACCAGGACCGCGACGGGCTCAAGGCGCTGTTCGAGATGGTGCCGCAGCACCTGCGCCGCATCGGTACGCTGCTGCGCCATGTCTCGGTGGGGGAGATCGACCGGCTGCCCGACGGCAGCTGGCAGGCGGTCAGCACCTTCCAGTGCTTCCACACCGACCATGACGGCCGCTCGCACATCCTTGCCGTCGGCCGCTATACCGACCGGCTGACCGGCGACGCCTCGCCACTGCTGCTCAGCCGCACGACACGGCTGGAGACACGCGACCTCGGCGTGGGGTCGCACGTCCCGATCTGAGCAGTCCGTGAGATTGCAGAAGTCTGTCTTCGACAAGCTGACGGACTTGGGCGCTCCAGACTTGCCGCCGCGCTGGACCGCCACGGCATCCACCGCATCAGCTATCGCGACATCCGCGCCCTGCAGCGCCTGTAGCGACTGACCCCGCCGCCCGGCGGCAACTGCCAGACGGTAGCCTTTTCCGCCAGAGCAACAAGACGCCGCTGCGGCCCGCGGCCGCTTTAACGCGCCGTTAATCCCGGCCGGCGCAAGCTCGACCGTGCAATTCCCCTTGAGGCGGCAGAAAGCCGCATACCACCAACCTGGCGGCGGGCACGGTATGTCTCTGTCTTCGGCAAGAATCGGTTTCCTGGCCTTCGTTGCCTTCATCGCGTGCTTCGGCGCGACACAGGCGATGGCCCAGTCCAAGGTGTCCACCTACAGCGCCCAGGTGATCGTGCAGAACGCGTTCACCATTGCCGAAACCACGCCGCTCAACCTCGGCACCATCGCCGCCGTTTCGTCGAACACCGCGGGCGCGCAGGCGGCGGTGAACCTGAATCCCGGCACGGGCGCGATGACGGTCGCGCAGGGCGCGGCTGGTTCGCGCATTCTGGCGGTCGCGCCGCCGACGCGCGGTCTGATTGCCGTCACCCATGCGCCGCCGAACACGGCTTTGACCGTGTCGAACCCGGGCGCAAGCTATGACCTGACCAATGCAGCATCGCCGGGGACGCCGCCGCTGGTCTTCACCCCGGCCTATGCGGCGGTTGGCTTCACTTACGTCACCAGCGCAACTGGCACGCTGAACATCAACATTGGTGGCTCGCTGACGACGACGCAAAGCCCGACCGCCTATGTCGACGGTGTCTATTCGGGCAGCTATCAGCTTCAGATCACTTACTAGCCTCGCGGCGCAGGTCGCTGCGCCAGATGTAGGTGATGAGCAGTTGCACGGCCACGGCGCCCAGGCTGTGCCACAGCCAGTGCGTGCCCATCGGCAAAAGATCGGCCGCCAGGCGGCCGTCGAAGCTGCGGGACAGCACCGCCAGCACAAAGACGGCCAGCGCCCCCAGCACCAGGATTCCGTCGGCCCAGCGCTCCCGCGCCAGGTTCCACAACACTGGCAGCAGCAGCGACAGGGCCATCATCGGGTAACCGATCATCGGCCCCATCACCCGCGGCAGACCGAGCGCCGCAATGGACCCCATCACGGCAGCGGTCGGGCCCAGAACGACAAGCGGCACCGCGAGCCAGGGCAGGCGCACGCGCCGCCAGAAGAAGGCCGCCGTGGCGACAACCAGCAGCGCGATCGGCCCGATGTCGAGGAAGAGCCAGATGTTGGCGCTGCGCGTGGCGTGATAGATCGTGCCGCCGACCCAGCCGATGAACAAAACCGGCAACGCGCCGGCGATGAAGCGGTGCGGGCCGATTCCCGCCCGGACCAGCCGCCAGGTCCAGTAGGCGATGAGCGCGAGGAACAGCAGGTTCGACGCCGTGTTCCACGGCTCGACCGGGAAGCGCCCCATGACCGTCTCGAGATAGATGGGGCCGCGGTCGTGCGGCAGGCCGTGCATGGCGGGGTCCTGAAAGGGGAGTGGGACCGCCAGTGTAGCCGAGACCGGGCGCTGTCAGGCGCATCGATCAAGCATGCCCTCCCCCTGCAAGCAGGGGGGAGGGCAGTCTGTCAGGCGCGGTTGTAGGGGCTGCGGTTGGGCGGCATCAGCGACAGGCCCAGCTTCTGCACCTTGGAGCGGACGGAGGCTTCGCTGCGACCGAGCTTCAAGCCAATCACGCGCGTCGGCGTGTTGCCCTTGATCAGCGTGCGCAGTTCCTTTTGCTCGGCGGGGCTCCAGCTCGTGCGGGTGTTGCGCTTGCTTTTCGGCAGCGGCGCGGCGGCGGCAGGCTTCGCCACGGTTTTGCGGGCGGTGGCGCCGCGCTTCGGGGCGGCCTTGCGCGCCGTGACCGGCTTCGGCGTTGCGCGCCGGGCGGCGGGTTTCTTCGTGCGGGATGTGGCGGGCTTTCTCGGTGCAGCCTTGCGAGCCATGAATTTTCCTTTCGTGGCGGAAACAATGCCTCGGTAACGTTCTCGCTTTGCACGGGTTCGCTTTCCGCTACAGTTGACACAGCAGCCGACCCGAAACCGAGTTCGTCCATGCCGCGCACCCCGTTGTTTGACTCCCTGCGGCTGCCGCTGATCGCGGCGCCGATGTTCCTCGTCTCCGGGCCCGACCTTGTCATCGCCGCCTGCCGCGCCGGCATCGTCGGCTCGTTTCCGACGCCGAACTGCCGCACTCTCGACCAGCTGGAAGAGTGGATGGACCGGATCGACGGCGCCGTGGGATCGCGCGGCGGCAACCTGCCCTGGGCGGTCAACCTGATCGTGCATCGCACCAACACCCGGCTCGACGACGACCTCGCGATCGTGCTGCGCTACAAGCCGCCCATCGTCATCACCGCGCTCGGCAGCCCGGCCGGCATTGTCG
>CANJEJ010000062.1 GCA_947473325.1 Alphaproteobacteria bacterium | reverse complement strand
TGTTCCGGATGGCGGCGATCCTGCAGGGCATTATGGGCCGCGTGCGCGACGGCACGGCAGCGTCGAGCGAGGCGGAACGCATGGGTAGGCTGGCGCGCCCGGTGGCAGAAGCCGGCTGGGCCGAGGTGGAGCGCCTCGGCCTCGCCTGACCGTTCCTAGTTTGCGAGCGACATCTCGTGATACTGGAAGTTCCGGTTCACGCTACGGAAGCCCTGCACGCGCCTTGTCAGTCCGACCAGATCGACCTGCTCGTAGAGGAAGATGACAGAGGCGTCCTCGCGCATCTTCGCCATCAGTTCCTGCAGGATCTTGCGCCGCTTCTCGACGTCGAACTCCACGTCGGCGGCATCGTGCAACGCCATCAGGTCCTTGTTGCAGTAGTGCGGCTGGGGCGTCTTGCGGCAGGATTGGAAGAAGGCCATGCGGTTTGAGTCGAGTTCCGCCCCCCATCCCAGTTCCACGCCGAAGGTCTGGTAATCCCAACTGGTGGCGAGAAATTTTCGCAGCCACTCGGCCTGCTGCACGTTCTGGAATTCCAGCTTTACGCCAACCTTGTCCAGGTCCTGCGCGACGGCGCCCCACATGTCCTGGAAGCTGCGGACTTCACCCTTGATGCTGAAGCCGTTCGGGTAGCCTGCCTCGGCCAGCAGGGACTTGGCTTTGGCCGGGTCGTATTCATAAGGCTTCAGATCGTGGTTGTACCCAAAGATGTGGGGCGCGCTGAACTGCGAGTTGAGCCGCCATGTGCCGCCCAGCAGGCTGTCATTGATGGCCTGCTTGTTGACGGCATAGTTCAGGGCCTGCCGCACGCGCTTGTCCTTCAGCATCGTGTTGTCGACGCCCGCCTTGACGTTCTCTAGAACGAAGCCGAGTTGCATCAGCGCCGGCGCCGGTGCCATGTCGACCTTGCCGCCCGCGGCCTGGATCGTCTTCACCTCGTCCGGCTGCGTCGAGATCATGACGTCGATCTGGCCCGACAGCAGTGCCTGGAGGCGTGACGCCTGCTCGGCGAGGCGCAGGATCTCGACCCTGGGAATCTTCGGCTTGTTCCACGCGTCGGCGAACGCTTCCAGTTTCACGCCCTCGTTGGTCCAGGCCGTGGTGCGATAGGCGCCCGAGCCGATCGGCGTGACGACGAATTTCTCCGGGCCCAGCTCAGCCCAAGCCTTCTCCGGCGGGACCATGACGCCAGCAATCAGGTTGGGAAAGATCGGGCGCGGGGCGCTGGTCTTGAACTCCAGTGTCTTGTCGTCGATGGCCACGACGCTGGTGACAAATCGCATGCCGGCGGCGGCGACCGATGGCTTGCCGGCCTCGCTGGTGAACCAGGCGAACATGTCGGTGATCGTCCTGGGTGTCAGAATTTCGCCGTTGTGAAACTTCACCCCCTGACGAAGCGTCATCTGCCAGGTCAGCGGGTCGATATTCTTCCACGCGGTCGCAAGCCACGGGCTTGCTTCACCCTTGTTGTTGATGGATGTCAGGGTGTCGTAGATCGCCGGCCAGATGTAAATCTGCGGCGTGCCTGAAACGACGGTCGAGTGGGGATTGCCGCGGCCCGGCGGAAAGTCCCAGTTGCCGACGCGCAGCGTGTCGGCCGGTTGCGCCAGCGCGGTGCCGCTGGTCGCAAGGCCAAACGCAACCGCACCCACGGCGCACCGCAGCCGCGCGGCGCCTCGTCCCAGTCCGGTCATCAAACCCTCCCTGTGTGTGTCGATGCAGCAAAAGGGGACCACGGCGTGGGACGCCGTGCGAAAGGTTCAGGGTCGGCTGCCGCGCACCAGCTTGCCGGGGCGGGCGCCAGTGGATTGGCCGTTTTCGTAGATCGGGGTGCCGCTGACGAGAGTCATGTCATAGCCGTCGACGCGCTGGACCAGCCGTCGCCCACCCGCCGGCAGGTCGTGGATGATCTCGGGCGGATGCAGGCGCAGGCCGGCATGGTCGATGACGTTGATGTCTGCCTTCAGGCCCGGCGCCAGGCGGCCACGATCGCGCAGGCCGAAGAAGTCGGCATTGTCGGCGGTCTGGCGCTTGACCACGAACTCCACGGGCAGCTTTTCTCCACGCTTACGGTCGCGCGCCCAATGGGTCAGCAGGAAGGTCGTGTTGCTGGCGTCGCAGATGACGCCGTAATGGGCGCCGCCATCAGACAGGCCCACCACGGTATGTTCGCTCGTCATCATGTCGCGGATCGGCCCGTGGTCGCCGGTGACATAGTTGGTCACCGGGAAGAACAGCATGCGCGAGCCGTCGCCGCCGGTCAGGTAATCATAGACAAATTCGGCCGGCGTCTTGCCTTCCTTCGCGGCAAAGGTCTCGACGCAACGCGACTGGTCAGGCTCGTAATCCGGCGGGTCGCCATGGACATACATGCGGCTCCAATGCGTCGTGGCAAGCAGGTTGCCGCGCGGCATCAGCGCGACCAGCCGTTCGTCCGGCGCTTCGTCGATGATCTGGCGGCGCACAGCGGGATCGCGCAGGCGCTTCAGCCGCTCCTCCGGCGGCAGGTGGGCGAGCGCCATGAAGCTCGCCTTGGTGCTGAACGGCGTCAGCGAGGTTGAAAGGCCCAGGATCAGCCCGACCGGCCGCGCCGCGATCTGGGCGGTCAGCGGCAGGCCGTCCTGACGCGCCGCCTGCACGCCAGCCATCAGCCGGCGCCAGCGCGTCGGATCCCAGATGCGGTCGGTGAGCAGGAACCACACCGGGCGGCCCGACTCGCGCGCGATGTCGCGCATCCATGCGAAGTCTGCCGTCTCGTCCTCGAAGTCGGCCAGCATGCCGAAGTTGCCGTGGCCGGCCCGGCCCAGCGCGCGGCCAATGGCCTTGAGTTCGTCCACACCGGCAAAGCGGCCGGGCGTGTAGTCGCCGGCCAGCGTCATGTGCAACTGGGTGCGCGAGGTGGTGAAGCCCAGCGCGCCGGCACGCAGGCCTTCCTCGGTCAGCCGCGCCATTTCCGCAACGTCCTCGGCCGTCGCCTGTTCATGGCGGATCGCCCGGTCGCCCATGACGAAGACGCGCAGCGGGTGGTGCGTCACCTGGGCGCCGATGTCGATCGTGCGGGGCAGTCTTTCGAGCACGTCGAGGAATTCGGGAAAACTCTGCCAGTTCCACTTCAGGCCTTCGGACAGGACAAGGCCGGGAATGTCCTCTACCCCTTCCATCAGCTCGATCAGCTTGGTGCGGTCACGCGGGCGGCACGGCGCGAAGCCGACGCCGCAATTGCCGAACACCACGGTGGTGGATCCGTGCCAGGACGACGGCGCCATCTCGCCATCCCAGGTCGCCTGGCCATCGTAATGCGTGTGCACGTCGACCCAGCCGGGGGTGACAAGTCGGCCTTCGGCCGCCACGTCGCGCTGCGCCGGCCCGGCCTTGCCGCCGACCTGGGTCAATTTGCCGTTGTCGATCGCGACATCGCCGGTGAAGCCCGGCTTGCCGGTGCCGTCCACAATGGTGCCGCCGCGAATGACGAGATCGTGCATCTGTATACCTCGGAGGGTGCCGGCGGCAGTCTAGGGCGGGGAATGGGGGGCGTCCACCGGTGGCCCGCGTCTGCTGATACGCCAAACAAAAACCCCGCCGTGGCGGACCGGGCGGGGTTTCTGGTGTGTTTGGCGTTCTAGCGCCGACGGAAGCCGCCGCGGGGCGGGCCGGACATCGGCAGCGCACGGGCGTCCTTGTGGCGGTAGACGACGCGGCCTTTTTCAAGGTCGTAGGGTGTCATCTCCACGGTCACGCGGTCGCCCGCAAGCGTGCGGATGCGGCTCTTGCGCATCTTGCCCGCGGTGTAGGCGATGATCTCGTGACCGTTGTCGAGCGTGACGCGGAAGCGTCCGTCCGGCAGCACGTCGGCGATCACGCCTTCGAACTCCAGCATTTCTTCCTTGGCCATAGGGTCTCCGGACTCTCGGAAATTCTGTTGGCGGGATTATAGCGCGGGGCGGGCCGCCGGTCAGGCGGCGCGCGCCGCCGGCCGGACGGGTTCGTGCGCAGGGCGGTCGTTGCCGCCCTGGTGCCCGTGACCCTGGTTCGGGTTGCCGCCCTGCGGCTTGGCCTGGTGCTGGCCCGCCGGGCGCTGGCCGTGCGGGCCCTTGTGGCCGCCCGGCTTGTGCCCGTGTGCCTTCTGGCCGTGGGGCCGCTGGCCCTGCGGACGCTGTCCCTGCGGGCGGGCGTCGTTGCGCGGGCCTTCGGCGCGGTGGCCTTCGCTGCGCGGCGCCTGCGGCGCCGCACCTTCGGCCTGGGGCTGCAGCTGGGTGCCGGTCGGCGTCAGCTTGCGGCGCGTCAGTCGCTCGATGTCGCGCAGGAAGCCGCGCTCGGCATTGTCGACCAGCGAGATGGCGATGCCGCTCGCGCCGGCGCGCGCGGTGCGGCCGATGCGGTGGACATAGCTTTCCGGCTCGTTCGGCAGCTCGAAGTTGATGACATGGCTCACTTCGCGCACGTCGATGCCGCGGGCGGCGATGTCGGTTGCCACCAGCACGCGCATGCGGCCGGAACGGAAGCCGTCCAGCGCCTTCACGCGGGCACCCTGCGTCTTGTTGCCATGGATCGCGGCGGCCATGATGCCCGCCTTCTCCAGGTGCTGGGTGACGCGGTCGGCGCCGTGCTTGGTGCGGGTGAAGACGATGACGCGCGTCATCGTGGCATCGCCGAGCAGACGGACCAGCGTGTTGCGCTTGTCGGCCGCCGGCGTGAACAGGATGCGCTGTTCGATCTTGTCGACCGTGATCACCTCGGGCGTCACTTCGACGCGCACGGGGTTCTGCAGCAGGCCGCCGGCGAGTTCCGCCACCGTCTTCGGCATGGTCGCCGAGAACATCATCGACTGGCGGTTCTTCGGCAGCAGGCGGATGATCGTGCGCACGTCATGGATGAAGCCCATGTCGAGCATGCGGTCGGCCTCGTCGAGCACCAGATGCGTCACCTGGTCGAGACGGACGAGGCGCTGCTGCAGCAGGTCCTTCAGGCGGCCCGGCGTGGCGACGACGATGTCGACGCCGCGGCGCAACGCGTCGGCCTGCGGCCGCTGGCCGACGCCACCGAAGATCACGGTGTGGCGCAGGGGCAGGTCGCGGCCATAGGCGCGGAAGGATTCGCTGATCTGGGCGGCAAGCTCGCGCGTCGGCGCAAGGATCAGGGCGCGGGGCGCCTGGCTCATAGGCTTGGCGGGGGATGCGGCCAGCGCCTGCAGGATCGGCAGGGCGAAGGCGGCGGTCTTGCCGGTACCCGTCTGGGCGAGGCCGATGATGTCGCGGCCCTCCAGCGCGGGCGGGATCGCCTTCTGCTGGATCGGGGTGGGGGTGGTGTGGTTGCGGGCCGTAAGAGCGCGCAGAAGGGCCTCGGCAATGCCAAGGCCGGCAAACGTCGTTTCAGTCACTAATAAGAAGTCCTTATGCGCCGGGGGCGCGTGGATTCGTGTGAATCCACGGAAATGCGCCGCCTGCGGCGGTCGCCCTGGCCCATCGCGCAGCGGGACCAAAGTCGGGGTAGGGGGATTGTCTCGGGATGAGACGCCAGCCCGGGCTCAATGGATTGAGACCCTGGGGGCAGCGCAACGCGCGATCGCGAGAAACCTGACGAGGCGGAACATGACCATCCCCGACCGTAAAGTCAAGGCTGGTGCGGAAAGTTTTACGCGCATCAGCGCCTGCCGGGATGGGGAACCCTGTCCGCCCTGTCCATGTTGGCATGGGAAGGAGGAACGCCAATGACCGAATTGCCCGATCTTCTGCGCCGCGCGCCGGGCGCCTATGCCCGTTTCCAGACGGCCGATGCCGCCTTCAACGACTGGGACGCGCGCGAGGGTGATGCCAGCCCGCCCGCCGAACGAGCCATCCGCATCCAACAGCGCACCGACGCCAGCGCCGAATACCAGGGCATCTATGACGACATGATGCGCGACCACCCCGAGGGGGTGCTGCGCCTGCATCGCCTGCTCGTCCCCTTGCGCGCCGCGCGCGGACGCTGACCGCCCCTAGCGCGCGTCTACCCGCCATAGCCGTGCCAGCAGCACGAGAATGGCCGAGGTGGAAAAAATCGCCACCACCGACAGCGCCATGCCGGCGCCCGGCGAGCCTTGCGCGAACTGGTTGAAGACGAAGGTGGAGACTGTCTTCAACCCGGATGGTGCCAGCATGACCGACGCAACAAGCTCGCGCGAGGCGATGGCGAAGACCATCAGCATGGCGACCAGGAAGTGTGGAGCAACCAGCGGCAGCAGGATGCGGCGGAACAGGCGGAAGGGCCCGGCGCCGCTGACCCGCGCGGCATCGTCGAGCGATGGCCCGATCTGGCGCAATCCGGCGCTGACATAGCGCACCGGATAGGGCAGCAGCAGCGCGACATAGGCGAGCAGCAGCACGATGGGTGTGTTGTAGACCGGAAAGGGCCACCAGCTGCGGTTCCAGGCGAGGATCAGGCCGACCGCCAGCACCATGCCCGGCAGCGCGGTCGGCAGGATCGACAAGCCATCGACCAGGCGGCGGCCGTGCATCTGGCTGCGCACGCTGACGAAAGCGGCAAGGCCGCCGAGCAGCCCCGCGCCCAGCGCCGCCACGCCGGCCAACGCCAGGCTGTTCAAAAGGGCGTCGAGCGCGCCGCTGCGGTTCGAGAACACGGCGTCGAAATGGCGCCAGCCGAAATTATCCCAGGCGAGGCTGCCAGACAGGGTCTTGCTGAAGGCTGTCGCAGTCACGGCACCGACCGGCAGGATCACGGCGAACAGGGTGACCAGCGCGAATAGTACGACGGCCGGCCCCTTCCACGGCCCCAGCGCGAAAACCGCGCGGGCCGTGTGCTTGCCGCCCACACTCGCCACCGGATGACGGCTGGCAACGACGTGCTGCAGCAGGAAGGCGCCGAGTGCGAGCAGCATCAGCACGACTGACAGCAACGCTGCGCCGGGCAGGTCGATCGGCCATTCGGCGAGTTTTTCCTCGATGCTGGTAACAAGGACGAGGAACTGGCTGCGCCGGCCGAGCGCGGCCGGCGTGCCGTATTCTTCGATGGTCAGCGCGAAGACCAGCAGCAGTCCACCGAGCAGTGCGGGAATGCTCAGCGGCAGGATGGTGCGCAGCAGGGCATAGGCGGGCGTGGCGCCGCACACGCGACCGATGTCGGCGAAGCGCGGACCGATCGCGGCCAGCGTGCGTGACAGCGCGAAATAGACGACGGGAAAAAGGTGGAGCCCCATCACCGCGACGATGCCGGCGGGTGAGAACAGGAAGTCGCCGGCGCTGAATCCGAAAAGCTGACTCGAATAGCCGCGCGGCTGCAGGCTCAGCACCCAGGCAAAGGCGCCGATATAAGGAGGCAGCATGAAGGGGATCAGGAACAGGAGATCCCACAACCCGCCGGCTGGCAGGTCCGTCAGGCCACGCAGCAGCGAAAGAGGCAGGGCGAGGACGACGCACAGCAGGCAGACGCCCACGCCGAGCAGCAGGGTGTTGGCGAGCAGGCCGGGCAGGCGCGAATCCGTCGCTACTTCAGCCCAGTGTGCAAAGGGCGTGCGGAACGATTCGCTCGGCAGGGCCGGGAAGACGGCCTGCAACAGCACGAAAAGAAGCGGCAGGGCGACGACCAGGGCGAGCCCGATCAGGCTCGCCCCCATCCAGGCCGCGCCTTGCCGTTCCATGGACTACTTCAGGCCCAGTGTCGTCTTGAAGCGGGCAAGGATGTCGGCGCGCTGCTGCGGCGTGGCGTCGGCGACCTCCATCAGCTTGATGTCCTTGTAGCCGGGCCGCTTGGCGGCGACGTCGGCGCGCGAGGGCAGCAAGTAGGTGTCGGCCACCAGCTTCTGGCCTTCGTCGGACAGCATGTAGTTGATGAAGGCCTTGGCCGCGGCTTCGTTCTTCGTTGTCTTGAAGATCATCGCCGGCCGCGCCTCCAGCACCGTGCCGCTGGCGGGATAGATCACCTCGACCGATTCGCCGTTGGCCTTGGCATCGAGCGCGATGTAGTCGGCGGCGCCCATCACCGCCGCCTTGGCGCCCTGCATCACCGGGTTCAGGGCCTGGGCATTGGCGCCCGGCACGATCATGTTGTTCGCCTTCAGGTCTTCAAAGACCTTCCAGCCCGTACCGCTCTTGGTCAGGCCGGAGACCAGGCCGAAGGCCGCGCCAGACGACGCCGGGTCGGGCATCGTCACCGCGTCCTTGTAGTCGGCCTTGGCAAGGTCGGCCCAATCGACCGGCCTCGGCTTGCCGGACTTGCTGTTCCACACTATGGCGAGGGCGGCGGCGCCCTGCGCAACGTAGTGGCTGTCCTTCAGGTTGGCAGGCACGGCCGCGGCATTCGGCGCGTCGAATGCCAGCAGCTCGCCCCGCGCCTTCAGGTCCACCGCGGTGTCCCACGAGGCGGAGATCAGCACGTCGGCCTGCGGGTTCGACTTTTCGGCGGCGAGCCGTGCCATCACTTGGCCGGTCGTGCCCTGGAAGACATTGACCTTGGAGCCAGACAGCTTCTCGAAGCCTTCGGACAACGTCTTCGCCAGGTTGGCCGGACCGGCCGTATAGACGGTCAGGGTCTGCGCCTGCGCCGCAGCGGGCAGCGCCAGCGCGGCGGCGAGGGCAAGGGTGCTCAGCAGTTTCATCGGGGTCTCCAGTGATCAAGACAGGGACGTGGAGGGAAAAAGGCGCAAGCGCGTGGCGTCGACGGCGACGGGAATCTCCTGGCCGGGTTGCAGCCCGTGCGCGAGCCAGAAATGCAGGCGCGGCGCAGTCTCGTGCCGCCCCCATCGCGCGGTGATCTCGTAGCGGTCACCGCGGAATTGCGCGGTCTCGACGCACAGCCGCAATTCACCGCCGGTGCTGGCACGCAACGCGGCCGGCGGCACCAGCAGCGTCACAGGCCCTTGCAGGGGGCTGGGGAAAGGGATGCTGTCCGTGGCGTCGCGGGCGCGAAAATGACCGTCGGTCATGACGCCGTCTACCAGGCTGCCGGCCTTGAGAAAGGCGGCGACGCCGGCATCGGCGGGCTCGTGGTAAAGCCGCTCCGGCGTGTCGAGCTGCACGATGCGGCCATCGCGCATCACCGCGATGCGGTCGGCTAGGCTCAGCGCCTCGGCCTGGTCATGGGTCACATAGAGCGCCGTGGTCCGCAGACTGCGCACCAGGGTGGCGATTTCACGGCCAAGCGTGTCGCGCAGGCCGGCGTCGAGATTTGACAGCGGCTCGTCAAACAGCAGGATGCGCGGTGCATCGACGATGGCCCGCGCCACAGCGACGCGCTGCTGCTGGCCGCCCGACAGTTCGCCTGGGAACCGGTCGGCCAGGTGGTCGAGCGCCACCCGCCGCAAGGCAGCCTGCACCAGCACGGCATGCTCGGCCTTCGGCCGCCCGCGCGCGGCGAGCGGAAAGCCAACATTCTCCTTCACCCGAAGATGTGGCCACAGTCCGTAGTCCTGAAAGACCATGCCAAGGTGGCGCTTTTCCGCCGGCACAAACAAGCGGCGGGAGGCGTCCACCACGGTGTCCACGCCCAGGCGGATCTCTCCGGCATCCGGGGCGAGCAGGCCGGCGACGCTGCGCAGCAGGGTGGTCTTGCCGCAGCCCGACGGCCCCAGCAGCGCCACGAACTCGCCGGGTGCCAGTTTCAGGCTGATGTCGTCGAGAACCCGCGCCGGTCCAAAGGACTTGGCGAGCGCAACTATATCGACGCCATTGGCGCCGGAGGTCAGGGACATGGAAAAGCCGCTGGTACGCGCGAATCGCGCGGATCAATGGCTCTGCTCTATGACATCAGCATGACGATTCGGTGACAACGGCATCTGCCGGCGCCGCCCCGTGAGGTTTGGCAGCGGCAGCGACGCCTCTAGTGCCGAATCTCTACCGGAATATAGACAACCGGCGGCGTGTGCTTCTTGAAGGCCTGGCGCCCTGCGGCGGACAGCCGGCGAAAGGCCTGTAGTGTCAGGGCGAAGCGGTAGTGCCCGCTCGCGCTGGCCACCGCGGCCGTGTTGACCGTTTCGCCGATGACATCGAACTGCTGCCAGCCCGGCGGGCCGAGCGGGCCGCAGGTGACTGGGCCGACATGGCCGCGCATGACGGCATGCGCCCTGAACCCTTGTGCGGCAAGCCAGGCATCGCCTTCGGCCTGGGCCGTGCGCAGGGCAAAAACGCCGGCCTCCGTTTCATCGGCAGCGAAGACGGAGATGCCGGCATCGCCCATGAACTTGACGACATGGCCGCCCGCTCCTTCGACATGGCGGCCCACCAGTGCATACCAGCCCGACAGGGTGTCAAACACGGTGCGGCTGTCGTGCTGGCGGGCAAAGGCGGTGAAGCCGGTCAGGTCGAAGAAGGCGACAAAAAGGTCGAGATCGCGGACCTCGCGCGAAGAAATATCGAGCATGCAGTTCCCGTCATGTGGATCGTGGAACGGCGGCCCGTGCGTCCGCCAGAACAGGGGGAGCATCGCCAGCCCATATGTCTGGCCGTTGGGGTCATGATAGCACTGGCTTCCGGCGGCCAGGAAGAAGTCTATGGTTTGCCCTGGCAGAGCGACGGTTCCCCAAACATTCCGGGGCGCGCATATGCGGCCTCCAATTCGCGGATGCGAGCCAGTGCCTCGGCGCATCTACCCTGCAGCGCGAGCTGCCGGGCATGATCGTCAATGGCGAAGCACCAGAGCTGTGCATAATCGGGGCCTTTTTGTCGGCGGAGAATTTCGATACTTCGATTCCGGGTGGCCGTGGCTAGCGGAAGCTTCTTGTTCATCTCTTGGACATAAACCAGCTTGTTGAGAACCTGCAAAAGTCGCCGCGGACTTTCGTCGTCGGGACTCGCGAGGAGACGCTCCTCGGCATCGCGTATCGCGCGTTCTGCGCTGTCCCAGTCGCCATCCAGTTCGGCAAGCGCCGTGTCGCTCATCCTGACGTCGATCCACTGCCGGTCGTCCGGCGGCAAAGTCGCCGCGGCAATCTCCTGAATGCGTAGAATGGTTTCCTTGGCCTGTCGTTCGTCCGCCGTCACCACCCTCGCTCCCGGCCCGCTCTTCTGTTCAACGCCTGTCTGGCCATCGGCGTGTGCCAACAACTCCTTGTGCCGGGTAGCGAGGGCTGAATTGTAGTGGTGTAGTGACTTTTCCATCAGGGCAGGCAACACGCTTGCCCGCGGCGGGGGCTGCAGGCGGTCGTGCAGGGCGACGGCCTTCTCCACCGGTGCGAGTCGGTCGCCCTTCCGCATGGCCTCCAACCGCGACAGGGCCCACAGGGCACGGATGGCCAGATCGGGATCGGTGCTTAGCTCAGAGTCTGACAAGCTTTCCACAGGTTTCAGGTGGGGATAGGCGCAATCCCCGTCCCGCTCCTGAAAGCATTTCAGTCCGGCGGTCGCGTTAGCCCGCCAATCGGGTGCCGTGCAACCCGCTCATAAGAGCAGCGCAGCAAGCAGAACGCGAAAGGTCATGCCCCATTGTGCGGCGCTGACCGGCATCCATCTACCGCAATGGCTTCACGACGCCCGACTGTAAAGCTCCCACAGCACCGTGCGGGCGATGGGCATCGCCTCGGCGGGGGACATGCCGCGCTGCAGGCGCGGGTCGAAGGTCGCCTTCATGATCAGGCGGTCGGCCCAGGTCATCTGCGTGTTCGTCTCGCCGTCGCAGAACAGGCTTGGCCGGTACATGCAGGCATCGTTGGTCGGGCCGATCATCTGCGCCAGCTCGGCCCACAGGCAGCGCTCCTGCCGATCACGCGCAATGGTGACCTCGACATGATTGCGCCCGATCGCCATCAGGCAGCCGCCGGTCGGCTTGAAGGTGACGAAGACATTAGCCTTCTCGCCCGACGCGGCAAAACCCATGGGAAGGCCGGAAATGTCGCGCAGGTCGCGCAGCACGGTTTCGATGGCCGCGCGCCTGTCCTGGTCGGTGCGGGCAACGGTCAGGCGGATGGGGTTGATGTGCCAGCGGTCGAACTGACCCTGGCGGGCGTAGCCGCCACCTTCGGCGGAAAAGCTGATGGCCTCGAACTGGCGGACGATCAGCTCATAGTTCGGTCGCTCCTCCGCCCGGACGGGCAGGGCGGCGAGCAGCAACGCAACCACCATCAACCATCGCATGCGTCCACACTAGGGGTGAGAAACCCATCGCGACAAGAGACGCGTAAGGATTTTTCCCGCTACGCTACCTCGATACCGAACATGGAGCAGTCGACTATGTCCAAACGCCCGTCTTTCGTGATCGATGCCGATTCGCACGTGGAAGAGGCCGATGCCGTGTGGGACTTCCTCGATCCCTCCTTCGCGCACCGCAAGCCGCAGGTGATCGAGCGCGCGGTGCTGAAGACGCCCTATCAGCAGGATGCCTTCTGGCTAATCGACGGGCAGACCTTTCCGCGCCCCTATGGCCAGGGTGCCATCATGTTCGGCACGCCTGTCGCCTCGCGCTTCGCCAAGGGCAAGAAATTCTCGATCGAGAGCCAGACGCTGCTTCCGGCATCGGCTCGTATCGCCGACATGGACAAGCTCGGCCTGGACGTGCAGGTGATCTATCCCACCATCTTCCTCGACACGCTGAGCCAGGACGTCGCCTTCGAAACAGCACTGATGAAAAGCTACAACTCGTGGCTTGCGCAGACCTGCGCGCAATTCCCCAACCGGCTGAAATGGGCGGCGATGATTCCGCTGCGCAACCCGCGCGAGGGCGCGCGCGAATTGCAGCGCGCCAAGGCGATGGGCGCGGTCTGCGGCCTCATCTACGGCACGGCGGGCGAGAAGGTGCTGCACGATCCCGAGATGGACGAGCTCTGGGCCGAAGCCGAGAAGCAGGACATGGCGCTCAGTGTGCACACCGGCTGGAACATGACCTCGCTGCTGAACAAGATGGACAGTGTATATTGCTCCACCACGCTGGGCGTGGTGCCGTCGATGTTCGGCCTTTTCAGCATCCTCGGCGGCGGCATTCTTGACCGGTTCCCCAAGCTGCGCTTCGGTTTCTTCGAGGCCGGTGCCGACTGGCTGCCCTATATGATCACGCGCATGGAACGGCTGTGGGCGGTCTATGACCGCAACAAATGGCCGGGTATCGGCCCTAACGGCCCGCGCCACTGGCTGCAGAACGGCAATGTGTGGTTCTGCGTCGAAGGCAACGAGCAGTTCCTGCCCCAGGTCGTGGAGTTGCTGGGCGAAGGCAACCTGATGACATCCGCCGACTTGCCGCATGACGAGGCGCTCGACGGCGCCATCGACGAGATCCAAGGCCGCAGCGACATCACAGAAACGCTGAAGACCCGCATCCTGACCGACAATCCGCAGCGCTATTACGGATTATAGGCGCAGCGAGAGATCAGGCTCGGCTTTCCAGCGGCAAGGGTGGGAAGACCGGACGCCGACGTGTGAAGGCACCCAGCATCTCATGCCCGGCACGAGTCGCAAATAACACGATCAGAGGTGTCACGGCTAGGAGGTAGCGGTCCTGCGCGGCGCCCAAGGCGACAGGCGCGAAGAATGCGACCAGCAATAACCGGTATGCCCAAGGCGCACAGAGCATGCCGTACAGTAGGCCCGGCAAAAAGATCAGTCCTGGCGCTGCGCGCACGATTACGAGGGCAAGCGGTGTTTGACCGTAGCTGGGCCGCAAGCCAGCCAGATAGAGCAGCTTGGCCAGGCCGAGCGCGATCCATGATGCGATCTGGTTAAGACCGTCGGGAAGAACCGGAAAGATCCCATAGAGATACGCCGCCGATGCATGGCCGAAATACTCGATGTTTGCCGATGAACGCAGGTACGACTCAAAATAGGTGGTGAAAAGAAGCAGCAGCGCCGCGCCGGCCAGAAGCAGAAGCCCGACCAGTATCACCTTCTGGGCCCACGTGCGGCCTGGTGACAAGAAGGCGGCATAAAGGCCCATGAACAAGAAGAGGGAAATGCCGTGGGGTCGCAGCAGGGTTGCGACTATCGCGACGCCGATGCCCCAGCCATAGCGCTCGCGATCCGGCCGCTCGGAGAAGAAGATGAAGAAGAACAGGGCGAACAGGGCAGCGAACGGCAGGTCGGTGCTGACATTGAGCATCAGCCAGAGCGGCCCCAGCATCAGGGCGAAAAGTATGAATGCGCTGGCCCCAGCTTGCACGCGCAAGAGCCACCGAAGCCAGGCGATGGCGAGTACGCAGGATGTCGCCAGATAGGCGATCGCGAGCGGTAGAGTGTTGCCCGCACGATAGTCGAACAGGGCGAGCAGGCCGGCCATCAGGGGCCCGGCGATGAAGTTGCTGCGCATATACGCCAGCAGCTCGCGAAAAAGCGTGCCCCAGCCGCTGACCGGCGTGGCGGCGAAGCGCTCGACCCAAATCCCGTAGATCTCGCGCGAGTAGAGATAGAAGGGCAGGTCGATGGCCGAATTGGCATGCAGGGGGGAAATCGGCTGCAACGCTTCGTTTGGAATGGGCGCGATCATCGTGCCGACCCACAGGGCCAGCCGCGCCGCGACGGCAAGGGCCACCGCAATGGTGAAGACGCGGCGTGTCGTCATCCCGGTCGGGCGCGGCAGGGGTGGACGAGCGTCAAACGTCATGCGCGGGCGAGCTGGGCCGAGGTCGGATTTCGCGCGGCGGTATGCGGCGCGGGCGCACTATAGTGCGGAAGCGGCCAGGCGTGCTGAAAAGATGGCGTTCGGGCGTCATCTGGCCAGGCATGCAGCAACAGGGAATAAGGCGATGACCTGGTCTCCAAGCCAGTACACGAAGTTCGAAGATGAGCGCACCCGGCCGGCGCGCGACCTGTTGGCCCAGGTGCCGCTCGACACGGTGGCGCGAGCGATCGATCTCGGCTGTGGCCCGGGCAACTCGACCGAGTTGCTGATCGACCGCTATGGGGCGGCGGCGGTGTCGGGCCTCGATAGCGATGCCAACATGCTCGCGGCGGCGCGCAAGCGGCTGCCCGGCACACGTTTTGAGCAAGCCGATCTTGCCGCCTGGCAACCGGCTGCGCCGGTCGACCTGCTCTATGCCAACGCGGTGTTCCAGTGGGTGCCCGATCACCTGGCGGCATTCGACCGCCTGCTGGAGGGGCTCAATCCGGGCGGCGTGCTGGCCGTGCAGATGCCCGACAACCTTAGCGAGCCGTCGCACCGGCTGATGGAAGACACGGCGCAGGACGGTCCCTGGGCGGCACATTTCGCGAGGCAAAGCGCACTGCGCCCGCCGATGGGAACGCCGGCGCGCTACTACGAACGGCTGATTGGCAGGTCCTCGCGCGTCGATATCTGGCACACCGCCTACAACCATCCGCTCGCCGATGCGGCGGCGATTGTCGAATGGGTGAAGGCGACCGGCCTGCGCCCCTACCTCGACATCGCAGGCGACGCGTATCGAGACGGTTTCACCGCCGCCTATCTCGCCCGCGTTGCCCGCGCCTATCCGCCGATGGCCAACGGCAGGGTCTTGCTGCGCTTCCCGCGCCTGTTCATCGTGGCCGTGAAAAAGTAGCGACTACCGCCGCTCCCGGAAGAACTCGCGCAACAATTCGCCCGCGCGCGTTTCGTCGATGCCGCCATAGACATCGGGCACGTGGTGGCAGGTGGGTTGTGCGTAGAGGCGCGGCCCGTGCTCCACGCCGCCGCCCTTGGGGTCGGGCGCGCCGTAGTAGAGGCGGCGGATGCGAGCGAAGCTGATCGCCTGGGCGCACATCGGGCAGGGTTCCAGCGTCACATACAGATCGCAATCCGTCAGGCGCTCGCTGCCCAATGCAGCGGCGGCGGCACGGATGGCCAGCAGTTCGGCATGCGCCGTGGGGTCATGGTCTTCCTTCGTGCGATTGCCCGCGGCGGCGAGCACACGGCCCGTTGCCGCTTCAACCACCACCGCGCCGATCGGCACTTCCCCGCGCGCGCCGGCCGCTTCCGCCTCGACGAAGGCGCGGGCCATGGGGGAATTCGGTGCGTCGCCCATCAGTCAGCTTTCCAGGAAACGCAGCAGCGCTTCGGCATAGAGCGCCGGTGCAGAATTCGCGGGTGACACGCCAGGCGGCGCATCGATCAGTTCGACCTTGGCCTGGGGCACCAGTG
>CANJEJ010000061.1 GCA_947473325.1 Alphaproteobacteria bacterium | reverse complement strand
ATCCGGAACGCGGCCATGTCTTCACCGACCGCATCCTGAACGCGCGCGGGACGGAGGAAACCGTGTTCATCGGCGCCGATTCGGTGCGGCCGCTGCTGAAGCGCCTGGTACCGGAAGCCGAATATGTCGCCCGGCCGCGCTTCTCGCGCCTCAGCTATGCCGGCTTCAAGAAGATGTCGCGCCTGCCGCCGCGCAGCGCCGTCGTCGCCTACAGCACCGCCGAGGTGTATGCGATTGCCGAGTTCCTGCGCCGCCAGCGCGGCGGCGCCGCGGTGGTGATGGGCGCGCTGTCGCCCCGCACGCGCAATGCCCAGGTGGCGATGTTCGAGAATGGCGAGGTCGACTACCTAGTCGCCACCGATGCCATCGGCATGGGCCTCAACCTCGACATTGCCCATGTCGCCTTTGCCTCCATGCGCAAGTTCGACGGCCGCTTCCAGCGCGCGCTGACGGCGGCCGAAGTTGGCCAGGTGGCCGGCCGCGCCGGGCGCTACATGGCCGACGGCACCTTCGGCACCACGGGCGAGGTCGGCCCGCTCGACCCCGACCTGATCGAGCGGGTGGAAAACCACCGCTACGACACGCTGCGCAAGTTCATCTACCGCAACAGCAACCTCGACTATTCCTCGGTGCCCGGCCTGATCACCAGCCTCGAGGCGCCGCCGCGCGCCGACTGCCTGCTGCCGGCGGGCGAGGCCGAGGACCTGTTCGCGCTGAAGTCGCTCTACAAGGAAGGCGACATCGCCCAGGCCGCGCGGGTGCCCGCCAACGTGCGCCTGCTGTGGGAGGTCTGCCGCGTGCCGGACTTCCGCAAGACCATGGCGGACGCCCATGTCCGCTTGCTCGGCCAGATCTACCGCCACCTGATCGGCCCCGGCGCGCGCATCGAGCGCGACTGGATGGCGGCGCAGATCGAGCGGCTCGACCGCACGGTCGGCGACATCGACACGCTGGCGACGCGGCTCTCCTTCATCCGCACCTGGACCTATGTCTCGCACCATGGCGACTGGGTCGACGACCCGCGCCACTGGCAGGGCCGCACCCGCGCCATCGAGGACCGCCTGTCGGATGCGCTGCACGAGCGCCTGACCCAGCGCTTCGTCGACCGCCGCACTTCGGCCCTGACCCGCCGGCTGAAGGATGCCTCCGAAATGGTGGCGACGGTCGAGACCGACGGCGCGGTCACGGTGGAGGGCCATGCGATCGGCCACCTGCGCGGCTTTCGCTTCGTCAGCGAGAAAAGCACCGGCGCGCTCGAGCAGAAGGCGCTGCGCACCGCCGCCAACCGCGCGCTGCAGCAGGAGATCGCGCGGCGCGCGAGCGACGTCGCCCATGCCGACACGCTCGATATCGGCCTTGACCCGACCGGGCGGCTGCTGTGGCGCGGCCAGCCGGTGGCGCAACTCGTCGCCGGACCGGCGCCGCTGGAGCCCAAGATCAACCTGCTGCATTCCGAGCTGCTCGCCGGCAAGGCGCGCGCGGCGGTGGAAGACACGCTGCGGCGCTGGGTGAAGAGCGAGGTCAACCGCACGCTCAACCCGCTGATGCGGCTCAACCGCCTCAACCTGAAGGGCGCCGCCGGCGGCATCGCCTTCCATATCGAGGAGCGCCTCGGCCATGTCAGTCGCACCGAGGTGGCGGCGCTGCTCGCCTCGGTCAGCGCCAAGGACCGGAAACGGCTGCGCCAGGCCGGCGTGCTGATCGGCCGCGCGTTCCTTTACATGCCGGCGCTGCTGAAGCCCGCGCGCAGCCAGTTCGCGCTGCTGCTGTGGGCGGTGCACGAAGGCCTGCCGGTGCCCAGCCTGCCCGCCGCCGGCCGCGTCTCCTTCGAGACCGAAGGCCTGCCGCCGGCCGCCTGCGTGGTGGCGGGCTACACCCTGCTCGGCCGCCGCGCCATCCGCATCGACATGTATGAACGGCTGGCGACCACGGCGGCGGAACTCGCGCTCGTGGGCGCCTTCCCCTGCACGCCCGCGCTGTTGTCGCTGGTTGGCGCCAAGCGCGAGGAATTTCCCGCCATCATCCGCGCGCTCGGCTATCGCAGCCTGGCAAAGACGGCCGAGGGCGAGGCGCTCTATTCGCCCAAGCGCTCGCGCAATCCGAAGCACCGCCGGCACGACGACGTGCCGCCCGCGGTGCAGGCGCCGGCATGGAACAAGACCGTGGCCGACCCCCGTTCGCCCTTCGCGGCGCTGGGACAGCTGCGGGTATCGGGGCAGAAGGGATCACAACGCTGAACAGGGGGCCTGATTGAGCGAAACTCTGCGGATCGACAAATGGCTGTGGTACGCGCGCTTCTTCAAGACCCGCAGCCTGGCGACCAGGGTGTGCGGCGACGGGCGCATCCGGGTGAACGGCAAGCTGGTGGGCAAGGCGAGCCACACGGTCAAGGCGGGCGACGTGCTCACCTTTCCGCTTGGGCCTGCCATCCGCGTGGTCCAGGTGCTGGGCCTGGGCGAGCGGCGCGGCCCGGCGCCGGAAGCCGCCCTGCTCTATTTCGACATGTCCGATCCGCTGCCGCCGCGCGAGCCCGCGATGGCGGCGCTCGCCTTCCGCACGCCCGGCAGCGGCCGGCCAACCAAGGCCGACCGCCGCGCCACCGACGCGCTGCGCGGCCACGACTGAACGAGCGCGCGGGCGGGCTTTCCTGTTTGCGCCGCTAATCGCGATCCGGGGATCGCGCGCGGCGCGGCTGGCTGGACGGTGGCGGCGCCTGCGTGATACCCACGCGGCATGCTCAATCGCATCCGCGACCTTCTGCTCAAGACCGGCCCCGGGCCGGCCGTGCCCGATCCCGGCCAGCGCCTGAAGCTGGCGGCCGCCGCGCTGATGGTGCGGGTCGCCTCGCTCGACGGCGAGTTCGGCGACGCCGAGCGCGACACCATCCGCCGCCTGCTGCGCGAGCGCTTCACGCTGAGCGTCGACGACACCGCGGCGCTGATCGCCGAGGCCGACGCGATGCAGGAGGACAGCACGCAGATCCTGCCCTTCACCCGGGCGCTCAAGGACGCGCTGGACGAGGCCGAGCGGGTGCGAATCATGGAAATGCTGTGGGACGTGGTGCTCGCCGACGGCGTGCTGCACGACTATGAAGCGAACCTGATGCGGCGCATCGCCGGCCTGCTCTATGTCTCGGACCAGGAGTCGGGCGCAGCGCGGCAGCGGGTGCAGGCGCGAACGGTTCGCAGCGGCTAGAGAATCAGAGCAACATGTGCCCACAGGTCGAACCGCTGGTTCGACTTGAGGGCACGTTCGTCACGGCCGCGTCATCTTGATGATGGAACGCGGCGGGCGAACCCGCTACTTTCTCGACGCTAAAGACAAAACGTTCTGAGTTGGAGACCGAAGAATGACCTATGTCGTCAACGAAGCCTGCATCAAGTGCAAGTTGCAGGACTGCGTGGAGGTGTGTCCGGTCGACGCCTTCTATGAAGGCGAAAACATGCTCGTCATCAGCCCGGACGACTGCATCGACTGCGGTGTCTGCGAACCGGAATGCCCGGTCGAGGCGATCCGTCCCGACACCGATGACGTGTCCGGCCCCTTTGTCGCGATGAACGCCGAATACGCCAAGAAATGGCCCAACATCAACCACAAGGGCGATGTTCCGGACGACGAGGCGCAATGGCGCGGCAAACCCGACAAGTTCAAGAAGCACTTCAGCCCCAAGCCTGGTCAGGGCTCCTGACCCTTTTGTCACAATCGCCATTTTATCCACAGACCTGTGGATAAAATGGGCGGGTGGCGAGTCGCCTTTTAAGGCAAATTCGCGTATACTCCCTTCACATTGCGGGTGAGACGCTCGCCGACGGGGACGTGACAGGGCCGGAAACGGCCCGGCAATCCTCCCCAACGGCTCACGTTAACCCTTCTGACTTCGTAAAATGGCTTGTCAGCGGCCCTTCGGCCGCTTGAGGGCCCTTTTTCCGGCGTCACAGCGGTGGGAAGAGACATGCCGAGCAAAACCAAAAAGACCAGCACGACCCTCAAGGCCGCCCCCAGGAAGCCAGCCGCCCCGGCGAAAAAGACCGTGGCCAAGGCTTCGACCCGTAAATCCGTGGCCAAGCCGGCGCCAAAGCCGGTTGCCAAGGCCGTCGCCCCCGTCAGGGCCAAAGCCAAGGCCCCCGTGCCGGTGGCGAAGCCCGCCGCGGCCCGGCCCGAACCCGTGAAAGCAGTCCCCATGGCCGCAAAGCCCGCGCCGAAGCCGGAAGCCGCCAAGGCGGCTGCCCGGCCCGCGCCCGCCGCCCAGAAGCCTGCACCCGCCGCCCACAAGCCGACGCCGGCCGCCAAGGCGGCACTGCCCGTCGTTGCGGCGGCGGCCTCCCCCCCGAGCAAGAAGGCCCCCAGCCGTCCGTTGCTGTTCGCGACCGGCGACCATGTCGTCTACCCGACCCATGGCGTCGGCCAGATCACCGCGGTCGAGGAGCGCGAGGTCGCCGGCATGAAGCTGACGCTCTATGTCGTCACCTTCGACAAGGACAAGATGACGCTGCGCGTGCCTGTGGCCAAGGTCGAGGCGTCGGGCATGCGCAAGCTGTCCACGCCCAAGATCATGGAAACGGCGATGGCCACGCTGAAGGGCCGCGCCCGCATCAAGCGCACGATGTGGAGCCGCCGCGCCCAGGAATACGAAGCCAAGATCAACTCGGGCGACCCGATCTCGATCGCCGAGGTGGTGCGTGACCTGCACCGTTCGGCAACCCAGCCGGAACAGTCCTATTCCGAGCGCCAGATCTACGAAGCGGCGCTCGACCGCCTGATCCGTGAAATCGCCGCGGTGGAAAACATCGACGAGAACGCGGCGACCGAGCGGTTGCACAAGGTGCTGAAGGTCGCGTAGAGCAATCTCACCTTTGGTCGAACCGGCGTTCGACCAAAGGTGAACTGATTGCTCTACCTTTATCAAGAATCTAGAGCACGTATCCCCATTTGGATGAAATCGCGTGCGATTTCATCCAAATGGGCCGTGCTCTAGGCGGCGAACAGACAGACCCCTCAAGAGGCCGGGCGCAAGCCTGGCCTCTTTTGATTCGGGCACCCGCCATGGGTGATTCCCGCGCCGGCCACGGGTGTCAAAGACGATTCCCTGCCGCCGGACCCTGCTCTACAGTGCCTGAAGCAGGGTCTTTCATGTGTTCATGCTCTCGGTTGATCCCGATCTCTTTGGCCGTCTGACCGCCGTCCGCCGCGTGTGGGCGATTGGCGCCATTCACGGCGATTGCGCCCGGCTGCGCCAGCTGCACTGGGAACTGGAAAACCGCTTCGCGCCCGGCGACCGCTTCGTCTATCTCGGCAACTATCTCGGCTGGGGCGATGACATCCCCGGCACGCTCGACGAATTGCTGCTGTTCCGCCGCCGCATGCTGGTTCCGGGCATGGAACCGGAAGACTTCGTCTATCTGCGCGGCGCGCAGGAAGAGATGTGGCGCAAGCTGTTGCAGCTGCAATTCGCGCCGTCGCCCGGCGAGGTGTTCGACTGGATGATGGCGCAAGGAGTCGATGCGACGCTGAAGGCTTACGGCGGCACCGCCCAGGAAGGGCGCAGCCTGTTCCGCGAAGGCGCGCTCGCCATCACACGCTGGACCAACCGGCTGCGCGAGGCGATGCAGCGCCATCCCGGCCATGACGACCTGCTGTCGAGCATCCGCCGCGCCGCCTATACCGAGAACGGCCGCGTGCTGTTCGTCCATGCCGGGCTCGACCCCCACCGGCCGCTGTCGGAGCAGGGCGACACGCTGTGGTGGGGCTCGGGCTATTTCACCGCCATCGAGCAGCCCTATGGCGAGGTGACGATGATCGCGCGCGGTTACGACCGCACGCACAAGGGCCTGGCGATGACGCAGCACACCACCACGGTGGACGCGGGCTGCGGCTTTGGCGGACGGCTCGCCGCCGCCTGCTTCGATCCGCAGGGCAAGGCACTCGACTGGATCGAGGTCTGAGTTTCCTGACGGATCAAGACGTTTCCCCAATGTATGACTTCATCATCGTCGGCGCCGGTTCCGCCGGTTGCGTGCTGGCGAACCGGTTGAGCGAAAACCCCGCCAATCGCGTGCTGCTGCTCGAGGCCGGTGGGCCCGACATCAACCCGCTGATCCACATTCCGCTGATGGCGCCGATCCTCGCCAGTTCGCGCATGAGCAACTGGCACTATCACAGCGAACAGGAAGACTCGCTGGGCGGCCGGCAGATCTTCATTCCCCGCGGCAAGACACTGGGCGGATCGTCGGCGCTGAACGGCATGATCTATATCCGCGGCCATCGCCGCGACTATGACGTGTGGCAGCAACTCGGTTGCGAGGGCTGGTCGCATGACGACGTGCTGCCCTATTTCCGCCGCTCGGAGCAGAATCTCGACCGGCCCGGCGATCCGCTGCACGGCCAGGACGGCCCCCTGCGCGTCACGCGCGAGCGCGCCAGGTCGCCGGTGATCGACGCGTTTCTCGCCGCCGGACAGTCGGCCGGCTATGCCGCCAACAGCGATTTCAACGGCGCGGTGCAGGACGGCTTCGGCCTGTATGACTGCACGATCGACCGCGCCCGCCGGCAAAGCACGGCGCGGGCCTTCCTGCGGCCGGCCCGCGGCCGGCGCAACCTTGATGTCGTGACGCATGCGCATGCCACGCGCGTGCTGTTCGACGGCCACCGCGCCACCGGCGTCGAATACCGGCGCTTCGGCGAGCGCATCGTTGCGTCAGCCCGGCGCGAGGTGGTGCTGGCGGCCGGCGCGATCAACTCCCCCGCCATCCTGCAGGTGTCGGGCATCGGCCGCGGCGAGGATGTGACGCGGCTGGGCGAGCGCGTGCATATCGAACTGCCGGGCGTCGGCCAGAATCTGCAGGACCATATATCGGCGAATGTGGCGCATCGCGCCAGCCAGCCCATCACCATGAGCAGCCTGGCCAGTCCGTGGCGCGCCGTGCCCGCCATCCTGCGCGCGGTGCTGCTCGGCGACGGCCCGATGGGTTCGTTCCCGATGATCGGCGGCTTTGTCCGCACGCGCGACGGGCTGGAACGGCCTGACATCCAGTTCCACTTCCTGCCCGGCCTGTTCCGGCCGGCGGGGCTGGAGCGCAATGCCCATGGCTACCTGTGCACAGTGACGCTACTGCGCCCGGAAAGCCGCGGCTTTGTCCGCGCCCGGTCGTTGCAGCCCGACGATGCGCCCGAGGTCCGCTTCAACGCTCTGACCACGCCCAATGATGTCGCCACGCTGCGCAACGGCGTGAAGATCGCGCGCAAGGTCTTCGCGCAGAAGGATTTCGATGCGATGCGCGGCGACGAATTCGCGCCCGGCCCCGCGGTGGCGGACGATGCGGCGCTGGACGGCTGGATGCGCCAGACGGCGACGACCATCTTCCACCCCGTTGGCACCTGCAAGATGGGGCGCGACGATCTCGCCGTCGTCGACCCGCAACTGCGCGTCTACAAGACCGAAGGCCTGCGCGTGGTGGATGCGTCGATCATGCCGCTGATCGTCAGCGGCAACACCAACGCGCCCACCATCATGATCGCGGAGAAGGCGGCCGACATGATCCTGGGGCGCACGGCCGCGGCCATCGCGGCCTGAAGGCGCGGCCTGTTCCGGGCGTCAGCCGTCAGGCCGGCCCGGCGTCCTTGTGGCCCGCACGCAGGTCGGCATCGAGTTCCTGCCGCATTGATTCGCCGCCGCCGGTGTAGCGCCAGTGGACATGCGTGGCGCCCTTGGCCCGGGCCGCCGCCGCCGGGATCGCCGTGTCGAGCCGGCCCTGGCCGATCGAAATGGCGGCCCAGCCCGGCCCGTCGGCGCGGGCAAGAATGAAATTGCCGTTGCGCTCGGCGATCAGCCCGGCAACCGGCAGCGGTGACACGGTGAACTTGAAACCCCGTCCGCTCGCGCCGAACCAGGTGTGAATCACGGGAATGACGGGTGCGGTCATGGCGGACATCCGGGTGGGGTGACAGGGCGGGCGGAAGTATAGGACACTTGACGCCGTTGCGGTCCACGTCGATCCGCGCCCTGCCGGGAGACCTGCCATGCCCAATCCGCTGCTGCGCCGCGTGCCACGCGAGGAAATGAACGACTTCCTGAAGGCGCGCTATGACCGCTCGATGGCGATCTATGACGACGCGACGCCGGTCGAGGTGGGCGCCAACGCGCCCGAGATCTTCACCTGGTACTACGAGCAGTTCTACCAGAAGATCTTCTACAAGGGCCGCGTCGATGTCGTGAGCATGGAGATGATGCGCAACCGGCTCGCCTTCGAGCATGGCTGCGTCTATTGCCAGATGGGCGATGCCATCGCCGCCTATGAGGTCGGCATCACCGAGGAGCAGCTCAAGAACATCATGAACGAGGACCACCCCTGCTTCTCGCCGAAGGAACGGTCGGTGCTGAAGTTCTCGAAGCAGATGGCGCTCTACAACAATGACGGCGAGCTGACGCCGGAGCTCTATGCCGAGCTGCGCGAACATTTCGACGACGGCCAGCTCTACAACATGGGCGTGGCCGCCGCGGTGCTGACCGGCATGGCGAAGATGATCTTCGTCTTCGACACGGTCGAAAAGGACGGCACCTGCGCCGTCATTCCGCGCCAGAAGATGCTCGACGCCGCCGAATAGTTCGGCCTGTCCTGAATCGAAAAGGCCGTCATCGCTGGCGGCCTTTTCTTTTGCGAACTCGACTAGCGCGAAACCACCTTCACCCGCACGCCGGGCGGCGGCATCTCGCCGGGTTGCAGGCCATTCAGCGCGCGGAAGCGTTCGACGCGGAAGTCCGGAAAGGGGAATTTCGCCGCGAGCGAGTCCTGCGTGTCGCCGTCGCGCAGGGTGACGACGTCGAGCTTGAGCGGCTGCACGGCGCGCGCCTCGGCATCGGTCATCTGGCGCAGCGAATAGGTCGTGCGCTGGAAGCCGGCGCTCAGGTTCTGCGTGCGGTTCGGGATCGACAGGAACAGCAGCCGGTACATCTTGTTGTTGGTCCAGCGCACGGCGACGAAGCGCGCATCGACGTCGCCCTGGTACTCGCCGAGCTGGCCCTGCACGCGCACCGCGGCGGTCGCGGCGGGCATGCCGTTGATGGTGATACGTTCCACATTGCGCAGCTGCGTGTTCTGCGCCCACTGGCGCTGCAGATAGGTCGCCGGGTCGGTGCTGGCGAGGGCTTCGCGTTCGATGTCGAAGCGGATGGCGCCGTTGCCGTTGCTGGTCGCCGTCACCGAATCGGCGGCGTTGACGAGCCGGAAGCCTTCCGGCACCTCGAAGGCAAAGCGCAGTTCCGGGTGCAGGAAGCGGCGGCCTTCGATGATTCCCTGGTTCGGATCGTCGCCATACATCATGCCGGCAATCTGCTCGAAGTGGCGGTTGCGCCGGCGCTCGCCGTCGATGTTGCCGGCAAGCTCGGTGGCCCGCGCGATGCGGTCGGGCGTGCGCGGATGGGTGGCAAAGAGCGAATCGAGCCCGCCGCCGCCCTTCTGGTTGGCCATCGCCGCCTCAAGGCTGGACTGGCCGTCGAGCGCGGACAGGAAGCTTGCCATCGCGGCGGGGTCATAGCCCGCCGCCTCGAGATACTTCACGCCATAGGAGTCGGATTCGTATTCCTGCTCGCGCGAGAAGGAGGACAGGTAGAGCCCGCTGCCCACCTGGGCGAGCTGGCCGAGCTGCGCGTTGTTGGTGACGGCGCCGAGGATGCCCGCGCCAAGCTGCGCCAGCACCGAGCGGCTGTAGCGCTGCGCCGTGTGGCGCGCCACGACATGGCCGATTTCATGCGCGATCACGCCGGCAAGTTCCGCCTCGTCATTGGTCAGCGCGATCAGGCCGCGCGTGACATAGACATAGCCGCCCGGCAGCGCGAAGGCGTTGACCACCGGCGAGTTCAGGACGGTGAAGGTGAACGGCGTGCCCGCCAGTTCCGTGTGCGAGGCGAGGCGCCCGCCGATCTCGGCGACATAGCCGCCGACCTGGGGGTTGTCGTAGACGCCGCCGAACTGGGCGATCACCTTGGGGTGCTCCTCGGCACCCATCTGCTTTTCCTGCTCGGGCGTGATCAGGCTGAACTGCGCGCCAGCCAGGCCGGGCAGGGTCAACGTCAGGACCATCAGGGCGCCGGCAGCAAGGCCGCGCAACACGGAGGACATGGATCAGGACTCCAGCAGTTCGATCTGTTCGGGATGGGTCACGACGATTTCCGGTCCGTTGCGGCTGCCGACCCAGCCGCGCACCCGCACCGTTTTCCCCGCAAGCGCCAGCGGGGCCTGGCCGGCAAAGCGGCGGCGGTCGGCGGCGGCAATCGACACCGTGAAATCCCGCCGCCAGTCCGCGCCGAAATTGAGATAGGTACGACCACGCACTTCGTCAGCCGCCTGGACCTTGCCTTCGACGATTTGATACGTCCCGGCCCGGTCCGCCAGATCATCAACGCCAAGGACCCGGTAGGCGTTCAGGCGCCAGATGCCGCGCCGCGCGGCACGGGCCGCGGCTTCCAGCGCCAGCATCTCCGCCACCCGGGCGCGGTTGTCGGCGAAGCTGTAGACCCGCGCCCAGCCGTGGCGCAGCATCTCGCCCTGCACCCACTGGTCGGACGGCAGGTGCAGATGCGCGAGATGGCGGCCATAGCGGTCTTCGCGCGCGCCGCCGAACCACAGGGAGACCGGCTGGCCGAGCGCCATGGCGGCGAGCGCCGCCTTCGATTCCTCCGCCAGCGGCTCGGTCGCCACCCGGGCGCGGCCGAGCGACAGTTTCGGCGCCATCAGGCCGACGAGGCGAACCTCGCGTCCGTCCTCGAGCGTTAGGGTGTCGCCATCCACCACATCCGTCACCCGCCAGGGCCCCTTCGTCTCCTGCGCCTTCGCCGTCCGGGGTTCCTGCAACAGGAAGCCCGCCGCGCCAAGAGCCAGTCCGGCCAGCACGGTGCGGCGCGACCAGGCGTCGCCCGGTCGCGGCTCACAATTCCTTGAAAGGTCCACTCGGATTGGTGACACTGGCACTCTGTTCGCGGGGCGGACGGAACTATAACGAATCAACAACGCGGGCCGACCTTTTCATCATGTTCAAGAAACTGGGGCAGATTGTGGCCGCCGGGACCGCCGCGCTTTTGCTGGCGGCGCCGGGCGCGGCATTGGCGCAGGATCGTAGCTCGGGCGGCGCCACGGGCAGCACGACGGTCCGGAACTCCTACGCCGCCATCGGCCTCGGGGTTTTCGATGTCACCGACAGTGACAGCAGCGCCGAGGGCCGGCTGGAATGGCAAGGGCCGCGCGCCTGGTGGATCCTGTCGCCGCTGGTCGGCTTCATCGCCACCGGCGATGGCGCGGTGTTTGGCTATGCCGGCGTGTCGACCGACGTCTGGCTGACACCGAAGCTGGCGCTGGTGCCGAGCGTCGCCGCCGGCATCTATGACGATGGCAGCGACGGCAAGGACCTTGGCCACACGGCCGAATTCCGCTCGCAGCTGGAGCTTCGCTACAACCTCGACTGGGGCGGCCGCATCGGCGTCGCCTTCAGCCACATGTCGAATGCGGGCCTCGACGACGACAACCCCGGCGCCAATTCGCTGATGCTGACCTATGGCGTGCCGCTGAGCCGGGTGCGGGGCCGCTAAACTAGCCTTTGGCCACGGGCGTACCGGCGGGCGGCAGCAGCCGCCCGCGCAACAGCAGGCGCAGCGTGCCGAGCGCGATGGCAGCGACGATCAGGTTGGCCGCGGCGAACATCCCCAGCGCCAGACTGTCGAATGGCGCGCCCATACCGCCCAGCACGAAACGCATCGGCACCTGCGCGAGCGCCCCGACGCCGAAGGTGTAGGCCCAGGCCGACGCGGCGAAGGGCTGGCGCAGCCAGGTCCCCATGCGCAGCAGCACCGCGGCCTGGATGAGGGCATAGCCGAGCATGCCCTGCGCCAGAAAATCCGGATCGCCGCCGTTGATGCTGAGCCAGGCGATGCAGCCCACCGCCGGCGGCGCGATCAGGATACCCATGGTCGGGCGCAGCGGGCCAGGCAGCGGCTCATGCACCATCAGGCGATGGACGACGATCGATTCCGTCACCAGCCAGAACAGCATGCCGGCGCCGAAGAAGGGCACGCCCCATTCCGGCAGACCAAGACCGCCGGCGACGATGGCGGCGATGAAGTTGCACGCCACCGGCGGCAGGTAGAGCACCGGCGTCGTCTGCTCGGGCGTGCGGTTGCCCTGCCACAGGAAGCCGAGCCGCCAGACCAGGAAGGCGACATGGCCCGCCGCGCCGAGGCCGAACAGCGCCAGCGCGAGCGGGCGGCTGACGAACATCAGGGCAAGCGCCGCCAGCATCGTGCTGCCCGGCACCAGCGACACGAAGCCTGACTGGATGGGATGACGGAATTCGGCCACCGCCGCGTCGCGCGCCACCAGCCACTTCGCCGCATAGAGGCCGATCAGCACGAGCCAGACCAGCGCGGCGACCAGCATGATCGCCTCGCCGATGACGGGCGTGACCGGCCAGATGCGGACGGCGACGCGCCAGCCGCCGCCCAGCGCGACCAGGCCGAGCACGATGGCGAAGAAGGAGGCGGGAATGATCGGCATCCGGGACACCGGGGCGCGGGCGGGGATTTCCTTGTAGCGCAACGGCACCCTCCCTGCATGGAGTTTCAGCTTGCGCCTGTGGGTGGCGGCTGCTAGCGACGGAGCCTCCACCGCGAGGCCCGCCGATGCAACACCGCGCGCTTGCCAGCCAAATTGCCGCCGTCGCCACACGCCGTGGCGCGTTCCGCCTGCGATCCGGTCAGATGTCGGACATCTATTTCGACAAGTACCAGTTCGAAGCGCGGCCCGATCTCTTGCGCACGGTGGCTGCGGCGCTCCAACCGTTGATCCCGGGTGACACCGAGGTGCTGGCAGGGCTGGAATTGGGCGGCGTACCCCTTGCCACCGCGCTCGGCTTGCTCTGCGGCCTCCCCATTGCCTTCGTGCGAAAGGCACGCAAGGAATATGGAACCGAACAGATTGCCGAGGGCGTTAGCGTTTCCGGTCGTCGCGTATGCATGATCGAGGACGTGATCACCACCGGCGGTCAGGTGGCGACGAGCGCCAGGGATCTGCGCGATGCCGGCGCGGTCATCAACGGTGTTCTTTGCGTTATCTATCGCGGTCCGGCACAACCGCATATCGCCGATGACGCCAGCCTGAACGTGCGGGCGCTGTTCATGGCGAACGACCTGCAGGAAGAAAAACGAGCATGAATATGTCTTCACGTTCCGGCGGCCAGCTTGTCGTCGATGCGCTGCGCCGCCATGGCGTCGATCTCGTCTTCAACCTGCCGGGCGAAAGCTTCATCCCGGTGCTCGATGCGCTGTATGACGCGCGCAACGACATCAGGCTGGTGAGCTGCCGCCACGAAGCCGCCGCCGCGACCATGGCGGAAGCGCATGGCAAGCTGACCGGGCGGCCCGGCATCTGCATCGTGACGCGCGGCCCCGGCGCCACGCATGCCAGCGTCGGCATGCACACCGCCTTCCAGGATTCGACGCCGCTGATCCTGCTGATCGGCCAGGTGGAACGCCACGCGCTGGGGCGCGAGGGCTTCCAGGAATTCGATGTCCACCGCCTGTTCGGCTGGACGGCGAAATGGACGGCGGAGGCGCGCAGCGCTGCCGAGATTCCGCAACTGCTGACGCGCGCCTTCCAGATCGCCACCAGCGGCCGGCCCGGCCCGGTCGCGATCTCGCTGCCGCAGGACGTGCTGGAGGAAATGGCGACGGCCGCGACGCTCGATCCGCTGCCGGTGACGGAACGCCGGCCCGAGCCCGCCGCGCTCGCCAAACTCTACGAGCTGCTCGGCCAGGCCGAACGTCCGCTCGCCATTGTCGGCGGCGGCGGCTGGACCGATGAAGGCGCCGCCGATGTCGCGCGCTTTCTCGAGCGCCAGCAGGTGCCGGTCGCGATCACCTTCCGCCGCCTGGGCCTGGTGCCGACGACACACCCCACCTATGCCGGCGAGATGGCCTATGCGCCCGACCCGAAGCTTATGGCGCGGGTGCGCGAGGCCGACCTGATCCTTGCCATCGGCACGCGGCTGGGCGAGGTGGTGACGCAGGACTACACGCTGCTGACCGCGCCGCTGCCGCGGCAGACCCTGGTACACATCCATGCCGACGGGAACGAGATCGGCCGTGTCTACCAGCCCGCGCTGGGCATCGCCGCCGGTCTCAACGTGACGGCGAAGGCGCTCGCGGCGCTGGCGCCGCTGCCGCCGACGCAGCAGCGCCGCGGCTGGCTCAGCCTGCTGCTCGCCGAATGCGCGCGCACGCGCGAGCCCGGCTCCTCGCCCGGCGCGCTCGACATGAACGCGGTGATGGCGACGTTGCGCGACACGCTGCCGGCCGATGCCATCGTCTGCACCGATGCCGGCAACTTCGCGCAATGGCCACAACGCTTCCTGCATTTCGCGCGGCGCGGCAGCTATCTCGGCCCGGCGGGCGGCGCCATGGGCTATGGCGTGCCGGCGGCGATCGCCGCGAGCCTGACCCATCCCGGCCGCCGCGTCATCGGCTTCGCCGGCGACGGCGGCTTCCTGATGACCGGCAGCGAGCTAGCCACCGCGATGCAGACCGGCGCCGCGCCGGTGATCCTGGTCGTCAACAACGGCATGTTCGGCACCATCCGCGCGCACCAGGAACGCCACCACCCGGGCCGCGTGATGGGCACCGACCTCGCCAACCCCGACTTCGCCGCCTATGCCCGCAGCTTCGGCGCCTTCGGCGCGACCGTGAGCCGGACGGCCGACTTCGCCCCGGCGTTGGCCGATGCCCTTGCCGCCGGCCGCGTCGCCGTGCTCGACCTGAAAATCGACCCCGAGGCGCTGTCGTCGCGCGCCACCCTTTCGGGCGCCCGAAAGGCGGGCTTCGCGGCCCAGGGCGGGGGCCACGATTGACGGCACCACAGGGCCCCGCCTAGAAGGGGCCCGGGTCCCCGTAGCTCAGATGGATAGAGCACAGGATTCCTAATCCTGGGGCCGGCAGTTCGAATCTGCCCGGGGACACCACCGCCCTTTGCGTTGCGGTGCGAATCTAGTGGCGGTGACGCCCGCCGCCGCCACGACGGCCGCGGTCGTGATCGCGCCCGCCACCCGAACGGTAGACGAAGCTGAAGCTGGTCGCCGGATAATAGGGGCGCGGGTAATAGGAATAGTAGGGCTGCGGGTAATAGACGACCGGCGGCGGCGCGTAATAGACCGGCGCGCTGCGATAGACGACCCGCGGCGGCGGCGGCGGCGCCACATAGACCGTCTGCGTCTGGCCGCGCTGCAGGAACCAGACGCCATCGCCGCCACGGCAGGCCGTGTCGACGAAGGTCTGGCCGCTGTCGCGCAGCGACACCTCGAACTCACGGCAGGTGAAGCCCGCTGCGTTGGTGAAGGCCGGACGCGGTGTTGTTTCACCCCGCCCATAGCCGTTTTCCCACGACACCGTCGTGCCCGACCGCTCGAATTCCAGCGCCTGCTGGGTGGCATCGTTCCAATAGGCGGCGACTCCGTTGGCCTGTGCGCTCTGCACGGATGCCAGGACGCCAAACGCCATCACCGCACCGACGGCAAGGACGAACCGCAACATGTCTGTTCTCCGGGGGCCTCGACCTGAGGCCAGGGGCGCGGCCGCCATGGCCGCCGCACCGCATGACTATAGCGCAACGCCGCTTGCGCGCGGAGATGGGCGCGATGACAAATTGCGACAAAACCTTTCGCGCTGTTCCTTCGCCGCGCGGCTGACGGCTTGCCCGTAGCGGGCTACCACATCGGCGACTGCAAGCCGGCCGGCACCAGCCGGGCCCTGCCCTCAATGTGCGGCGATGCGTTCGTCCTCGATGCGGCAGGCTTCCTCGATGATCAGTCCATAGAGCTTGCGCACGAACACCGGATCGAGGCGGAGCGGCCCCGCGTTTCTCGCCGCGCGCGCCTTCACTTCCTCGACCCGCTCCGGGAGCACCGCCGGGATGTTTTCGGATCGCTTTACCTCGGCAACCTCGCGCACCACCGCGAAGCGCGCCGCCAGGAGCCGCACAATCTCGTCGTCCAGCTCGTCGATGCGCCGCCGAAACGGCGCAAGCACTTCAGTCATCCTACCTCCTCGACCGGAATGCGTGCAGGGCGCCCCATTGCGGGCCGCCGACTCACGACAATCCT
>CANJEJ010000060.1 GCA_947473325.1 Alphaproteobacteria bacterium | reverse complement strand
TGTGCTGTCGCGCACGAAGGACATTCCGGCACGCCTTGCCGGCCTTGACATCGCCTGCACCGGTCTCGACTACAGCGATTCGGCGGCTGTCGTGGCGGCCGTCGCCGCGGCAGCACCCGACGTGCTGTTCCACCTCGCCAGTTCGCCCTTCAATCCGCCGACCACGCCAGCCGCGGTTCATCTTGCCGGCAACGCCTTTGCCACCCTGAATCTGCTCGAAGCCGTGCGGTCGCGGCCGGAGACGCGCTTCGTCGCCACCGCCTCGGCCGCCGAATATGGCGCCGGCGCCGGCCTGACCGAGGAGTCGCCGCGCTCGCCCGGCACCATCTATGGAGCAACCAAGCTCTGCGCTTCCGTACTCGTCGAGACCTATGCGCGTAGCGCCAACGTCAAGGCGAGCAACCTGGTGCTGTTCACGCCCTTCGGCCCCTGGGAGCGGGCAAGCCGCCTGATTCCCCACACCATCCTTTCGGCGCTGCGCGGCGAGACCGTGCGCATCGGCCATGGCGGCCAGAAGCGCGACTATCTCTTCGTCGATGACGTGGTTGATGCGCTGCTGCGCGCCGCCACGACCGAACAGCCGCCCGGCACCACGCTCAACATTTCTTCGGGCGTCAGTCGCGCGATCCGCGACGTCGTTGAACGGATTCTGGACCTGATGGACCGCCCCGTCGGCCTGGAGACCAACCCCGGCGCCACCCGGCCCGACGAGATCTGGGACCTGTCCGGCAGCCCGGCGCGCGCCGGGCGCCTGCTTGACTGGCGCCCGACCACCGATTTCGACGACGGCCTTCGGCGGACCATCGACTGGTTCCGCCATAACCAGAACCTTGCCCACACCCTGCCCTGACCCGAGGCACCCCATGACCAAGTGCATCCTGTGCGGCGAACCGAAGGTCGTCCGCTTCCTTGACCTCGGCTCCACCGCGCTCGCGAACAAGTTCGTTGCCGCCGAAGACCTGCACCGGGCCGAGGCGACCTTCCCGCTGCGCGTCGGCTTCTGCTCCGAATGCCATCACGTGCAGCTGACCGACGAGGTGCCGCCCACCGCCCTGTTCGACGACTATCTCTACATCTCCTCGATGTCGGACACGTTGGTGCGCCACCTGCACGGGCTGTCGGATACGGTGGTGAAGCGCTTCAAGCTCGGGCCCACCGATCTCGTCACCGACGTCGGCTGCAACGACGGCACGCTGCTGCGCGGCTTCGCCCGGCATGGCGTGAAGATCCTGGGTGTCGAGCCGGCGCAGAACCTGGCCAGACTGTCGCAGCGCGCCGGCCTGCCGGTGGTGGTGGACTATTTCGGCACCGAATCGGCGAAGCGCCTGCGCGCGGAAAACGGCCCGGCCAGCGCCATCACCCTGACCAACGTCTTTCCGCACCTGCCCTTCCTGAACGACTTCATGCAGGGCGTGGACACCTTCCTTGCACCGAACGGCGTTCTGGTAATCGAGGCGCACTACCTGCGCGACCTGCTCGAACAGCGCGCCTTCGACACCGTCTACCACGAGCATGTGTCCTACTGGGCGCTAGGGCCGATGGCCCGGCTGTTCGCCCGCCACGGCTTCGAAATCGTCGATGTCGAGCGCCTCCCGGTCCATCACGGCCAGGTCCGCGTCTTCGCCCAGCGCAAGGGCGTCGGCCAGACCAGCACCAATGTGACGCGACTGATGGCGGAAGAGAAGACCGCCGGCATGGACAAGCTCGCCACCTTCCAGCGCTTCGCCAATGAGGTACTCGATCTCAAGACGCAGCTCGACAGCCAGATCGCCCGCATCCGCGCCGAAGGCAAGACCGTCGTCGCCTATGGCGCGCCAGCCAAGGGATCCACCCTGCTCAGCTATTTCGGCATCGGGCCCGACCGCATCCGCTACATCGCCGATAAGAGCCCGCTGAAGCAGGGCCGCTACACGCCGGGCACGCACATCCCTGTCGTTGGCCCGGAAAGGCTGATGGAGGACCAGCCGGACTATGTCCTGCTGCTCGCCTGGAACTTCGCCGACGAGATCATGGAGCAGCAGGCGGCCTATCGCGCCCGCGGCGGTCGCTTCATCATCCCGGTGCCCGAGGTTCGCGTCGTCTGAGGCGCGCGCGATGACCGCCGCCACCGACAGCACAAGCCAGCCGGTTTCCATCGACCCGGTGGTACGGCGCGCTGCGCTCGAACGTGAAGCCGCACGCTACCTGTCGCTCGGCGAGCATGAACGCGCGACCCTCTCGCTGATTGCCGCTCTGGAACTCATGCCCGGCGATGCCGCGGCACGCGAACGGCTCGGCCGCCTTTATGCGGCCCGTGGCGACATGGTAAACGCCCGCGAACACCTGCGCGCCGCCCTGACCCTTGCGCCTGACCGCCTGACAGCCCTGGTCGGCCTCAGCGGCATTCTCGCCGGCACCGGCCAGATCGAGGAAGCCGAAACGCTGGTGCGCCGGGCGCTGGTGATCGATCCGCAGCATATTCCCGCCCTCGCCCGGCTTGGTCTGCTGCGCCATGCGCTGGGCGATCTCGATGAAGCCGAGCCGCTGTTGCGCCAGGCCATCGCCGCCAACCCCGCGGACGCCGAATCGCACAACGCGCTCGGAACTATCGTCGCTGCACGCAACGCCTTCGACGAAGCGCAGGCGCTTTTCGAAGCCGCTTCCCGCGCCGCGCCGCGCTGGGCCCGGCCGCTCATGCATCTGGGCGCCCTGCTGCGCCGGCGCGGTGACAGTGGACGGGCGCTGACGACATTGCAGCAGGCCATGGCGCTCGCGCCGCAGGATGTCGATATCCAGCTTCAGCTCGGCAGCACCTATGCATTGCAGGGCGACGATGCCCTCGCGCGGGATCTTCTGCTCCAGGTGGCGGCGCACCGGCCGGGTATGGTGGAGGTTGCCGAACTTCTGGGTTCGACCCTGCTTCGCAGCGGCGATGCCGCCGGTGCATTGCGCCATCTGGCCCCTCAGCTCTCCGCCGGCACGCTGAGCGGCGCTGCGCTGTTCTGTCTCGCCCAGGCGGCGAAAGACACGCGCGACCACGCACTGGCGGAGCAGGCCTTCGCGGCGCTGGTTGCACGCGAGCCGGACCACGCCGTGGCTCTGGGTGAGATGGCGGTGCTGCTCTACGCCCGCCGCGCCTATCGTGAATCGCTCGACACTGCGCTCCGCGCCCTGGCCGTGAAACCCGACTTGCTGCGCGCACTCAATGCCGCCGCGCTGGCCTTTTCCGCCCTGCGCCAGCATCGCCCGGCTCTCGACCTGCTCGATCGCGCCCTCGCCATTGCACCCGATGACCTGTGGACACTGATGCAGGCGGCCAAGACCGCCGAATCGGCCGGCGATCTCACTCGCACCATCCGCCACTGCGAATCTGTACTCGCGATCCAGCCCGATCACGGCGAGGCGCTGGCCCTGTTCGTCCATGCCAGGCTGTCGATCTGCGACTGGACCGACTATGACACCCTGACGCCGCGCCTGATCGAGCGCACCCGCGCCCAGATCGCGAGTGGCGGTCCGGTCACCGTCGATGTCTTCAACCTGCAGGCCCTGCCGGCGCCCTATGTGCTGGTCGCCGACACCGCGCGTGCACGCAGCCAGGCCATCCTGGACCGCATCGAACGAGAACGCGGCGGCTTGTCCTTTGCCCATATCCCTCGCAACCGGTCGAAACTGCGCATCGGCTATCTGTTGCCATCGACCTGGTTCCACAGCCTGCCGCATGTGCTCCGTGGCGTGATTGCAAGGCATGACCGCAGCCGCTACGAGATCCATGGATTTTCGATCCAGGCCTGCGACGGCAGCCCGTTCAGCACCGGTTTCCGCGCCACCTTCGACCGCTTCACCGATCTCAGCTACAGCTTCCCCTGGGAAGCCGCCCGCGACATCCATGCCGCCAGCATCGACATCCTGATCGACGTCACCGGCCACACACCACACAGCTGCCTGCCGGTCATGGCCTGCCGCCCGGCGCCGGTACAGGTGCACTTCCTCGGCTATTCCATCACCACCGGCGCACCGTTCATCGACTACCTGATCACCGATGATGCCTTCCTGCCGCCCGACCTTGCGGCTCTGGGCAGCGAGCGCGCGGTCTACCTGCCCGACTGCTTCCTGGCGACGACGCGCGCTGCCATCGCCGACCGTCCGGTGAGCCGCGCCGCGGCCGGCCTGCCCGACGATGCGCTGGTGCTCGCCAACTTCAACCATCCCTGCAAACTGACGCCCGAGGCCTTCGCGCTCTGGATGCGCCTGCTGAAGGCAAACCCGCGCGCCGTGCTGTGGCTTTGTGACTGGCTGCCGGCGGCCACCGCGAACCTGAAGACGGAGGCAAGTCGCCATGGGATCGACCCCGGCCGGCTGATCTTCGCGCCGACGGCGGAGCACGCGACCCATTGCGCCCGCCTGCGCTTCGCCGACCTAGCGCTCGACTGCCTGACCCATGGCGGCGGCATCACCTCGGTCGACCTGCTGTGGTGTGGCGTGCCGCTGCTCACGCTGGCCGGTACCACGCCGTCGAGCCGGCTCGGTGTGACCCTGTCCCGCGCGCTGGGCGTGACCGATCTGGTTGTCGACACCGTCGCAGCCTATGAGCGTATGGCGAACGTCCTTTTGACTGACCCCCCACGCCTGCTCGAGATTCGCGCGCGCATGGCGGCGGCGCGCGACGCGTCGCCCCTGTTCGACGGCGCGCGGTACGTGTGCGGGCTGGAGGCTGCCTTCGACCTGATGTGGGCCCGGCGCGATGAGGGCTCGCACGCACCGCTGCGTGTCACCGCGGACTAGTCGGATGACCCTGGAGAGCGAAGCGGAAGACGCGTTGCGCGCCGTGCTGGCGCGCGAGCCGGACAACCACGCCGTCCTTGAAGGCCTGTCAGCCCTGCTCGTCCAGCGCGGCGCCCATGTCGAGGCCGCCGCCCTTCTCGCCCGCGCGCTCGCCAGCCAGACCGGCAATGCCGAAGCTATGGAGCGGCTGGGGCGCATACGCCTGGCACAGGGGGATACGGCGGGTGCCCATGCAGCGCTCACCGCGTCCCTGTCGGCAGATCCGCGCCGCCCGACGGCGCTCTACCTGCGCGCGAACCTCGACATTCAGCGCCGCGATTTTGCCGCCGCCATTACCGTCCTGCGCCTGGCGACCGAGATCGATCCGTCCTATGCCGAGGCGCAGCGCCAGCTCGGTCTCCTGCTCTCGGCGCTTGGCCGGCCGGCGGAAGCGCTTCCCGTGCTGCTCACCGCCGCGGCGGCACTGCCGGGCGACGCCGATGTCTGCCATGCGGCGGGCCATGCCCATCTCGTTCAAGGCCAGACTGAAACCGCGGTTGCCTATCTGCGCCGCACCCTCGACCTGCGGCCAGGCTGGGACGACGCCACGCTGGATCTTGCGACGGCCCTCGTTCGCCTGCGCCAGTTCGACGAGGCCGAGACATTGCTCAAAGGTCTCTCGAGCACCGCGCGCGAAACGTCCCGCGCCCTGATACTGCGTGCAAGCGTTCTCGAATCGCAGAACCGTATCGGTCAGGCCCGGCAGATGCTCGACCGTTCGCTGCAGTTGACGCCAGACGACGTCGAAACGCTGTTCCGCCTCGGTGTTCTCGCCCTCGGCCAGAATGACCCAGCGGCGGCGTTGACGCCGCTGCAGCGGGCCGCCCGGCTATTGCCTGGCGAGCACGCCATCCAGGTTAATCTCGCCAACGCCCTGCATGGCCTCCAGCGCTATGACGAGGCCGCGACGGCCGCCGAAGCCGCCGTGGCCATCGCGCCGCAGTCCCCCGTCGCCCTCAACACGCTGGGCACCGTGCGCGAAGCGCAGGAGCGCCACGAAGAGGCCGTCGTCGCTTTCCAACTCGCGCATGCGGGCGATCTCACCCTGTTCGCGCCACGCTTCAACCTGGCGCGCGCCCTGCGCAAGGCAAACCGGCTCGCCGAGGCCGAGGACCACGCGCGGGGGCTGGTGGCCGACCATCCCGGCGACTGGCGGACCCACGACGTGCTCGGTAGCATCCTGGCGCTGCGCCATGATCCCGGTGCCGAAGACGCCCATCGCCATGCCGTGGCGCTGGCGCCGCCAGGCGGCGACGCCTTCGTCAACCTGACGGGTTTTCTCAAGCGCCAGCAACGCTTTGCCGACATCCTCGCGCTGGCCGACGCCACACCGGATGGCGGGCCCCAGGTGGAGCACGCACGCCTGCTCGCGCTGCAGGGCGAGCGGCAGGATGCCGATGTGGTGGCGCTCTGCCGGGAAATTCTGGAAACTCGCCCGGGCGACACCCAGATCATGACGGTGCTGGCGGAATCGCTGCACGGGCTGCGGCGCCTCGCCGACGAAGCCGCAGTGCTGGAGCAGATTCTTGCCGTGCAGCCGGAAGCGCCGGGAATCTGGGCACGCCTGGTCGACATCCGCTTCTCGCTGTGCGACTGGTCGGACCACGCGGCTTTCTGCGCCCGCATCATGGCCGGGGTGGACGCCGAGGTCGCAGCGGGCAAGCCTGTTTCCGTCGACATCTTCAACCTTCAGGCGCTGCCGGTCGATCTCGCCTTCATCGCCACCATTGCGCGCAGCAAGGCGAGGAACATCGCCGAGATCGAGAAGCCGGCCCGCACAGCGCCAACCCCGCGCCGGCGCGGCCACGACCGTATCCGCCTGGGCTATGCCCTGCCCTACACCTACTTCCACAGCCTGCCGCTGGTGTTGAAGGAGGTGATCGAGCGACACGACCGGAGCCGCCTGTCCGTCCACGGCTACAGTCTCGGCCTGCACAATGGTTCGGACTTCAGCCGCGACTACCGCGCTGCCTTCGACACCTTCACCGACCTTGCGATGATGCCGCCGCGCCAACAGGCCGAGCGCCTGCGCGCCGACGGCATCGACGTGCTGATCGACGTGACCGGTCATACTGCGATCAACTGCATGCCGTTGATGGCGCACCGCCCTGCGCCAGTGCAGGCACATTTCCTGGGCTATTCGATAACCACAGGGGCGGACTACATCGACTACCTGATCACCGACGCGCGCTACCTGCCGCCGGAAACGGCCGCCCTGTGCAGTGAAAAGCTCGTCTATCTGCCGGATACCTTCATGGCCACCGTGCGTGCGCCAGTCGCCGACCGGCGGCCGACCCGCGGCGAACTTGGCCTGCCGGAGGATGCCTTCGTCCTCGCCAACTTCAATCACCCCTGCAAGATCGATCCCGAATCCTTTGCCCGCTGGATGGAGATCATGCGCGCTGTGCCGCGCGCCGTGCTGTGGCTGGGCGAGTGGTTCCCCGATACGCGGGACAACCTGCGCGCTGCCGCCGCAGCCCGGCACGTCGAGCCATCGCGCCTGGTCTTCGCACCGATCGCCCCGCATCGCGAGCATCTGGCTCGGCTGTCCTGCGCCGACCTGGCGATCGACAACTTCATCCATGGCGGCGGCATCACCACCGTCGATGCGCTGTGGACCGGCCTGCCGGTGATCAGCGTGCCCGGTGCGCTGCCCGGTGCACGGCTGGGCCTGACGCTTCTTTCGGCGATTGGCATCCCGGACCTGGTCCGGCCGTCCGCCGAAGACTATGTGGCGACGGTCATTGCGCTCGCCAGCGACCCTGTCCGTCTTGCCGCGCTACGTGCCAGGGTGGCGATGGCGCGCGACAGCGCTCCGCTGTTCGACCAGGCCCGCTATGCCCGGAACCTTGACGCGGCAGTCATCGCAATGTGGGAGAACCACGCGAGCGGTCGGGGTCCGCGCCCGATCGCGATTGAACCGGACAACCTCTAGAGGAAGTTCAACAGCGACAGGTTGTTGAGCTGGGCAAAGACCCGGAACGACGCCTCGAGCGACACCTGGTCCTGCTGCAGCCGCGAAACGGCCGCCGCCACATCGACTTCCTCGATGTCGCCGATGAAGTTGGTGAGGAAGTTCTTGTCGCTGATGTGGCGATCCTCAACCTCCTCCAGGCGCTTCATGATGATGCCGTGCTGGGCCTGCACCAGGTTGGCCTGGTCAAAAGCGGCGCCGGATTCGGGGATCTTGCTGATGATGAAGTCGCGCTCGGCCGTGCTCAGCGGGTTGCTGAAGGCGCCGTTGGTGGTCGAGAAGATCATCAGGTCCTGCAGCAGCTGCAGCAACGGACCGGCCGTGTCGCTCGCGAGCACGCCATAGGTCAGCGTCAGCCCGTCATCGACGCGGGCCTGCGGCCTCAGCTGGTTGTTCTCGAAGGCCTGGTCGGCATTGCCGGCCCCCAGCGCCTCGAGTTCGGCCGGCGTGTTGGCGTTGATCGGCGCCTCGTCGGTGCGCGTGCCGCCGAACAGGTAACGGCCGTTGTCCTGCACCGTCAGGTAGTTCACGACCGAGTTGTACATCGTGTCGATTTCATCCCGCAGGCCGATGCCCGAGCCGGCGTTCAGCGAGGAGATCAGCTTGGTCCGCAACTGGGTCGCGATGTCCGTCACGCCCTGCAGCGACAGGTTCTGCAACTCCGTCACCCGGCGCAGCTCCGTGTTCGTCTGCAGATACTGCTCGGTTTTCGACAGCACCGATTTGGCGCCCTGCAGGGTGACCACATCGCTGGCGATACCCTGGTAGTCCTGGGACTTGTAGCCGCTGGTGACCTGCTTCTGGGTGTCGAATATGCGGGTTTGCTGCTTGAGAACGTCAACAAGCAGAAGCGTGTTCTGGCCTGCAGTGGATACGCGGTTCATGACGACCTCATTACCTCAAGCGCGCGCGTCATCGGGAAATTGCCAGGAGTTCCTCGAACATCTCGCGCGTGGTCGCGACAAGACGGGCCGAGGCATTGAAGGCATTCTGGAACAGCACCATGTTGGCGAGCTCCTCATCCAGATTGACGCCGGAATCACCGCTGATGCGGGTAGTAATCTCGGTCGACAGGGCCGAGGCGTCGGCTTCGCGCCGCTCGGCGTTGTCGGCCTTGATCGAGATGTCGGAAAGAACCGAGCCGGCGAAATTGGCCAAGGTCGTGTTGGTCGCGCTGAGGTCGCCCGCGGCGCCGACCGCCACTGCCGCCGAAGCGACGTCCTGCAGCGTTACGACGCCGCGATTGTCGCCGATGGACAGGGCCGGCACATCGCCGGAAATGGCATCGGCGCTCAGGTCGAGCTTGGCGAGCGCGAGATTGATGGGGTCGTCGAGAATGTCGGCACGGACCGTGACCCCGAAGGCCTTGTCCATGCTGAAGCGGTCACCAAGGCCGAACAGTTCCGAGAAGGACACCCCGCTGCCGTTGCGGTCGGTTGTGTCGTCCGTCACAGCCATCTTGTAGTCGGAGTAGCCCGCACCCGGGGTCACCGTCAATGCGCCGTCGGCGTCGAGCGCGAAGGTCGCGAGGCCGTTGAAGCTGGTGTTGAGCTGGGTCACGACATCGCCGAACTGCGGTCCGATCGCAGTGAAGTCAATGGTGGCTTCGCGCACGACCTGGTTGTTGGGGCCGCGGAACTGCACGGTTGTCGTGCCGGCGGAGCCAAAACCGTGCAACTGGCCGGCGATGAAGCCGGTGTCGAAATGGGCCGGCACCCGCGCGCTCATCAGGTCGTTCAGGCCGAAGAAGTGGGAGAAGCCGCGACCGCCGCGCTGGCTGGGATCTGTCGCGTCCTGCAGGATGGCAATGCCCGCCGCGCCGGCCGGCGCCTGATAGGTCATGGCGCCGCCGTTCAGCACTAGGGTGCCGGCGCCGAGCGCCGTGTTCACCGCCTGCATCACATCGGCAATCGTGTTGCCGCCGAGCGCCGTGGGTGCGCCGCCATTCAAGGAAATTGTGTTGCTGTTGAAGTCGACCGTTGCCCGGTTGAGCAGCATGTTGTCGGCATCGAGCGTGGCAAAGGTGGTAACGCCGGTGAAGCCGTGCGGATCGGTCGCTACGGTGCCGATATTCCGGCCGACAAGAATGGTCGGCGGCGGCACGGACGCGTTGTCGTTATGTGCCGCGTTGTACTGATCGATCACCGCGCCGGACAGTTCGCCGATCTCGACACCGATGGCACTCAGCTGCTTGTCGCGCATATCGAGCAGACCGCGCAGGCTGCCGGACTGGAGCGCGGTGTCGAGCACGGTACCGGTCGAGACGAGCTGACCATCGGCCGGATTGACCTTGGCGACCTCGATCTGCTCGAAGACGGAGTTGGTGCCGACGATGCCCTGCGGCTGATAGACCAGCCGGCGCTGGATCGCGTCGAGCAGCACGACGCCCGAACTGGTCGCGATGCCGATGCTGCCGTCGGACGATTCATTCACCCGCACATCGACATATTCCGAAATCTGCTTCACCGCGCGGTCGCGCTGTTCCATCAGCGCCGAGGCATCGCCGCCCACCACCAGTTCTCGCGTGATCAGCGGGTTCAGGTCGGCCACGCGCGCGATGGCGTCGTTGACCAGGGTGATGCCTTCCGAGATGCGGCGGTCTGCCTCTGCCCTGAGGTCCTGGACGACCTGGGCAATGCGGCCCACCTCGTCGGCGAAATCCTGCAGCGCATTGACCGCCGAGACCCGCTTCACCACTGATTCAGGCTGCGAGGCCAGGCTGGCCATTTCCTCAAAAGCCTGGTCGAGCTTGGCCGGGAAGGTGACGTTGTCGCCCGGCGAGCCGAGCAGGGACTGCAGCCGGGTGTGCAGCGTCTGCATCGCCTCGTAGCGCTTTTGCTGGGCGATCGCGATGCGCTCCTCGCGCACCAGGAACTGGTCGACGGTTCGGGTGATGCCGGCGATGCGCACGCCGGCCTGCTGGCCGCCGAGAACCTGGGACTCGAAATTGGCCGTCTTCTTGACGTAGCCGGCGCTGTTGACGTTCGAGATGTTGTTGGCGGTCGTCGTCAGCGCGAACTGGTTCGCCGTCAGGCCGCTGATGCCGATCTTGAGGGCGGAATCGAGACTGTTCACCATGCCCGCTCTCCTGCCGCCAGGCCGCGCTCAGGCGCGACGGGCAGCTTTTGCCGGAACCCGGACAGATTCGCCGTGCAGCGCCGTTGGCGAGCACTGGAAGGGCGCGATTTCGCGCGGGAATATGCCAATCGGGTCTGCATTGCCCCGAGTCAATGCAACTTCGGGGCCAACGAAATAGGCGGGGGCCAGCAAGCGGCCTGGGCCGCGGGCATACGCAAGCCGGCAGCGGGGAAGCGCTGCCGGCTGCGTCAGGACGCCGTCACATGGACGGCGGCAACGGAAGGATCAGGCTTTGATCTTGCCGTCGAGCATGTCGATGTTCTGCTGGGCCAGCTTGTGGCCCTGGGCGGCGGCGCGCTCGAACATCGAGCGGGCGCGCACGAGGTCGATTTCCACCCCGCTTCCGGTCGCGTAGAGGACGCCGAGATTGTAGAGCGCGGCATCAAGCCCGGATTCGGCGGCCGCCTCGTAGAACTGGATGGCGCGCTCGATATCCTTCTCCATCCCAGTGCCGTTCTCGCACATGACGCCCAGGTTGAAGATGGCGACGACATAGCCCTGCTTCGCCGATTCCGTATAGAGCTCCACCGCCTTCAGGTAGTCGCGCGTCACACCTTCGCCGGTTTCATAGAGACCCGCGAGGTTGCACTGCGCCTGCGCGTTGCCCTTGTCCGCCGCGCGCGTGTACCAGTAGGCCGCCTCGGCCTCGTCGCGTTCGACGCCGAAGCCGACGTTGTAGAGAACGCCCAGGCTGTATTCGGCCTCGACATGGTCGCGTTCCGACGCGCGGCTGAACCAGTCATGCGCCTTCGCATAGTCGCGTTCGACGCCGGTGCCGTTCGCATACATGAGACCGAGCTGGAAGCTCGAATCGGCGTCGCCGTCTTCGGCTGCCTTCTCCCACTCGCTCACTGCGGTGGCGTAATTCTTTGCGTGAAACGCCTTCACACCCGTCTCGAAGGACATCGTGTCTTCCCTCTGCGCCCACATGGCGGACTCCTTGCCTGATGCAGCCCCATGGGGCCTTCGGCGGACTGCCATGCGAAAACCGGGCCAACTGGCCACGCGGCTTCCTCCCTAGAATAGGGCCAAATATGGTTAACACGGCGTGAATTTGTCGATCGGTGGTGCCCTGCGTGGCACACGGCAGCCCGACAGGCGTTCTGCGCCCGGCAGAAAATTCCCCCTGGCCATACCAGCCGCGGCGGCCGCCGGGCCGGCGTACCGGCTTTCTTAGGAAATTCGCAAGCTTTCGGGTGCGCCGCCGTTGGCCCGGCCTTTGCTTCATGTGGTGGACCCCGCGCTGTGTGGCGCGCCGGACAGGAACAGACCACCGCATATGATCAACGTCGTCGACATCGCCAACCAGGCCCTTCCGCAAACCGCGGCGGCATCTCCGGTTTCGACCGGAGAGGGTGATGATTTCTTCGACCATCTGCTGCGCGAAGTCGACCGCCGGGACACGATCGACCGTCAGGACAAGGCCGAACGCGAAGTGTCGGCAGACGAGACCGCGGAGGAAGCGGCCGAGGGTGATGCACCAGCGGTCGCGGTGGCCGAAGCGGCACCCGCAGCGCCGCCATCGCCCCCCGTGCCATGGACCCTGGCCGCGGCCGCCGCCGAAGTGACGGAGACTGCCGTCCCCGCTGCATTGCCGCCCACACCCGCCTCTGCGGCGGCTCCTGCTCCGGTCCCGGTTGCCGCCACGCCGTCACCAACAACGCCGGCCGCGCCGCAACCCGGCGACACGGCACTGCTGCCGGCTGCGCCAGCAACACCTGTCTCTCCTGCGTCCGCCACGGCGGACACGCCCGTTGCCGCCACCGCGTCCGTCCCGACTCCGGCCACGCCGGCGATCGCCGGCACCCAGCCGGTTGCGCCTGGCACCGCCACAGCAACACCGCCGGTCGCGGTGCCTGCCGGCCAGGCCGACATCGACACGACACCGGACGTCACGCTGGCCCAGCCGTCCGCGGACGGCGGTGCGGCCGAGGCCGCCTCCATCCTGCAGGTCATCGGCCCGCGCCTGCCACCGTCCAGCCCGGCCGCGCCGGTGCCGGTCGTCACGACGCCCGCGCCGGTCGCCGAAATCGCTCCCCTGCGTACCCTGCGCGAGGCCACGCCGGCAGGACCGTCCGCGGCCACAACGGCGGAAGGCGTCGCCACCGTGGCCGGCAGCACCGCCACCGCATCTCATGCGGGCACCGGCAAGGGCAATTCCGGCGACCTCGGCTTCAAGACCGATCTCGGCAGTGTCTTCGCCGCCCTGAACGCCACCGCCGGCGCCGCAACGCCGGACGACTTCCAGTCGCTTGTCGCGACCCAGGCCCGCGCCACCACCGACCTGCCGGCGACCGCGGAAGCGAAGTCTCTGGTGCCTGCCGGCAGCGCCCCGCCCGCATCGACGACGACGGCCATCGGGGCGGCACCCGCCGCCCAGGCGGCCAGCCACCCCGAAGCGGCCCACGCAACGGCCGCACGCCCGCCGTCCGCCCATGTCCCGCCGGGCCCGGCCACGCTGCAGATCTCCGTCCAGATGATCCGCGCGATCGGCGAGGGCGTCAGCAAGATCAATGTCGATCTCAACCCCGGCGAACTTGGCCGCGTCGAGGTCAAGATCGAGGTTGGCAGCGATGGCCGCGTGCAAGGCACGGTGACCGCCGACCGCCAGGACACATTCGACATGCTGCAGCGCGATTCCCGCGCGCTGGAGCGTGCCCTGCAGGACGCCGGCCTGAAGGCCGACCCGCAGAGCCTTTCGTTCAACCTGCGCGGCGAGAGCCAGCAGGACCGCACGGCACCGGAGAATCCGGCCACCCGCGCGGACACGCGGGAAAGCGCGGTGGCAGAGGATTTGCCACCGCCCCCGCCCCCTTCCCGGCCGAGCAATATGCCGACCGGCGCCATTGACATCCGGGTCTAGGAGCCAGACATGGCCGTTACATCCGCCACCGACGCCGCTGCCGTTGCGAACAGCAAGGCTCTGAAATCGAGCCGTTCGCTCGCCGATTCATTCGACAACTTCCTGACGCTGCTGACCGCGCAGCTCACCAACCAGGATCCGCTGTCGCCGATGGACACCAACCAGTTCACCCAGCAGCTCGTCGCCTTTACCGAGGTCGAGCAGTCGGTCAACACCAACGCCAACCTCGAAGACCTGATCTCCCTGATCCAGCAGAACGAGCTGGCGGGCGCGGTGGGCTACATCGGCAAGGAAATCCAGGCGCCGGGCGACAAGGCGCCGCTCGAGGGCGGCAAGGCGAAGTGGAGCTACACGCTCGACGCCGAGGCCAAGGAAGTCACCCTCAAGATCCTCGACAAGGACGGCAAGTCGGTCTTCACCAAGACCGGCGAGACCGGCAAGGCGACCCATGACTTCACATGGGACGGCAAGAACAACAGCGGCGTGGCGCAGCCCGAGGGGCTCTACACGCTGTCGGTCGCGGCCAAGAACAAGGATGGCGAGTCGGTCGATGTGACCACCACCATGTATGGCCTGGCCGACGGCATTCTCACCGAGCAGGGCGTCAACATGCTCGACATCGGTGGGGTCAAGATTCCGCTCTCCAGCATTCTGACGGCGCGCGACGCCGCCGCGACGACGAGCACACAGGGTTAATCGGCGGGGGGATCCCTCGCCCGATGGCGCACGGCCTGCCGGAGAACCGGCGCCAGCGCTTACAGGAGTAACAGATGAGTATCTTTGGCGCGTTGTTTTCCGGCGTCTCCGGGCTGAACGCAAACGCCCAGGCGATGGGCACCATCGCCGACAACATCTCGAACGTGAACACCGTGGGCTACAAGCGCACCGAGACGCGCTTTGCCACGCTGGTCACCACGCCGCCGACGGCGACCTTCTACACGCCGGGCGGCGTCAAGACGGCCGTGCGCAGCCTGATCGACCGCCAGGGCCTGCTGACGGCGTCGGCGACCAACACCCATATGGGCCTTGTCGGCCAGGGCTTCTTCCTGGTGTCGGACATCTCGGACCCCACGTCGACGACGGGCACCTTCCAGTACACCCGCGCCGGCCAGTTCGAGCCGGACGAGGCCGGCAACCTGCGCAACGCCGCCGGCTTCTACCTGCGCGGCTGGGCGATCGACGAGGACGGCGCCATCACCACCAACCGCAGCTCGCTGACCGCGACGGAAACGGTGAACATCGCCAACCTGACCGGCACGGCAGCCGCCACGACCGACATCAGCCTGCAGGCCAACCTGCAGTCCTCGCAGGCCGTCACGGTGACCGGCCCGCAGGACTTCTCGACGCCGACTATGGCCTCGGCTGACACCAACCTGACCGCGGCCACCCCGGCCCTCGCCAACGGCAACACCATCACCGTGCAGAGCGGTTCGGGCACCACCAGCACCTTCACCTTCCTGGCCGCAGGCACACCCACCGGCAACCAGTTCCAGACGCTGAACCAGCTCTCTGCACTGATCAACGCGGTCGACGGCATAGCCGCGTCCGTCACGGGCACGACCCTGACGGTGACCGGCGACCCGGCCAACACGCTGACCATCGCGGGCACCGGCGCCGCCAACCTCTTCGGCGCCGCCTCGACGACGACACCCGCGACCTATACCGCGGGCGAGCTGGCCGCCGGCACCGAGACGCCGGACTTCGAGCGCAGCGTGCAGATCTTCGACTCCAAGGGCGGATCGCACACCCTGACCTTCGCCTACATCAAGTCGCAATTCGCCAACCGCTGGTACACCGAGGCCTATATCGAACCCGCCACGGAGACGACGGCGACCAATGGCCTGCTCGCATCCGGCATGACGATGTTCAACACGGATGGCTCGATCGATCTCACCAACACCTCGACCGCGCTGACCGATCCCATCACCATCCCCTGGCTGCCCGACCTCGGCATCGACAACCAGTCGATCACCATCGACTTTGGCACTGATGGCGGCGTCGACGGACTGACGCAGCTCGATGCGCCGTCGGCGCTCATCGACTTCGACGTCAACGGCGCGGTGTTCGGCCAGCTCACCGGCGTGACCATCGACGACCTGGGGGTGGTGACGGCGAACTTCGACAACGGCATCACGCGTGCCATCTACAAGCTGCCGATCGCCACATTCTCCAACGCGAACGGTCTTGAGGCGCGCAGCGGCAACACTTTCGTGGAAACCGATCGCTCCGGCTCCTTCGTGCTGCAGGAAGCGGGCGTTGGCGCCGCCGGTCTCGTCTCCTCTGCATCGATCGAAGCCTCGACCGTCGATCTTGCGGAGGAATTCACCCGCATGATCGTGACGCAACAGGCCTTTTCGGCGGCCAGCCGCATCATCACGACCGCCGACGAGCTGCTCGACGAAGTCGTGCGGCTGAAACGGTAAGTCTTTTCGTCGCGGCGCAGAAAGCGCCAGCCGGGTTAGGGCTTTTTTAAACGCTGACCGCCTAGGGTTCCCTCCAGCAAGACCGAGTGGCCGTG
>CANJEJ010000059.1 GCA_947473325.1 Alphaproteobacteria bacterium | reverse complement strand
CGACCAGTTCGGCGACCGGCTGCGCTATGTCTTCCGTCACCGGCCGATCACCGGCAGCGACCTCGCCCGCCGCGCCGCGGAGCTCGCCGAATCCTGCGAGCCGGAGCGCTTCTGGGACGTGCACATCGCCCTGATGACACGGTCGGAGACACTCACCGAGGAAGACCTGCAGGTCGTAGCGCGCGATCTTGGCCTTGCCGAGACGGCGCCCGAACATGCCGAAGCCGTCGCCAGCAATGCCGCCGAACGCGTCGCCGCCGACGAACGGAGCGCGCGGGCCGGCGGCGTCACCTTCACCCCGACCTTCTTCATCAACAGCCGGCGCTATGACGGCCCCTGGGACGAAGCATCGTTTTCCGATGCGATGCTTGGTTCGCTCGGCCATCGCGTGCGCTCGGCTGCGCTGGCCTTTGCGAGCTGGGCGCCCTCGACCGGCGCGCTGCTGCTGCTCGCCTCCATCGTCGCCGTCGTGCTGATGAACACCACGATGGGGCCCGCCTTCGAGGCGATGTGGCACGCGCCGCTCGGCATCAGCCTTGGCGACACCATCTTCCAGATGTCGCTGCGCCACTGGATCAACGACGGGCTGCTGACAATCTTCTTCCTGGTCGTCGGCCTCGAGATCAAGCGCGAGTTCACCGTCGGCCATCTCGCCAGCCGGCGCAGCGCCGCGCTGCCGGTCGCCGCCGCGATCGGCGGCATGGTGGTGCCGGCCCTGCTCTATATTCTCGTCATCCCGGCCGGGCCGCTGGCGCAGGGCTGGGGCGTGCCAATGGCGACCGACACCGCCTTTGCCGTGGCGCTGATCGTCATGCTGGGCCATCGCGTGCCGATCGAGTTGCGCATCTTCCTGACCGCAGCCGCCATCGTCGACGACATCGGCGCCATCATCGTGGTGGCAATCTTCTATTCCGGCGATCTCGACCTGGGCTGGCTGGCGGTGGCGGCGGGACTGACGCTCGTCCTCGTGCTGCTGAACCGCGCGGGTGTCTATCGCGCCCTGCCCTATGCCGTCGTCGGCTTCGCGCTGTGGGCCGCGGTTCATGCCGGCGGCCTGCACGCCACGCTCGCCGGCGTGCTGCTGGCACTGTTCACCCCCACCCGGCCGCCGCCGAACCTGCGGACGCTGATGGTCCAAGCCAACACCATCGTGCAGGCCGAATCCCTGTCGGGCGACGAAGTCCTTCGTCACGGCCCCTCGCTGCCCGCCCTGCGGGCACTGGATGCGATCCACGACCGCATCGAATCGCCCGCCGACCGCACGCTGCGCCATATCGAGCCGTGGTCGAGCTATCTGGTCCTGCCGGTCTTTGCCCTGGCCAATGCCGGCGTGGCCGTGAGCCTTGCGGTGTTCGACAGCCATGGCCTGCTGGCCGCCGCCATCATCCTCGGCCTGTTCGTCGGCAAGCCGGTGGGACTGGTGCTCGCCTCGCTGCTGGCGGTGCGGCTCAGGTTGGCGGTCAAGCCCGCAGAGTATTCCTGGGGCCAGCTGATCGGCGCCGGCGGGCTGGCCGGCATCGGCTTCACCATGTCGCTCTTCATCGCCGGCCAGGCCTTCCCGGCGGCAGGTGACTTCGATGCCGCCAAGATCGCGGTCTTCGCCGCATCGGTCCTGTCAGCGGTGGCGGGCGTGATTGTGCTGTGGCGGTCGGGACAGCGACAGCAAGCGGCCGAATAGCGCCTGTTCGCTGGCTCCAGGCCTGTCTGTGCGATCGGATAGGCCGGTATTAAGGTGCCACATGAGGCTTGGATGCTGGCCTCGGGGCGATTGGCGCGCTCGGAGAGATTCGAACTCCCGACCCTCAGATTCGTAGTCTGATGCTCTATCCAGCTGAGCTACGAGCGCAGTGCCAAGGCGGTGCCGAACCCCGGGGGGCGTTGGCAGGGGGCGGACACTAATCGTTTCGCCCTGCTGCCGCAAGCGATCCTGGCCCCCCGCGTCCGCCAAAGCACACCACCCGTAAATACATGGATTTGCGGCAGATGTTGCTTGTGAGGTCTTTGGTCCTTGGTTAAGATCGCACGAGTGTCTTTCTTCAAGTGAGCTCCCGGCTAGCCCTAATAGCCAATTGACGTGTAACGACAAAAAGGCAACGGGCATGACGCGGACGCTGACGGTGCTGGGGGCTTGCACCATGCGCTGCACGCATCGCTGACGGTATTTCGGGGCATGGTACTGAACTCCAAACGAATTGCCGTTCTGAGCGCGGTCTGCCTTTTGGCGGGCTGCTCGACTGTTTCGGACACCCTTTTCCCAAGCCGTTCGGCCGCGCGCCGGGCCCCTCCGCCGGTTGCCGCCGGGCCTTCGGGCGCCGCCACCGTCCCGCAGACGGTCCAGATCGCGCAGACGCCAACGGTCGACCAGAGCCCGCTGAGCCCGGCCCCGCTGCCGCCGACACTCGGCACCACCAATTTCCAGTCCAGCCAGATCCCGCCCTTCACCAACACCGGCACCTTTGTCGGCCAGAAGGTGCAGCAGCTGCGCGGCGAGCTGTCGACCCTGCAAAGCAACATCAACACCCAGAACGAACGCCTGCAGCAGGTGCGCAACCAGCTGGTCGGCACCTCGCAGCGCTATCACGCGACGATTGCCGCCGTGACGACGCGCCTGCAGGTCGGCACCACGCCGGGCAACCCGGTGCTGGTGAACCAGTGGAACCTGGCCCAGGCCGAACTCGACCGCCTTGCGGGCGAGATCAACCAGCTCAACAGCCTGGCCAACTCGGTCGCCAACGACTCCGCCTTCTCGGCCTTCCTCCTGGAAAGCACGCGGGCGACCTTCGGCCTCGCCGGCGCCATCGACGAAGACCATCGCCAGCTTGCCATCCTGGAAGACGAGACGAACCGCACCGTCGTCCTGATCGACCGGCTGCTCAATGAATTGTCGGACGACGTCAGCCGCCAGACAGCCTATGTCGGCAACGAGCGGTCGAACCTGACCACGCTGTCGCTGGCCATCAAGAATGGTGAGATGTTCGGGCCGAGCCTGGCCAACCGCGCCTTCTCGGCCGCGCAGCTGAGCGCGGCACCGCAATCGCTCGCCTCCTTCGGCCCGCCGACGCGCGGCGCACCGGCGGCGGCGATCGGCAGCCGCCGCCCGCTCGTCGTCATCCGCTTCGACCGCCCGGACGTGCCCTATCAGCAGGCGCTCTACTCCGCCGTCAGCCGCGCCGTTGAACAGCGGCCGACCGCCCAGTTCGACCTGGTGGCCGTCGCGCCGAACCGGGGCTCGCCCGCCGAAGTCTCGCTCGCCGGCAACCGGTCCAAGCAATATGCCGAGCAGGTGCTGCGGTCGCTGACCGACATGGGCCTGCCGGGCAACCGGGTGAACATTTCCTCCGCCACCAGCGGCGAAGCCTTCGCGAACGAAGTTCACATCTACGTTCGCTAGTCGCTTAGCGCATCGAATCAAAAGGCCCGCTCTTTCGAGCGGGCCTTTTTTTGTTGCGGTATTGCGTCGTCAATTCCAAGACATGGCAGCGAGATCGTTGACGAAGATCGGCGCGTTCTTCCAGGTGCCCTTCAGGCCCTTGCGCACGACCGACAGCTTCGGCAGCTGGAACAGGAAGCCGTTGACGGCGTCATAGGCAAGCAGTCGCTGCGCCTGCTGCAGGTAGCGGTTGCGATCTGCTTCGTTCACCGCGGAATCCGCCTTTTCCATCCACAACCGGAAGGCGGAGTTGTCGTACTGGAAGTAATAGTTCGGATTGGCGTAGACGCCGATGTCGAGCGGTTCTACGTGCGCGATGATACTGAGGTCGTAGTTCTTCTGGGTGAAGGTGCCTTCGAGCCACTGGGCGAACTCCACCTGCTCGATACGCGCCGTAATTCCCGCCCTGGCAAGCTGGGCCGCGATGATCTCACCGCTTTTCCGCGCATAGGGCGGAGGCGGAAGCGTCAGCGAGAGCGAGAGGCCTTCCGGGTAGCCGGCTTCGGACAACAACTGCTTGGCGCGGGCCACATCGTACGGATAGACACCGGTGAGATCGACATACGCTTTGTGATGCGGCGCGAAATGGCTACCGATCGGCACGCCGTAACCCGCCTGTGCCCCCTGGATGATTTCCTTGCGGTCGAGCGCATGGGAGATCGCCTGACGCACGCGGCGATCGCCGAGCGCACCGCGCTTGTTGTTAATGGCAAGGACAGTCTCGCCTTCCGTCGATCCCGCCATGACCTCGAAGCGCGGATCGCGTTCGAACACTCCGAGCGTTTCCGGCGAGCCGAAGAAGGGGAAGTATTCGACGTCGCCCGCCAGCAGTGCCGCCACTTGGGCGGCGCCGTCGTTGATGAACTTGAACGTGACGCGGTTCAGCTTCACCGCGCCGGGTTCGCGATAATTCGGGTTGCGACCGAGCACGACGGAGTCCGCCTTGACCCAGCGTTCCACCTTGTAGGGACCGGTGCCAACCGGGGAATCCGCGTTGGTCGCCGCCGTTTCCGGCGCCACGATGACCGACACCTCTTCGCCCATGTTGAAGAGGAACTGCGGGTTCGCCTGCTTCAGCGTGATGACTACGGTGAGCGGATCGGGCGTGGCGATCGACGCCATGTTGGTGAAATAGGCTTTGCGCTTGTTGGTGCTGCCTTCGAACGCGTTGCGCTCGAAGGCAAACTTCACATCCGCCGAATCGAAAGCAGTGCCGTCGGCAAATTTCACGCCCGGGCGCAGCTTCAGCGTCACCGTCTTGAAGTCGGGCGCGATGGTCCAGTTCGTGGCAAGGCCGGGGCCAGCCGCGCCGGTTTCGTCGATGCGCGTCAGGGCCTCATAGATGTTGTAGAGCGTCACCTGCGCAATCGCCGCTTCCGACCGGATCGTGGGATCAAGACCGACCGGCTCGAGTATCTGCCCGATGACGAGCGAATCGCCCGCGGCAAGGGCCGGCAGGGCGGCAAGGCCTAGGGCGGTGCCGAGCGCGGTGGTGGCGAGCAACATACGAACGAACATGAAGTTTCCCCTTACTTCCCCTGGCGCAGGGCCGCGCCATGGATACTGCGATAGGACGGAAATTCGCCGAGGCTTTCGGCGTGGAAGACAGCGCGGCCAATAGCGCGCGCGGCACAGTCGGCTGCCAGCATGCCGATGCGCGCCAGCATCAGCGGCACGGGCTCGGCGAGCGGACGGCGTCCGGTGGACAGGACGAAGATCGTGTCGCCGTCGAGCGGCGTGTGCACGGGGCGGATCGCCCGGGCGAGTCCGTCCTGCGCCATGATGGCGATGCGCGTCGCCTGCGCCTTGGTCAGGGCCACGTTGGTGGCGACGACACCGATGGTTGTCTGGCCGCCGACCGGCGCGGGAACTGCATAGTCGAGATCACCCGGCGCGATGGGGCCGCGCGGCGCGGGCTGGCCACCGAATTCGCCGTCGCGTTCCAGTTCCCATCCCCACAGCGTGCCGGTACCCGGAATCGTCACCGCGCCGAAAGGGTTGGCGACAAGCACGGCGCCGACCTGGATGCCATCGTCCGTGACGAAAGACGCGGTGCCCAGCCCACCCTTCAGCTTGCCGGCCTTGGCCCCGAAACCCGCGCCCACATTGCCCAGCGCGATTTCCATCCCCGCCGCATCGCAGGCCCGGCGCGCGAGATCGCGATAGGGCGGCATCGCACCCCAGTCCTTCTGTCCGCCATTGAGCAGGTCGAAGATGATGGCGGCGGGCACGATGGGCACGCGCGCCGATCCGACCGCGAAGCCACGCCCGCGTGCGGCGAGCCAGCCCATCACGCCTGCGGCCGCTTCCAGCCCGAAGGCCGAACCGCCGCTGAGCGCCACCGCATCGACGCGATCGACGAGGTTAGCGGGGTTGAGAAGATCGGTTTCGTGGGTACCCGGGGCGCCGCCGCGGGTATCGACCGCGGCCACTGCCGGCTCGGCCGGCAGGACGACCGTGACACCCGAGCGCAGTCCCGAATCATCAGCGCTGCCGACGGCAATGCCATCGACATCGGTGATCGCATTGCGCGGGCCGGGCCGGATCGTCATTCAATTGTGCTCCGCACACAGCTGCATTGTGCAGCGCAGCAAACGATGTGACAGTATCGTTACGTCACCCCCTGGTCAACGCTTGGAAACGGCCCGGCGCGGCCCGACAATGGGGCATGGAACCAGGGTGCTGGCGGCGGATTCCGATCATCTTTGCCTGCGTGCTGACCGGCCTGCTGGCGGTCCCGGCCCGGGCCGGCGAGCCTGTGTTCGCTGCCCATCACATGGTCGCCGCGGCCAACCCCTTTGCCGCCCATGCCGGCCGGGAGATCCTGCGCCGGGGCGGCAGCGCGGTGGATGCCGCCATCGCCGTGCAGATGGTCCTGACCCTGGTCGAACCGCAGTCGTCGGGCATCGGCGGCGGCGCCTTCCTGCTGCACTACAGCCGCGCGGGGAAAAAGATCGACGCCTATGACGGCCGCGAGACCGCGCCCGCCGCGGCGCGTGGCGACCTGTTCCTGCTGCCCAACGGCTCGCCGCGTCGTTTCGACGATGCGGTCCTGGGTGGGCGCTCGGTCGGCACGCCCGGCGTGTTGCGCATGCTGGAGCTTGCCCACCAGGCGCATGGCCGGCTGCCCTGGAAGGATCTGTTCCTGCCCGCGATCCAGCTGGCAGAGGAAGGCTTCCCGATTTCGCCGCGCCTGCACGAGTCGATTCGCGACGACCGCATGCTGGCGACCTTTGTCGAGACACAGAACTATTTCTACGACCGAAACGGCGCGCCGCGGCAGATGGGCGAGCGCGTGATCAACCGGCCGCTCGCCGATACGCTGCGCCTGATCGCCAATGAAGGCGTCGATGTTTTTTACGAAGGGCCAGTGGGCCGCGCTGTGGTGGTGGCCGTGCGCAATACCCCAATCAACCCCGGTCTTCTGAGCACCGAAGACCTGTCCGCCTATGCCGCCAAGCGCCGCGAACCCCTGTGCGGCTTCTATCGCCTGCATAAGGTGTGTGGCATGCCGCCGCCGACATCAGGCGGTATCGCCACGCTGCAGATCCTCGGCCTGCTGCAGCCTTGGGACCTGCGGCAGAAGAAACTGGACGACGCCGACGGCGCCCACCTGCTGGCTGAAGCGAGCCGCCTCGCCTTCGCCGACCGCGACAAATATGTCGCCGACTCCGACTTTGTCGATGTGCCGGTGGCCGGCCTGCTGAGCGCGGGCTACCTGCGGCCGCGCAGCCGCCTGATCCGCGACGAGAAAAGCATGACGGTGGCGCAGGCAGGACAACCGCCCTTTCGCCGCGCCCACCTTTACGCCGGCGACACGGGCGGCGTACTGACCGGCACCACCCATGTCAGCATCGTCGATGCCAATGGCAACGCGGTGTCGATGACGTCGAGTGTCGAATCGCCCTTCGGCTCACGCATGATGGTGCGCGGCTTTCTGCTCAACAACCAGCTCACCGACTTCTCGCTTGTGCCCACGCGCGACGGCGTGCCGGTGGCGAACCGGGTGGAGCCGGGCAAGCGTCCGCGCAGTTCGATGTCGCCCACCCTTGTCACCACGGGCGACGGCCGCCTGCGGCTGGTGACCGGATCTCCCGGCGGTGCGCGCATCATCGGCTACACGGTGAAGACGATCATCGGCGTGATCGAGCAGGGGCTAGACCCGCAGGCCGCCATCGACCTGCCCAACATCCTGAACCGCAATGGCGACACGGAGCTGGAGAAAGGGACGGGCGCGGAAGCCCTTGGCCCGGCGTTGCAGGCGCGCGGCCATCGCGTGACCGTCGCGCCGCTGAACAGCGGGCTGCAGGCCATCGCCGTCGACCATCGTGGACTGTGGGGCGGCGCCGACGCCCGCCGCGAAGGCGTCGCGCTGGGCGACTAGCGACGCGCGATGATGAACAGGCGCTGCAGCGGGAACAGCGTGCGCCCATCGGCTTCCTTCGGGTAGGCCTGCCGGATGCGGGCCGCGACATCGTCTTCGAAGCGCTGCCGTTCCTCGCCCTGCAGCGTGTCGTAGAACGGCCGCAGTGCCGTTGCGGCCATCCAGGTCAGCACCGGATTGTCGCCCGTCAGCACATGGATGTAGTTGGTTTCCCAGATATCGACGCTGCGCGCGTGCGGCGCGAGGATCGGATAATAGGTGTCTGGCGGCTGTACCGGCTGGTCGAGGAATTCCGCGTGCAGGCGGTCGCGCCACGGGCCTTCCAGTACCGCCGCGGCGATCTCGCGCTGCGCCGCCTGTTCATAGATGCGCGGCATCTGCAGCGCGAGCAGCCCGCCCGGCGCCAGCGACTGCATCATGCGCGGCAGCACCTGGTCGTGGTGCGGCACCCAGTTGAAGACGGCATTGGTGAACAAGAGGTCGGCCGGCTGATCGGTCCGGAACGTGGCGACATCGGCCTGCTGCCAGGTGACGCGGCCGCCGCCGGCACGGGCCTTCGCCAGCATGTCCGGCGAAGAGTCGATGCCCGTGACCTGCGCGCCGGGCCAGCGCGCCGCCATGTGACGCGCCATGTCGCCGGTGCCGCAGCCCAGGTCATAGACGATCGCCGGGGCATCGAGATCGACCCGCGCGAGAAGGTCGAGCGCCGGGCGCTCGCGATAGGCGCGAAAGGTCAGGTAGAGATCGGGATCCCAGGCCATGGAGACTGCCGCGCGGAAAAGGTCAGGCCGACTGTTCGCGGCCGATGCGCGTGCGAATCTCGTGGATGTTGGCAGGGAACTCAAGCCGGAAGGTGGTGCCCGACGCGCCCGTGCGATGCAGCGTCAGGTCGCCGCCATGGCCCCGGATGAGGTCGCGCGCAATGGCGAGGCCAAGGCCGGTGCCGCCCGAGCGCGCCGTGCCCTTGAAGGGGAGGAACAGGTTCTTGCGCGCGGTTTCGGGTACGCCCGGCCCGTTGTCCGAAATGTCGATGGTGACGTGACTCGACAGATAGGCGGCGGCCACGGCGATGACGCCGTCGCTGCGGTCGCCGAACGCCTCCGTGGCGTTGCGGCCGAGATTCATCAGCGCGCGGAAAAGTTGCTCGCGGTCGGCGCTGATCATCAGCGTGTCCGGCACGTCGTTGCGCCAGTGCGGCCCGGTGCCCGTGCCCAGGCCCAAAGCGGTGCCGACGTCATCGACAAGCTGGCGCAGGGCAAAGCCGGTGCGGCGCGGCGCCGGTTCTTCCGCCTTGCCAAACTGCAGCGTGGTCGAGCAGAGCTCCACCGCGCGGTCGATCGCAGACACCAGGGTGGGCGCGATGCGGCGCACCTCGGGGTCGCCGCTGACGGACAGACGGTCGGACACCAGCTGCGCGGTTGCGAGGATGTTGCGCAGGTCGTGGTTGATCTTGCTGACCGCCGTGCCGAGATCGGCGAGGCGCTGCTTCTGTTTCAGCAGCGAGCGCAGCTCTTCCTGCATGCTTTGCAATTCGCGCTCGGCCACGCCGATTTCATCGCTGCGGCCCGAAACCACCGCGGCCAGTGCCTTTTCCGGCGCCTCGCGGAAGGCGGCCAGGCTTTGCGTGATGCGCCGCATCGGCCGCACGAAGAGAAGGTTGAGGCTGAGGAAGACGAGCGCGCCGGTGATGGCCGAGATCAGCAGCGACACGCCGAGCACGCGGCGCGAGTAGGCGAACATCTCGGCGCGCAACGATTCCTCGTCGAGCACGATATCGACGAGCGTTCCTGGCCCTTCCAGCGCCTTGTCGACCACGCGGATGGTGCGGCCGGTGCTGACCAGCGCGACAAAGGCGTCCTCAAGCTGCTGCCAGCGGTCGGTGTCGCGCAGGTCGTAGCTTTTCGCCACCGTCGGCGGCGTTTCGGCCGAGGTGCCGAGCAGCAGGGTGCGGGTCTCGGGCCGCTTGATGACCACGGCCTGGATGCCGGCGCGGTCGAGCAGGTTCTGCTCCACCTCGGGCGTCAGGCCGCTCACCGGCGTGGCGCTGGCCGCCGTCGCCGCCAGCTGGGCGGCCGTCACGCGTTCGTGCAGATAATCGAGCCGGAATCGGGCGACCGACGGGACATAGATCAGCACTTCGCTGATCATGACGAAGCTCAGCGTCAGCACGAGCAGCCGGGCCGACAGGCTGCTCGACCAGGGAAACCAGCGATTTGATGGCATCCGCATTGCTTTGGGGATATCAGAAGCGGGCTTGGCCCGCCACCCTGGCCGCCCATCTGGACGTTATTTGCGTACATGACCGCCATGGGCGCAATTGACTCGCCGGAGGCCAGCCCTTATACAGCGGGCCTTGCATTTTCCGGCCCCCTGCAAGGGGTTTGGCCGCTTTTGTCTGTTGGAGACGGACCGTGAAGAGAACCTACCAGCCGAGCAAACTGGTGCGGAAGCGCCGCCACGGTTTCCGCGCCCGCATGGCCACCGCCGGCGGCCGCACTGTCCTGAACCGCCGCCGCGCCAAGGGCCGCAAGCGCCTGAGCGCCTGATCCGCCGCGGGTCCCCGTGCCGCAACGGATGGGGCGCCTGCGCAAACGGGCCGATTTCCTGAGGGTCGCCGCGAGCGGCCGGAAATGGGCAGCACCCGGCGTGATCGTTCAAGCCGACCGCATGCCCGCCGACGGAACCCCGGATGCCGACATCCGCGTGGGTTTCACCGTCACCCGAAAGGTCGGCGGGTCGGTCATCCGCAACCGGGCCCGCCGCCGGTTGCGCGCCGCCGCCGCCGCCGCGATGCCCGGCCAGGCACGCGCCGGCTTCGATTTCGTCCTGATTGGCCGCCAGGCCACGCTGACGCGGCCATTCCCGGCCCTGGTTGGCGATGTGACCGCTGCCCTGACAAGGCTGGGGGCCACCGGCCCCGCGCCGCAGAAGCAGGAATCGTGATGTCGCCGCTCGCCTTTGTCCTGCGCCTTCTCGTCCTGACCTATCAATGGGTGCTGTCGCCCGTGCTGGGCGCCAACTGCCGCTACAACCCGAGCTGCTCGGCCTATGCCGTCGAGGCGCTGGAAAAACACGGCGCGCTGCGCGGCGGCTGGCTCGCCATCCGGCGGCTCGCGCGCTGTCATCCCTGGGGCGGCTTCGGCTATGACCCCGTCCCCGATCCCCATCCCGAACACCAGGCCGGCCCGCCTTCCGCGGGCCGCTGCCGGCACCACTAGGTAAGCCCGATGCTTGAGTCCAAAAATCTCATCGCGGCGATCGCGCTGTCGGTCGCCATCCTGCTCGGCTTCCAGTTCTTCTACGACGCACCCAAGCGCGAAGCCCAGGTAGCGCAGCAGCGCAGCGAACCGGCGCAGGCGCCGGGCACGCAACCGGGCCAGCCCGGCGCCCCGCAGGCCATCCCCGGCGCGCCGGCCAACCGCGTGATCCCGGCCGGTCCGCGCGACCGCCAGAGCGTGCTCGCCGAATCGCCGCGCATCCGCATCGACACGCCGAGCCTGCATGGCTCGATCGCCCGCGTCGGCGGCCGCATCGACGACCTGACGATGGTGAAGTACCGCGAGACCATCGATCCCGGCAGCCCGGAGGTGGTGCTGCTGTCGCCCAACGGCACGGCCTCTCCCTACTACGCCGAATTCGGCTGGACACCCGCCGCCGACAGCGGCCAGGCGGCGCCAAATGCGCAGACCCCGTGGAACACGGCGAGCGACCGCCTGACTGTCGGTGCCCCGGTGGTAATGACCTGGGACAACGGCACCGGCCTTGTCTTCACCAAGACGATCGCGCTGGACGCCAACTACATGTTCACCATCACCCAGAAGGTCGAGAACCGCACCAGCGCGCCGGTGACGCTGTATCCCTATGGGCTGGTGAAGCGCGTTGGCCGCCCGCCGACGCTCGACTTCTTCATCCTGCACGAAGGCGTGGTCGGCGTGATGCGCGGCACGCTGGAACAGATCAAATACGACGGGCTGGAAGACGACGGGCGCCGGGAATTCACCAGCACCGGCGGCTGGCTGGGCATTACCGACAAATACTGGCTCGCCGCGCTCGTGCCTGACCAGGCCATGGCGATGAAGGCGACCGCCTATCACTGGGCCGAGGGCGCGGTCGACAACTACCAGGTCGACTACATCGCCACGGCCGGGATCACCGTGGCACCCGGTACGAGCAGCGAAACGACCAACCGGCTGTTCGCGGGCGCCAAGGTCGTGCGCCTGCTGGATGACTACCGCGACAACCTCAAGCTGCCGCTGTTCGACCGCGCGGTCGATTTCGGCTGGCTGTTCTTCCTGACCAAGCCGATGTTCTCAGTGCTGCAGTTCTTCCAGGGCATCCTCGGCAATTTCGGCCTCGCGATCCTGCTACTGACCGTCGTCGTCAAGGCGCTGTTCTTCCCGCTCGCCAACCGCTCCTACAAGGCGATGGCGAAGATGAAGGTGCTGGCGCCCGAGATGAAGCGCATTCAGGAGCGCTTCAAGGACGACCGCCAGAAGATGCAGCAGGAAATCATGGCGATGTACAAGCGGGAGAAGGCGAACCCCGTCTCCGGCTGCCTGCCGATCCTGGTGCAGATCCCGGTCTTCTTCGCGCTTTACAAGGTGCTCTTCGTAACCATCGAGATGCGCCACGCGCCATTCTTCGGCTGGATTCACGATCTGTCGGCGCATGACCCGACGACTGTGTGGAACCTGTTCGGCCTGCTGCCCTGGATCGGCGCGCAGATCGGCATCCCGGGCTTCGACCTGCCGACCTTCCTCGCCGCCGGCGGCGTGATCGGGCTCGGCGCCTGGCCGGTGCTGATGGGCGTCAGCATGTTCCTGCAGCAGAAGCTGAACCCGCAGCCGACCGATCCGATGCAGGCACGCATCTTCATGCTGATGCCGATCGTATTCACCTTCATGCTGGCGCAGTTCTCCGCCGGCCTGGTGATCTACTGGACCTGGAACAACCTGCTGTCGATCGCCCAGCAATGGGTGATCATGCGCCGGGCCGGGGTGAAGAATCCGGCCGCCGGCTGACGCCGTGACAGACGCACCCGCCGCCGAGATCTTCGACGCCGCCCAGATCGAAGACGCGCGGCGGATGTTCGTCGGCGGCATCGAGTTCGTTGCCGCCGCCAATTCCACCGATGCCCTGCCGCCCGTCGGTCTGACCGAGATCGCCTTTGCCGGGCGCTCCAATGTCGGCAAGTCGAGCCTGATCAACGCGCTGGTCAACCAGAGCATCGCACGCACCTCGAACACGCCCGGCCGCACCCAGGAAATCATCTTCTTCAAGCTTGGCACCGCGCTGACGCTCGTCGACCTGCCGGGCTACGGCTATGCCAAAGTGTCGAAGAGCAAATCGGCGGCGTGGAACACCCTGATCCGCCAATACCTGCGCGGCCGCCCCGGCCTGCGCCGCGTCTGCCTGATGGTCGATTCGCGCCACGGGCTGAAGCCCAGCGACCATGACGTGATGGGACTGATGGACGAGGCCGCCGTCGTCTACCAGGTCGTGCTGACCAAGGCCGACAAGATGACGGCCAATGAGCTGAAGACCGTGATGGCTGCGCTGCAGGAGGCCATGCGGCCGCACACCGCGGCCTATCCCTACGTCGCCATCACCAGCGCCCGCACCGGTCTGGGCCTGCCTGAGCTGCGCGCCTCGCTGGCGATGCTGGCTGGCCCCGCCTGATTTGGCTATAAGGCAAGCCATGGCTGACAAAGCACCCCCCGTCATTTCCGACGCCCAGGCGGCAACCTCGCGCACCTTGTCGGAAGCACTTCCCTACATGCGCCGCTTCGCCGGCGAGACCTTCGTCATCAAGTTCGGCGGCAATGCGATGGGCGATGGCTCGCTTGCCCGCACCTTCGCCCAGGACATCGTCCTGCTGAAGCAGGTCGGCATCCACCCCGTGGTGGTGCATGGCGGTGGGCCGCAGATCGGGTCGATGCTCGACCGCCTGCAGATCAAGAGCAATTTCGTTGATGGCCTGCGCGTGACCGATGCGGCGACCGTCGAGATCGTGGAGATGGTTCTCTGCGGGTCGATCAACAAGCAGATCGTACAAAGCATCAACAGCGAAGGGGGCATGGCCGCGGGCCTGTCCGGCAAGGATGGCAGCCTGATCGGGGCGCGCAAGCTGACGCGCACGACGCGCGATCCCGATTCGAACATCGAGAAGGTGCTGGATCTTGGCCTCGTCGGCGAGCCGATGCGCGTCAACACCCGCATCCTGGAAGTGATGCGCGACTCCGACATCATCCCCGTGGTCGCGCCGATCGGCGTGGGCGAGGATGGCCAGACCTACAACATCAACGCCGACACGGCGGCGGGTGCCATCGCCGGTGCCTTGCGCGCGAGCAAGCTGATGATGCTGACCGACGTCCGGGGCGTGCTCGACAAGCAGAAAAATCTGATCAGCAGGCTGACGCCGAAGACGGCGCTGTCGCTGCAGATGGACGGCACGATCAGCGGCGGCATGATTCCCAAGGTGGAAACCTGCCTCGACGCCGTGCAGCGTGGCGCCCGCGCCGCCCACATCCTGGATGGCCGTATCCCGCATGTGCTGCTGCTCGAGGTGTTCACCGAGCACGGCATCGGCACGATGATTACCAACGACTAAGGGCGTGGTTGATCAGGCTGGCCGCGCCGCAGCCTGACTGGTGGAAGAAACCTGCCCGCTCAAAAAAAGAGCCGTCGATCACTTGCCCGCCGGGTTGGCCTCGAAATAGTCGATATACCAGCTCATCACTTCCTCGGTCAGCGGATAGGCGACGCCGTTGCGGGCGTTAAGGATCGCTGCCGACGGCAGCCGGGCGTAGTGCTTCTGCAGCGCCATCGCCGTGCGCATGGCGAGGCCCGCCGACCAGGTCAGTGCGGTGATCGCCCGGCTTGATTGCGAACGGGCGATCTGTTCGACGACGGCCGGTTCCAGCCGCGACCGCAGGGCGAGCGCATGGTGCAGGAAGGTGCGCTGGCCCATCTCCGCCGCCGAGCGCACCGTCTCGTCGTCAAGCTTGCCCTTCCTGTGCAGCTCCACCGCGCGCTTGCGCGCCTCGTCGTCGGTTTCCTGTTTCTTCGGCCCGGCCACGGGCGCTTCGCTTCCCTCTTCCTTCACGCGGCGGCGCACCGCCTGCACGACACTCTTGCGCGTCTCCGGCTCAAGATCGTGGCGCTCCTCCAGAATGCTGAGCAGCGACGAGGCGACGAAGCCCGCGATGCGCATCAACGCGCGCTGCGACAGGCTGGGGCGGCGCACCAGCGGCTCGTGCCAGGCGCCCTCGTCGGGCGCGCGTTCGATCAGGGAGTCGAGGGTTTCCTCGCGAATCTGGGCGCTGGGGTTGGAGAGCAGCGCGGCCACCGCCTGCGGATCATTGGCGGTAACGATGGCATCGCACACCTCTTCGCTGACATTGCGCCGCCGTGAGATCGACGCCAGCACGCCCGACATCGCCGCACTGGCGATGACGTCGAGCAGGTCGTGGTCAGAAAGTAGCATCGAATATTCAAGGATCGGCGCGGCGACGATGTGTTCCACGTCGCGCGACAGCCGCTTGATGATGTCCGGCGGCACGTTGATGGCGTGCTTGATCTCTTCCGACACGATCTGGCGCACGCGGGGCAACTGGTCGCGCGCGAGGATGTCGAGCACCTCGAAGGTGAGTTCCTGCAGCTTTTCCGACTCCCGTTCCGACAGGCCGGGAATCAGACGGCCGATCTTGCGCGCGAGGTCCATGCGGACCTCGTCATCGACGTCGCGGGCCAGGATCTTGTCGGCCTGGCGTGGTGTCGCGGTGTTGCGCGCGACCTGCCGGCGCACCTTGACCGATTTGTCCTCGGCCAGGAAATACAGGATCTCCGGCCGCGCATCCTCGCGGCTGGCGAGATCGGCGCGCAGTTCGACGTCGCCGTCCTTGGCGAGGTCCTTCTCCTCGTCATAGGTGATGGGGGGCTTTTCCTTGCCCTGCACCCAGCCGAACAGGCGGTTCAACATGGTCTAGACCGCTCTCTTCGGCTGTTCGATGATCGGCTGGCCGGGCGCGCTGGACAGCGCATAGCGTCCCTTGCCACCGCGCTTCGATACATACATCGCGCCGTCCGCGCGGGCGAGCAGATCGACCAGCGGTTCTTCCTGCGACGGATCGGTGACAGCCACGCCGATGGAAATGCCGAGCGGATGGGCTTCGTCGCCGGAGAAGGCGCGCAGCTTCGGGCCCAGGCGCAACAGCGCCATGGCCTTGGAATGGCCTGCCGGCGCATCAGTCTCTTCCAGCCACATGGCGAATTCGTCGCCGCCCAGGCGGGCAATGATGTCGCCGGCCCGGCTGTTCTCGACCAGCAGTTTCGCGACCGCCAACAGCGCCTCGTCGCCCCGCTTGTGGCCATGCACGTCGTTGACGCGCTTGAAATTGTCGAGGTCGACATAGAACAGCGCCGCCTTGCGCTCGGTGCGGCGCAGCGCGCGCAAGCGCATGCCCACTTCATCGGCAAAGGCGCGGCGGTTGAACAGCTGGGTCAGTTCGTCGGTGCGCGACAGCTCTTCCAGCTGCTCGCGGTTCTCGATCTGGGCGATGGCGATGCCGAGATGGTCGCCGACACCCGTCAGCAGGATG
>CANJEJ010000058.1 GCA_947473325.1 Alphaproteobacteria bacterium | reverse complement strand
GTGTTGCAAAAATGCAACTCTCTGTCTTGCAAACCCTGTCACCGCCTGGATACATGCCGATTGCGATCAACAAACGCCAGGACAAGGGCCAGGGCGTCAGGGTCATCGAAAACAAAGTGATTTAACCCATCCCGGCTGCGCGGCAGGACATAGGACTGAGAATCGGGCCGCCCGAGCAGGAAGGGACCACAATCGCCCTGTTGGGCCGGGGTATTACGGGGGTCATAATACGGATCGCCCTCGCGCAGCAGGGCAAGCACGGGCTCACCCGGTGGGGCGCCAATACCGCGGATCAGTGGGTCGCCCTGGCAGCTCCATTGCGCGATCACGCGGGCATTGAAGACCTGGCCCCGGAACAGCGCCGCCGCCACCCCGCCCTCGCTTGTGCCCACAAGGAACAGGTTGCGGTAGTCGATCCAGTCAAGTCCGTCGAGCCGCTCGAGGGCGAAGGTGAGTTCCGTCAGGCGGAAATCGTAGACGAAACGGTTCTGCCCGCCCTGGCGCCGCGCCGGATCACACTGCAGCGGACGAAAACGCCGGGCAAAGCTGTCAGGCGCGATCACAGCATAGCCCGTGGTCGCCAGCGCCTTCAGCAACGGCATGTCACCGATGCCGTCACAGCCGTGCAGATAGATCACAAGCGGCAGACGGGCCCGGCGCGTCCCGCTGCGCGCCGGCTGTAGCAGGCCCGAGGCACGCAGACGCTCTACCCGCGGTTCCTGTCCCGGCGCCGCCGGCGGCATCACCACAAGAGCCTGCGACCAGGTCCGCTCGATATCGGCTTCGCTGTCGAAGGAAAGGCCGGCGCCGCCCGCGCAGCCGGTGAGCAGCAGGAGGACGATCGAAAGCAGGACGACTGGGCGCATGGCCGTTTTCCCTATCCGGCCGGGCCGAGGCTGTCGAGCGCGGTCGCCTGAACCCACCAGGCGGGCCGGTCTGCGGCCAGTGCTGCGGCCGCGGCTTCGGCCGCCGGGAGACTGTCGAACACTCCGAAGCAGCTGGCGCCGCTGCCACTCATGCGCGCGAACAAACAGGCGGGCAGCGCACGCAGCGCCGCCAGCACATCGGCAATCTCTGGGCAGGCTGCGATCGCCGGGACTTCAAGGTCGTTGCGGCGCAGCGCCAGCGCGGTCATCAGCGCGTGGCGGTCCATTCCGTTCACCAGAGGGGAGGGTGCGGCGCCAAAGGGAGCGCGCAGGCCGCGAAACACCGTTGCAGTCGGCAGCGACACGCGGGGATTGGCCAGGATGAACCCCACGCCGGAAGGAAGGGCCAGCGGCGCCAGATCGGTGCCGGTTCCGGTGCCACGCACGGGCTGGCTGCCGAGACAGGCGGGCACGTCCGCGCCGAGGGAGGCGGCCAGCGCCAGCAGGTCCGTCACCGGTGGTGCGATCTGCCACAACCGGCAGAGACCGCGGAGGGCGGCCCCTGCGTCGGCCGAGCCGCCACCGAGACCCGCCGCTGCGGGGATATTCTTGGCCACGCGCAGCGACGCGCCGGCGCGAATGCCTGCCAGGGATTGCAGGCCGCGCGCGGCTTTCAGCACGAGATTGTCGTCATCGACCGGCAGGCCGGCGGCGAACGGTCCCGTGAGCGAGAGGGAAAGCGTCGGCGCCGGTTCCATGTCGACCGTGTCGCCGAAGGCCGTGAAGGCGATCAGCGTATCGACCGTGTGATAGCCGTCTGGCCGGCGCCCCAGCACATGAAGATCGAGATTGACCTTGGCCCGGGCCCGTTCGCGGATGGCGGCCATGGTGATTTTCAGGCCGCGTCGCGCCGCAGCACCGTGAAGCCGTTGCACAGCGGATGATGCTCCACTATCCAGCCGCGCGCGGTGCCACGGAACGGGCTGAACTCATCGATGCGCACACCGAGCGCCTCTTCAATGGCGCGAATCACGCCGCGGTCATTATCCCAACCCCGGCCGATGGTGCCATCGGCCCGGCGGTAGTATTCGCCCATCGCCGTGTCGTGGAACATCACCGTGGCCGACGGCGCAAGGCGCGGAAACCAGGCGGCGATTTCCTCGACAGTGTGCTGGTAGAGATGGCTGGTGTCGATGAACAGCAGGTCGATGGCATCGGGCAAGCCGTGCTGCGCACACCAAGCGGGAAACTGCGCCGCAAAGCCGACATCGTCAGCCTGAACGAAGCGCCAGCGCGCGGTCAGGTCGGGCTCCTTCTGCTTCACCGTGGCGCCGACGTCGTCGATATCGACGCTGACCATCGGCGCATCCAAGGCCTTTGCTGCCGTCAGCAGCACCAGTGTGCTTTCACCACCCCGCGTGCCGAGTTCGACCATGAGCTTCGGCCGCCGCGCTATCGTCTCGCGATACAGCAGCGGAAGGTGGTCCGAGATGTCGGACCGCCGCCGCGTGCGGGCGCGAATGGCGCCAAATGTCGCATCGACGGCCGCCTCCGGTTTCGCCAGCGCCTCGCGCAGCGCGTTGTTCAGCGGCACGTAAAGCCGGCGGTAGATGTGCTTGCGAAAGAGATACCGGGCGAGCGCGGCCGGATCGCCGGCAAGCTGCATGGCTTTGCTGCGCGCCATGGTCAGCCCCTGAAATCGGGGTTTTCGAGAAGGTGGAAGACCGAACGGCAGGGCGACGTGAAGGTGCGCTGCCGGATCTGCCAGCCCGAGTCGCGCAGCGCCGTCTCCCAAACCTTGAGCGAACGCCCGCGATAGCCGACTTCCCACTTATGGCCCATGCCAGGCTCGGGCATGAAGCGCTTCAGGAAGCGCAGCTTCTTCATCGAGAAACGCTGGCGCAGCGCGTGACGGTTGAAGTAGAGCGACCAGTCGAGCTGGAAGGCCTCAAAGGGCACGGAGACGAGCAGGAATCGGGCCCCGCTGGCGCGAAAGGCAGCCAGGATCCCCGGTACCCTGTCCCATGGCAGGTGCTCCAGCGTCTCGCAGCAGAAGATGATGTCGTGACCGGCGATTACGGCCGGATCAAGCGCAACCAGGTCGGCGCCGATATGCGGCAAATCGGGCCGGTCGAACTCGCGCGGCACGATGTCAAGCGTAGTAACGGCATAGCCAACATTGTCGAGCATCGCGGTCACAAGACCGAGCGCCGGTCCGACCTCAAGGATCGAGCGCACGGGAAGGCCGCGCAGCAATTCGACCTGCTGCCACTGGTGGCCTATGCGCTTCGCCGTGTAGTAGCCGAACCATCGGTCGAGCCGGGCCTCGCCGGGCCCCGGACGCGACCGATCAGAGGCCGTCACGAAGCTTGCGTTCGATCGCGGGGATAAGTTCGGCATCCGGCTTGAAGGTCAGCGCGCGATTCCACTGGAAGCGTGCTTCGTTGCGGCGGCCAACTTTCCAGTAGGCATCGCCCAGATGGTCGTTGATCACCGGGTCGTCGGGACGCAGCCCGATGGCGCGTTCCAGGTTGTCGACGGCACCCTGGAATTCGCCGAGCTGATAGAGCACCCAGCCCAGGCTGTCGACGATGTAGCCGTCGCGTGGCCGCAACTCGACGGCCTTCTCGATCATGCCCCGCGCCTTGGGCAAATTAAGGTTCTGCTCAATCCAGGAATAGCCGAGATAGTTGAGCACCAGCGGCTGATCCGGTTGTAGTTCGAGTGCCTTCAGAAAGTCGGCCTCGGCCTGCGACCAGCGCTTGGCCCGTTCGTTTGCGATGCCGCGCGAGTAGAACAGGGTCCAGTCGCTGCCATTGGGTGCGGGGATGCGCTGGACCGCAAGGTCATAGGCGGCAATTGCCTCCAGCCACTTCTTGTCGGCGCGATGCGTGTCGCCGAGGAAGATCAGCGCATCGGTCCGCTCCGGCTTCTCCGCCGCCATGGTGTTGAGCAGCGCGATCGCCTCGCCGTTCTTCTCCAGTCGCGACAGGTTGCGGGCCACCTGAAGGCGTGACGCCCAGCCCAGCGGCGTCTGCGGCTTCACCTTGCGATAGGTGTCTATGGCATCCTGCCAGCGTTCGTCGCTCTCGTAGATCTGACCGAGGAAGGCCTGCGCGATGTCGAAGTCGGGCTTGAGGTAGAGCGCGAGCTGCGTGTAAACGGTCGCCATCTCGCGCGAACCGCCCTGCAGCAGGGAGCGCCCGGCGCCATAGAACGCTTCGGCAATGCCGCCCGCCGCATCGCTGACCAGCGGCGGCACCTTGCCCGGGCCGTTCAGCGCGGCCCGCGCCTCAATCACCAGCGGGTTGTCGCTCTCTTCTGCCAGATACTGGTCGAACAGGGCCTGGGCTTCCGCCAAGCGGTTGTTGCGCGCGAGGAACGAGGCAAAGGCCTGCACGCCGCGCAGCGAGCGCGTCTGTGGATTCTCAACACCCTGGCGATAGGCGGTTTCGGCTTCGCCCGCCTTTCCCGCCATGTCGAAGATCAACGCTTCATGAAAGCCCTGGAACGGCCGGAAGCGCGGATTGGCACCGAGCGCGCCGAGTTCCTTGATCGCCTCGTCGTATTTTTTCTGGCCGGCCTTGGCCCAGGCTTCCATCACCGGCTTCAGCAGCGTGTTGAAACCCGTGGGCGCGAGTTTGTCGAGCGTCGCATCGGCCTGCGCCGCGCGGCCAGCCTTGATGTCGGCCAGCACCAGCATCGTGCTCGGCAAGCCTTCGTCGCTCTCGTCTTCCTTGATCGTGGCAGCCAGCTTGACCGCGTCGTCGAGGAAGCCCGCGGCGACCAGCAGACGGAAAGTGCGGCGCTTCAGCACCTCATTGTCGGGATCGGCGGCCAGCGCCTTGCGATAGAAATCCGCCGCCGCCGCATTGTCACCCAGATAGCGCGCATAGCGGCCAGCGAGGTAGCGGCCGGCGATGGATTCGGTCTTGACCGGATCGGCCACGCGCTGGTCGAACTGCGGCCCGTTTTCCGCGGCAGCTAGCCCCGGTGCGCCCGGCGGCAACCCGCCGCAGGCCGCCAGAAAAACGGCGAGGCCCGCAACGACGATGGCAGAGCGGAGCGGGCGGTTCAGCCTGTCGCGACCGGGAAGACGGCGGATCACCATGGTTTCGTTCAAGGCCTGGGAAACGGGGACGGGACCGGGCCCGCGTCGGCTCATCTGACCAGCGCGGACCCGGCATCGCAACTCATTTTGTGGTGACGCCGATCACCGCACAGGAAAGCGGCGAAATGCAGGCGGACCGCGCAATTTCTGCCGGATTTCGCTTACATGTTGGGATAGTTGGGCCCGCCACCGCCCTCGGGAACCGTCCAGTTGATGTTCTGGCTCGGGTCCTTGATGTCGCAGGTCTTGCAGTGAACGCAGTTCTGCGCATTGATCTGGAAGCGCGGACCCGAGTCGCCCTGCACCACTTCGTAGACGCCGGCCGGGCAATAGCGCTGCGCAGGTTCCGCCCAGACCGGCAGGTTCTTCGCGATCGGAATGCTGGGGTCGCTGAGTTGCAGGTGGACCGGCTGGTCTTCCTCATGATTGGTATTCGACAGGAACACTGAGGACAGCTTGTCGAAGCTGATCACGCCATCCGGCTTCGGATAGACGATGGGCTGGCACTCCGCTGCCGGCTTCAGGCTGGCGAAATCCGCCTTGCCATGGCTGAGCGTGAACGGCAGCCCGATGCCCAGCGTGCGCATCCACATGTCGGCGACGCCGAGCGCGGCGCCGAAAAACTGGCCGTAGCGGCTCATGAAGGGCTTGGCGTTGCGGACGCGGTTGAGGTCCTTGTGAATCCACGAGACCTTCACCGCCGCCTCGTAGGCAACGAGTTCTTCCTGCCCGGCCGAACCGCCCTTGAGCGCGGCGAAGACCGTCTCGGCGGCCAGCATCCCGGACTTCATCGCGTTGTGCGAGCCCTTGATGCGCGGCACGTTGACGAAGCCCGCCGAGCAGCCAATCAGCATGCCGCCCGGGAAGGTCAGCTTCGGAATCGATTGCAGGCCGCCCTCGGTGATGGCGCGTGAGCCATAGGCGATGCGCTTGCCCCCCTCGAGATAGGGCCGCACGCGATAATGCGTCTTGAAGCGCTGGAATTCGTCGAAGGGCGAGAGATACGGATTCTTGTAGTTCAGGTGAACCACATAGCCGATGGCGATCTGGTTGTTTTCCAGATGGTAGATGAAACCGCCGCCGCCCGAGCCCATGTCGAGCGGCCAGCCGACCGTGTGCTCGACCAGGCCCGGCTGGTGGTTCTCGGGCTTCACTTCCCACAGTTCCTTGATGCCGATGCCGAACTTGCCTGGCTCGCTGGTCTTGTCGAGGTCGAAGCGGCGGATCAGCTGCTTTGCCAGCGAGCCGCGCACGCCTTCGGCGATCAGCGTGTACTTGCCGCGCAGCTCCATGCCGGGCTGCCAGGAATCCTTGCGCTCGCCATTCTTGCCGATGCCCATGTCGCCGGTGGCGACGCCGGTGACGGCCCCCTTGTCGTCATAGAGCACTTCGGCAGCGGCGAAGCCGGGATAGATCTCGACGCCGAGCGCCTCGGCCTGGCCGGCGAGCCAGCGGCAGAAGTTCCCCAGGCTGATGACATAGTTGCCGTGGTTGCCCATCAGCGGCGGCAGCAGCACATGCGGCACGGTGAAATGCGCATGCTCGTTCAGGAAAATGAAGCGATCCTTCACCACCGGGGTGTTGAGCGGCGCGCCCTGGTCTTTCCAGTCGGGGATCAATTCGTCGAGGGCGATGGGATCGATGACCGCCCCGGACAGGATGTGCGCGCCGATCTCGGAGCCCTTTTCCAGTACACAGACCGAAATCTCTTGACCCTGTTCGGCCGCGGCCTGCTTCAGGCGGATCGCCGCGCTGAGGCCCGCCGGACCCCCACCCACGATCACCACGTCATATTCCATGAACTCGCGTTCAACGGTTTCGGCCGCCATGTTCGGTCCCTGATTTCCTAGTCTGTCCGGTCTGAACCGTTATGCAACGGGTCCGGCAAGGGGTCAAATGCTGCTATCGGCCACCGATCGGTCCGCAAGCCAATGTCAGCAAGACTTGTCGCCTGCCAGCACGCTAAAAAGCTTCAGGTCCGGACCGGAGAATGATCATGATGCTACACGGCCAATGCCACTGCGGGCGCATTCAGTACGACATGCCACGCGAGGTCATGCACCACGCGCTCTGCCACTGCAAGGACTGCCGCCGGCATGCCGGGGCGCCCATGGTGGGCTGGGCCATGACCAAGGCTGACCAGGTGAAGATCACCGGCATGCCACGCATCTATGCCTCATCGGAGCATGGCCGCCGGCATTTCTGTGCCGACTGCGGCACCAGCCTTTTCTATACCAATGCGAAAATTCTGCCCGGCCTGATCGACGTGCAGAGCGGCACGCTGGACGACCCGAACCTGCTGCCTGCCCAGGTGCATGTGCAGGCCGCCGAACGGCTTGAGTGGATGAAGACCGCCCACGACCTGCCCGCCTTCGACCGCTATCCCGGCTGACGTCGTGTCGCGCCGCGGTATGATACGCCGCCAACAGGGGGAGGACATCATGGGGTTCCAGCAGGCCGTTTCATCTGTTTTCCAGAAATACTTCCAGATCAGCGATCGGGCGCCGCGCTCGGAATACTGGTACTGGCTGCTGTTCACGATTCTGGCCACCGTTATCCTTGGCATCATCGACGGGCTGCTTTTCACGAACGTCCAGCCGCTGAGCAACCTGTTTGGCCTGGCTACCATCATCCCCTCCATCACCGTGGGCGTGCGGCGGCTGCATGACACCGGCCGGACCGGATGGCTGCTCCTCATCGCCTTCATTCCGCTGGTCGGCTGGGTGTTGCTGCTGATCTGGTTTTGCACCAGGGGCGAGGACGGCACGAACGACTTCGGGCATGACCCGCTCAACCCACGTCCGTAAGCTCTTCATACGCGGGCGACGCGGTGCGGCAGAATGGGGCGTCGTGCTAGGCTGAGGGCATGACCGAAAGCACGGATGCCTTTGCCGCGCTGCGCTGGCTGATCGAGGCCGGCGCGGACGAGGCCATCGACGAGGAACCGCGCAACCGGCTGGAGACCCCAGCGGCTGCGCCACGCATGGCCGAGGTCGTGCAGGCCGCCCCAGTCGCGGCGGCCCCAGAAGCCCGCGTGCCCTCGGAGCCGCGCCAAACAGCGCCCACCAAGCGTCCCGCCGCCGTGCCCATCGAACTCGAATCGCTCGACGCCGCCCATGCCAACGCGCGGGCGCTGGCGGCCTCCTGTGCCAGCCTGGACGACCTGAAGACGGCCATGGCGCGCTTCGACGGCTGTTCGCTGCGCCACACGGCGAAGAACCTGGTCTTCGCCGACGGCAACCCCGCCGCCCCCGTGATGTTCGTGGGAGAGGCGCCGGGCGCCGATGAGGATCGCGAAGGCCTGCCCTTCGTCGGCGTCAGCGGCCAGTTGCTCGACCGCATGATGGCATCGGTCGGCCTTGACCGCACCAATACCTATATCACCAACATCATCGCCTGGCGGCCGCCCGGCAACCGCAAGCCGACGTCTGCCGAGGTCACGACCTGCCTGCCTTTCGTCGAGCGCCATATCGAACTGGTGAACCCGAAGGTGCTGGTGCTGGTGGGCGGCACCGCCACCAGCGCCTTGCTGCAACGCGCCGAGGGAATCACGCGGCTGCGCGGCCGCTGGCTGCAGTGGAAGGAGCACGTGCCGACCCTGGCGCTCTATCATCCGGCCTACCTGCTGCGCACGCCCGCGCAGAAGCGTCAGGCCTGGCAGGACCTGCAGGCCCTCCGGAAGAAGCTGACCGAACTGGGCGTCTGAGCGTTCCACGAATCCGACGGCACCTGGAGGAAGCTCGCTGCCCTTGTCATGGTCGGCGCAGATCGGCCATCCACGCGTTCTTTGGACCCGCAGCACCCGACGCCTGGATGGCGGAACCCAGCAAGACCATGACGACTGAAACAAAATCAATCACTTAGCCTGTACGCGCACCCGCCACACGACTCCTTTCCTTGCCCCCGGATACCGCCTTCGACTATCTAGGCGGCCATGGTGCGCGGGGGTTGGAGATACGCGAGCCCACCGGTTTCCCGGATGGCACGGCTCGCATTTGGCCTCGCGCTTGGCCTTGCCCTTGCATTTCCGCTGACCACCGCGCCGACGCTGGCGGCCGATCCACCGAAGCGTCCCGCCGCCAAACCCGCTCCCCCGGCCGCCGCAAGCAAAGCCCCCACCCGGCCGTCGCCTGCGGCCACTGCACCCGCCCGTCCCGCGGCATCCGGTGGGGCCGCCGGCGCCGCCGCCGGCACCCAGAACGGTGAATCACGCGCCGCCGCCGCGCGCCAGGCGGCCTCCACCACCGCCCTTGCCCGCGCCCGGTCCGAGTTTACCGTTCTGGCGCCGGACGACATCGTGCGCTACCGCACCATCTTCTCACTGCAGCAGCAGGGCGAGTTCAACGCCGCAGACCGCATCATCCGCGAGGTGAAGGACAAGGTCCTGATGGGCCATGTCGATCTGCTGCGCCTGCTGCACCCCACCGCCTATCGCGCGCAATATCCCGAGCTCGTCGAATGGCTCGGCCAGCACGCCGACCACCCTGGCGCCGACCGCGCCTATCGCCTGGCCATCCTGCGCCAGCCGCGGGGGACAAAGCCGCCGCCGCAGCCGCGCGCTTCGTCGATCACGGTGCCGGACGGTGACGAGGGCGAGCCGCTCGACCCGCCGACATCCTTCTCATCGCCCTATCGTTCACCGCGCAAGCGCAGCGCTGCCGATGCCCAGGCCGTTGCCAACATTCAGGCGCAGGTGCGCGACCGCATCCGGCGTGAAGATTTCGCCGGCGCCGAGGCGCAGATCGCCCAGCCGCGCACAACGCAGTTGCTCGACACCGTCGAAGTCGACCAGTTGCGCTGGGAGATGGCGGCGAACCTGTTCGTGATGGACCAGGATGCCAAGGCCTATGAACTCGCCCATGCCGCGGCGTTGCGGTCGCGGGCCAACGTGGAAATCGCCGACTGGACGGCCGGTCTTGCCGCCTGGCGCCTGGGCAAATACGAGGACGCGCGCAAGCATTTCGAGGCGCTCGCCGCATCCGAGAAGGCGGGCGAGTGGAACCTGTCCGCCGGCGCCTTCTGGGCGGCGCGCGCCAACCTGAAACTGCGCCGGCCTCAGGAATACACCCGGTGGCTCGAACGGGGCGCCCGCTTCCGCCGCACCTTCTATGGCCTGCTGTCGGCGCGGATGCTGGGCGAGGCGATGGACATCGCGTCGGAACCGCCGCCGCTTGATCGCGCCCGCTTCGACGCAGTCGCGCAGACGCCGGGCATCCGCCGCGCCATCGCACTGGGCGAGATTGGCCAGCAGCATCTGGCCGAGCGCGAAATTCGCCAGCTTGCCTCGACATCGGATCGCCAGCGCGCCGAAGTGCTGCTCGCCCTGTCCAACCGGCTCGGCCTTCCCAACGCGGCGATGGCGCTGGGCAAGGCGGCGCTGGATCCACAGAACCCCTACTACGACGTTGCCGCCTTCCCGGTGCCGGGCTGGGAACTCAAGAAGGGCTACACGCTCGACCGTGCGCTGGTCTTCGCCTTCATCCGCCAGGAATCGGAATTCAACACCCGCGCGTTAAGTCCCGTCGGTGCGCGCGGCCTGATGCAGCTGATGCCGGCCACCGCCAGCGCCGTGGGCAAGAATCCGAAGCTGCGCGACGACCAGCAGCCCTTCCTGCTGTATGAGCCCGACCTCAACCTCGAGCTCGGCCAGCGCTATCTCGCCATCCTTCTGCAGGACGACCTTGTGCGCGGCAACCTGTTCATGCTCGCCGCCGCCTATAACGCGGGCCCTGGCAACCTGAACAAATGGTGGCGCCGCATGGCGCAGAAGGAAGACCCGCTGATGTTCATCGAGAGCATCCCAGCGCGCGAGACCCGGCTGTTCATCCAGCGGGTCGCCGCCAACTATTGGATCTACCGCCTGCGACTGGGCGAATCGATCCAGAGCATGGATTCGGTGCTTGGCGGCAACTGGCCGCAGTATGCTAGCAGCGACGGCTCGGCGAGCGATGGCGGCCCGCTGCCCGCGGTTCCCTGACAGGAGGTCTGACATGGCGATCGACGAAAGCAAGTCCTTCATCCCGGTCAACATCGCCGTGCTAACGGTGTCGGACACGCGCACCCTGGCCGACGACAAGTCCGGCCAGACGCTGGTCGATCGGCTGACCGCCGCGGGGCACACACTGGCCGCGCGCGCCATCGTCACTGACGATACCGACAAGATTGTCGCGCAATTGCGCAGCTGGATCGCCGATCCGAAGATCGAGGTGGTGATTTCGACCGGCGGCACCGGCGTGACCGGCCGCGACGTGACACCGGAAGCATTCGAATCGATCTATGAGAAGAAGATCGAGGGCTTTGGCGAACTGTTCCGCTGGCAGAGCTACCAGAAGATCGCGTCCTCGACGATCCAGTCGCGCGCGACCGGCGGTGTCGCCGGCGGCACCTATCTCTTCGCGCTGCCAGGGTCGCCGGGCGCCTGCCGCGATGGCTGGGACGGCATTTTGCAGTATCAGCTCGACTACCGGTTCAAGCCCTGCAACTTCGTCGAGCTTCTGCCCCGACTGCAGGAACACGAGCGCCGCAAGGCGAGCTAGAGCTTTCCGTGGCCATCCTGCCGTCCGACGTCCAGCCCTATCGCACCACACCGACCTATACGGAAAAAACCGTTCCCGCCGGACTGACCGGCCGACACGCCACCAAGGAAGGCGTGTGGGGTGCGATTACCGTCGTGGACGGCCGGCTGAAACTCTATCGGCTGGACAGCACGACGACGCCGGAAATGATTGTTCCGGGCAGTCCCGGGATCGTCGCACCGCAGGAGGTCCACCGGGTCGAAGCGGATGGACCGGAGGCCTTTCACGTCATCTTTCATCGCGCCTGATCAGGCTGTGACGGGACTGGAACGGACTTTTCCTATCCCAGCGCGCGCAACACGATGACGCCGCCGAGCAGGACCAGTCCGGCGAAAAAGACGCGGCGGAACACGGCGGGCGACAGACGGCGCTGCAGTGCCAGGCCCAGCGCCATGCCAATTGCCGCCGCGATGACGCCGAGCAGGACCGGCAGGCTGAACAGGTCTCCCAGCGCCGATGCGGCCGCAAGATTCAATCCGAGACTGAGTGCCGACGTGGTGAGGCAGAGGCCGAGTGCCTGCTTGCGTGCGTCGCGGTCGAGATCAAGCGCCTGCAGATAGGGCACCGCCGGCAGCACGAAGACACCGGTCGCCGCGGCGACGAGTCCGGTGGCGGCGCCGGCCAGAGGCCCCGCCCAGCTTTCATGACGACGCGGCAGATGCAGATGCGGAGCGGCCAGCCCGAACACGCCATAGGCCGCCAGCGCGGCGCCGAGCAGGGCGCCGGCCAGACGTGCGTCGCCGTCCACCAGCCAGCCGGTGCCCGCCATCGTGCCCCCCAGAATGCCAATCAGCATCGGCCACAGGCGCCGCAGCAGCATGCCGACATGAGGCCCATCGAAGCCCTGCCTGAGATTGGTGGCGAGAGACGGCAGGACGAGCAGCGCGGCGGCCTGGGCGGACGGCATGGCCAGCGCCAGCATGCCCATCGAGATGGTGGGCAAGCCGAGGCCGATGACGCCCTTGACCCCGCCGCCAAGCAGGAAGACAGCCGAAATGAACAGAAGCAGGGAGAGGCTCATGCGATCGCTGACGTTGTACACGGCGATCCTGCCCGCCCGCCGGCGACGACACCCGCCCTTTCTGCCTCTCAGGAGGGTCATTGAAAATAAAGGATAAAATTGGGTTCGTTTCGGCAAAACGCCTGTCCGCCCAGCGCCCATCGCCTGATCGAAGCACTATGTTCTTGATATGTTCTTTTCGAGAACTTATTTTGCTCGCATGGACCCGCAAGCCCCCATCGCCTCCAGCCGTAATTTCACACCCGCGTTGCATGAATCCGGCAATGCGCAGAATCCCGAAGGCCGGCGCGGCCGCGGGGCTGCCAGCAACGCCAGCAGCCGCTTCGATCGCCTGCGCAAGCTGCTGCGTGACAATCATTTCGCCTTCGACGACGACGGCTGGGGCAGCGCCGATGCGCCGCCGCCCGCGCTGAAGACGAGCGTCACCATCGACAGCACACGCACCATCCTGGCGAAGAACGATTCGCCCGATGTGCCCTTCGACCGCTCAATCAATCCCTATCGCGGCTGCGAGCATGGCTGCGTCTATTGTTTCGCGCGGCCGACACATGCCTATCTCGGCCTGTCACCGGGGCTGGATTTCGAAAGCCGCCTGTTCGCCAAGCCGGAAGCGGCCAGGCTGCTTGCCACCGAATTGCGCAAGCCCGGCTACAACTGCCGGCCCATCGCCATGGGCACCAACACCGACCCGTATCAGCCGCTGGAGAAATCAATGGGCATCACGCGGGACGTTATCAAGGTGCTCGCAGCCTTCGAACATCCGCTCACCATCGTGACGAAGTCGGCGCTGGTGGCGCGCGACATCGACATTCTGGCGCCAATGGCGGAGAAGCGGCTGGTGCAGGTGATGCTGTCCGTCACAACGCTGGATCGCGGCCTTGCCCGCAAGATGGAGCCGCGCGCGGCGACTCCGCAGAAGCGCCTGGACGCGGTTTCGGCGCTGGCCGCCGCCGGTATCCCGACAGGCGTGATGTTTGCGCCCGTGATTCCGGGCCTGACCGACCATGAAATGGAAGGCGTGCTGGAAGCCGGCCGCAACGCCGGCGCCAGCATGGCGGGCTATGTGCTGCTGCGCTTGCCTTACGAGATCAAGGACATCTTCCAGGAATGGCTGGCCGAGCGCGTGCCCGATCGTGCGGCCCGGGTGATGAGCCATATCCGCGCCGCCCGTGGCGGCAAGGACAACGACGCGCATTTCGGCAGCCGCATGGTGGGACAGGGCCCCTATGCCGAACTTATCACCAACCGCTTTCGCGTCGCGACGCACAGGCTCGGCCTCAACCAGAAACGCATCCCGCTCGATGTCCAGCGCTTCAAGGCGCCGCCCGCAGCCGGCGACCAGCTGACGCTGTTTGGATAGCGCCAGAGCAAATTGCCCTAGTCGCGCGCGAGAACGCGGGACGGTCGCAGAACGGTTTCAAGAGCGGCGGCAATGATGTCAGCCGCGGCGAGCGAGCCTGTGTCATTGAAATGCAAGCCGTCATAGAGCTCGTGGCGCGTCCAGGTACGACCGGCAGCCAGATCGATCAGCGGGACGCTGTCCGCCGCGGCAACGCTGCGAAGCCGTACATTGAACGCTTCATGCGCGGCCGCCAGGACATCGGGCACGAAACGTCCGGCCTCATCCGTGGCCGGCAGACGCGCCTGGGTCATGAGAACGGGCTCGATGCGCCAGACGCGGGCAGTCGAGACGAACTGCCGCAGCGATGCCTCATAATCATCAGCCCAGCGCTGAACCTGATCGCTGGATGGCGATGGGGGTGACTGCGCCGCACCACCGACAGCCCCGGACGGCGTGCCCTTGGCGGCCGCAATGGCCCGTTTGATCGCGCGCCATGTGTGCGGAAAAGACGCGTCGCGCAGGCGCTGCACCGCCGGTTCGATTCCCGCTCGGGGCGTCCGGACGGGGCCAAGATCGCGCGACGCGGTCCAGTAGCTTCCATGGCTGGCCAGCACGCCCAGGTCATTCACCGCTTCCATCAGGACGACGACGTCAGGCCGCAGCGGCAACACCTTGCCCGTCAGAAGCAGCGTGGCATGCAGGCTGTTGTTGCCGGACCGGCCGGCATTGAGTCCGTCCACCGGGATACCCAGGCGCTGTTCCAGCAACTGTCCCACGCGATGCGGAAAGCGATTTTCAGGATCGACATACATGGCTTCTGTGGTGGAGCCACCAAGGAAGACAACCGTTGCCGCCTGTCTCTCGGCTCTGCGGGCGGGACCTCGGGCCGGCAGGATGAAGCCGTCCGCGTCCGTGTCGAGCGTATAGACCCCGCGTGCCGGACGATCGCCGGGATACGCCTGACGAATCGCCGGCGCAGCGAAGGCAAACCGCGCATTGGGCTGATACTCGCGCAACACCAGCTCGCGCGGCGGCGCGAAGGGCCTTTCGCCGGAGCGCGCAACCAGGGCATCCGGCAGGGCCGACAGAAGGGTCTCCGTCACGGCAAGGCCGCCGATCACCAGACCGATGACAAAAACCACGAAGAATGTCCGTGCATGGCGGTCAAACCGCCCGTGAGTCGTGTTGCCCATTACCGTTTCGCCCCATGCTCGCTGCCCCACCATACGCTGCACAATCCGACCGATCCATTGCCCGCGCTGGTGTTCGGGAACGCAGGCCGATAGAAAGAAGCTCGTGACCAAGCGACTGCAGCCCCATTCCGAAAGCAGGCAGCGAAGCGTCCGCGCCGCGGGCCCCAGCTATCACATGGAGCGTGACCATGGCGGTCTGGTCGCCGGCATCGACGAGGCGGGCCGCGGGCCGCTGGCCGGGCCGGTGGTCGCGGCCTGCGTCGTGCTCGACCCGACCCGCATACCGCGCGGGCTGAACGATTCGAAGCAGCTCGACGCTGCAACGCGCGAAAAGCTGTTCATCAATATCCGCGCGACCGCGACAATCGGCATCGGTGCCGCCTCCGTCGCCGAGATCGACCGCATCAACATCCTGCAGGCCACCTTCCTCGCCATGCAGCGCGCAGCTCACGCCTGCGCCCGCGCGCTTGGCCGTTGGCCGGATCTTGCGCTGATCGACGGCAACCGGGCGCCAAAACTCGATTGCGCGATGACCACGGTAATCGGCGGCGACGGCCTTTGCGTTTCCATCGCCGCCGCCTCGATAGTCGCCAAGGTGACCCGCGACAGGGCCATGACCGCCCTCGCGCGCCGTCATGACGGCTATGGCTGGGGCACGAATATGGGCTATGCGACGGTCGTGCATCGACAAGCCCTTGTGTCTATCGGGCCCTCGCCACACCACCGGCGGAGTTTTGCCCCCGTACGTGCCGAACTACCTGAACAAATCGAGATAAACCTCTGACTTGACAGGACGAATCGACAGACTCAGGATGCCGCGCAAATGGCCGGCAAGAAAAAAATCCCGGGCGAACTCGCCCCCGTCGAACTCCCCCGCAACCGCATCATCAAGGGCGATTGCGTCGCTGCGATGAACGCGCTACCCGCAGGTTCCGTCGATCTCATTTTCGCGGACCCGCCCTACAACCTGCAGCTCGGCGGCGACCTCCATCGCCCCAACAACAGCCGCGTCGATGGCGTCGAGGACGCGTGGGATCATTTCGATTCGCTTGCCGACTACGACAAATTCACCCGCGACTGGCTGACGGCAGCGCAGCGCGTGCTGAAGGACACCGGCTCGCTGTGGGTGATTGGCAGCTATCACAACATCTTCCGCATCGGTGCCGCGCTGCAGGACCTTGGCTTCTGGCTGCTCAACGATGTCGTGTGGCGCAAGACGAATCCGATGCCGAACTTCCGCGGCAAGCGCTTCACCAATGCGCATGAGACCATGATCTGGTGTGCGAAAAGCCGCGACCAGAAGAGCTACACCTTCAATTACCACGCCATGAAGGCGCTCAACGACGACCTGCAGATGCGCTCGGACTGGCT
>CANJEJ010000057.1 GCA_947473325.1 Alphaproteobacteria bacterium | reverse complement strand
GGCCAAGCTGGATCGGCGACAGCAGGTGGGGGTAGGGCGCCATGGTCTCTCGGGAAAACGCTGGATGGGGCCGCCGGCAAGGCGGCGCGTGTTTCAAAGCTTACGGAGCAGGGCCTGATCGTGCCATGATAAAGCTCTGGATTGCAGGAGGTTATCGATGAAAGAGCCGTATCCGCACGCGATGATGCCCCGCGCCAACCATGACGAACGCGCCCGCGAGCAGATCACCGCCAGCTTCAAGATTCACATGGAAGACCATGTCTACCCGGTGAATGGCGAAGTGTTTGAGCGGCGCACCCGGCCGGCCTTCCTGCGCCAGAACAAGCGCGAGCCGGAGACGCGGCACGACGTGCGCAAGGCAATGACGAGCGAACCCTTCTACCAGATGTGGTCCGCCATCGCCCGCACCCTGCAGGAACAGCTGTGGGACAATGTCGGCGAATGCGTGCAGCGCCAACTGCCCGAACTAATCGAGAAGGCAAAGGTTGGCAACCGCAAGGTCGGCAGCCTGATGCTGAACCCGGGCATGGAAATCCCGCGCTACAACGCCGACATCGACATCCACTGCATGCCGGGCGGCTACCACACCGAGCTCTGCGAGGACGACGTCTTCGCCGGTGCGCTCTATGACCGCGGCGGTTATTTCTATGCGCTACCGCTGATGGGCGCCAAGGCGCATGAGGTGGCGCAGGGCAAGAACGATTCGCTGATCAGCCGGGCGGGCATGAATGTCATCGCTTTCGTGCGCCAGGAATGGCCCGACCTGAAGGTGAAGCGCATCCTCGACATCGGATGCACTGCGGGTGCCAGCACCTCGCCCTATGTCGCCGCCTTCCCGGACGCCGAAATCCACGCCATCGACATCGCGGCGCCACAGCTCCGCTATGGCCATGCCCGCGCCCAGGCGCTGGACCTGCCGATCCATTTCTCGCAGCAGAATGGCGAGCGGACCAATTTCCCCGACGGCTATTTCGATCTTGTCGTGTCGCACGGCCTGTTCCACGAAACCTCGGCCAAGGCGGCCCGCGCCATCTTCAAGGAAACGCGCCGGCTGCTGAAGCCGGGCGGCGTGACCATGCATTCCGATCCACAGTTCTCGGACGGCCTGACGCCGCATGATTCGTTCATGAACGACTGGGACACGCATTACAACAACGAGCCCTTCTGGGGCACGCTGCATGACCGTTCGCCGGCCGCCTGGCTGACCGAGGCGGGCTATGACCGCAGTTCGGTGCGCTCGGTGTGGACGAAGCGCAACCCGAGGGGCATCGCCGAATTCGTTCCCGCCGGCATCGAAAGCCGCATCACCGGCGCCCAGCTCTTCGGCGCCGGCAAGTAGCGGGGCGGCTCATGAACACGGAGAAGGTCCGCCACAGCGTGGCAGTCGATGGATTGCGCCAGATTCTCGGCGCGGCGCAGGTTTCGACCGACGATGCCACCCGCACGCTGTTCGCGACCGACGTCTTCCGTACGCTGGAGACCCCGGTCGCGGTTATTCACCCCGACACCCAGGAGCATCTCGCCGCTGCCATCGCCTGCGCCACGCGCCACGGCTTGGCCGTGGTACCGCGCGGCGGCGGCATGTCCTACACTGGTGGCTACCTGTCGGAGCGGGCGGGTTCGGTCGTGGTCGACACGCGCCGCCTGAACCGGATCGTCGAGATTAATCGCGAAGACCTGTATGTCACGGTCGAATGCGGCGTCACCTGGGCCCAGCTGGATGAGGCACTGAAGGACACCGGGCTGCGTCCACCCTTCTGGGGCACGGGCTCCGGTCTCTTCGCGACGGTGGGCGGCAGCCTGTCGCAGAATGCCATGAACTACGGGTCGGCGCGCCACGGCACCTCCGCCGACAGTGTGCTCAGCCTGACTGTGGCGCTCGCGGATGGCACGCTGCTGCGCACGGGGTCGGCAGCCACTGTGCAGAACGGGTCCCCATTCTTCCGCGCCTATGGCCCTGATGTGACGGGCCTGTTCCTTGGCGACACCGGCGCGCTTGGCATTAAGACGCAGGCGACCTTGCGGCTGTTGCCGCGACCACCGGCGTCCGGCTTTGCCTCCTTCGAGTTTGCCGACCAGTCCGGCTATGTCGCCGCGCTGACCGCGCTGGCCCGTGAAAGCGTCGCCTCGCAGATTTTTGGTTTCGATCCGCGCTTTCTGCGGCAGCGCATCAAACGCCAGGGCATCGTGCGTGACCTGCAACTGCTGAAGGGCGTGGCCATGTCCGGCCGCTCGCTGCTCGCCGGCCTGCGCGATGCGGCCAGGGTGGCGATGGCTGGGCGGCGCTTCCTCGCGGATGCGGCCTACACCGTTCATGTCACGGTCGAAGGCCGCGACGAAGACGAACTGCGCAGTGCGCTTAAAGCAGTCCGCCGCGCGACGCTGGCCGTGCCCGGCATGCGCGAGATCGAACCCAGCGTGCCGCGCCTGAGCCATGGCACCCCGTTTCCACAGCCCAACCTGCTGGTGAATGATGACACCGAGGTCTGGGTGCCGGTGCATGCGCTGGTGCCGCCGTCGCGCCTCGATTCCATGCTGACGAAGATCAACGCCTATTTCGATAGCGTCAAAGCGGTGATCGAAGAGCACGATATCGATTGGGGCTGCGTCTGCAGCGTCTGCGGGCCGCATGCGATGCTGGTTGAACCGTCTTTCTATTACAGGGATGCGCTCAATCCGTTGCACCGCCATGTATTGGGCGACACGCTGCTTAAAGGCATCCAGGGCCTGCCGCCCAATCCCGACACAAAGGCAGCCGTTGCCAGGATACGGCAGGACCTGGCCGACCTTTTCCTGCGCGAAGGCACCGCGCATCTGCAGATCGGTAAATTCTACCACTACCGGGAAAGCCGGCAGCCCGAGCTTCTCCGGCTGCTAGAGGCGATCAAGGCGAGCGTCGATCCGCAAGGCCTGATCAACCCCGGCAGCCTTGGCTTGCGCTAGCGAGTTGGCCCCAGCCGGTCTGCGGCGTTTCTTTGCTTAACAGCCCAGTTGCGCACTGTTCTTTGCCGGCTGCTTCTAAGGCGCTCGTGACGGTGTTTGTGCTGTGCCGGGCCAGGCTGAAGTCGCGCGCGGACACACTCATCTCATTGACGAGCTGAGTTCCGTCATCCTGCTCAGCAAGCCCTGCCGGAGGACACAGCGCACCCGCGCCTTGCGCGATGCGCCGCGCTGCGGCAAGGCCGCGGCGGGCGCTCCGCAATTTACGCATGGGCGCCCAGCGCCGCGGCCAGCCACGCGAAAGGCCTTGTTCTCACTGCCGAACGCTTTCAGTATCAGGCGGCGTTCCGAGACAAGGCTGCCTTTGCAAACTCCTTGTTGGCGATACATGTCATGACGAATTCGAAAGCTGCTCACCAGGATGCCGAGGCATTGTGGCTTGCACCGCAGACCGTCGAGCGCGCCTACGCCAGATACTCGCACGGTCAGCTACACTATCGTATCGCCCGTCCGGCGAGGCCCTCGCACGTGCCGCTGATGCTGTTTCACCAGACCGGCTCATCCGGCCGCTGCTACGAACGTTTCATTGCAGAAATGGGAACGGACCGGATCGCGATCGCCGTGGACACGCCGGGATTCGGCGCCTCCGACCCCCTGCCGTTTGCCCCCTCCATCGCGGACTTTGCCGCCGTCATGGGAGAGCTGATCGACCATCTCGGCTTGCCGGAGGTGGATGTGATCGGCGATCACACGGGGTCGAAAACGGCGCTGGAGATTGGTCTCCAGCGGCCGAAGCAGGTGCGTCGCGTCGTCATGAATGCGGCCGCGATCATGGATGACGCCGACATCAAGCGGCTCAGCAGCCAGGACCATGCCATCCACAACGTCAGTTCCGATGGCGAGCACATCATGACGCGCTGGCGCAGCATGGTGAAGCACCTGGGCGCCCATTCGCTGACGCTGGGCGAGATGGAATTCATCGAAGGCCTGAGGCCGGGTCCGTTCACCTGGCACGGGCACAACGCCTCCTTCCCCTATCCGGTGGCGGAGAAGCTTCCACAGCTGACGCAGCCGGTGCTGGTGCTGCGCGCGAAGGACGACCTTTGGGGACCGACGGGCCGCTCACCGCAGTTCATCCGCAACGGCAAAGTGGTGGAGCTGCCGGAGTACGGCCGCGAGATGTTCCAGATGCGCCACCGCGAACTCGCAGTGGTCGTGCGCGACTTCCTCGATCGCCCCTGGCAGGCATGAGCTGCACGGGACGGCGCTAGAACCCCGCCCGGCCGCGCGGCAAGACCTCAAGGTCCATGGCAAGCTTCGTCAGGGCCTCGTTGCCCGTCGCCGTGACGAGCACGGAATCCTCCAGGTGCATATGACCCCAGCCGGTTTCGTGATGTGGCATCTCGAAACTGATGACCATGTTTTCCTCGAGCACCAGGTCTCCCGATCCGCGGTCCGGGCCGTGCGGCAGCGGGTTGTCGGTATGCTCGAGACCGAGGCTGTGCAGCACGGCGCGGCGGCAATGCGGAAAGCCGGCCATGTTGGTGGCGGCGACGGCGGTGGCCACCAGTTCGCTGGCCCGCATGCCGGGCCGGATCCTGTCGCGCGCCTCGTGCCAGCCGGTGACCATCGCCCGGTAGCTGCGTGATACCTCTTCCGACGCCTCGCCAACGACCACCGTGCGCCCGATATCGCCGTGATAGCCGCGGAAGGAACCGATGGCGTCGATCATGACCGGATCACCGGCGGCGATGCCGGGGCCGAAGCGCGTACCGCCATGGGTGCCGACCAGGATGTAAAGACCCTTGCCGCCCGCACCGGCCCAGGCGGTGTTGAACACGCGGTCGATCTCCTCTCGTTGCGCGCCTTCGCGTATGCTCGCCATCGCCGCCTTTGCCGCCGCTTCGTTCATCAGGGCAGCGGAGCGCATCAGGTCGATCTCCTCCGGCGTCTTGATCATGCGGATTTCCCGGAAGACGTTGGAGGCTTCGCTTCCGGTGATTTGTGTGAGCCCGGCGTCATATAGCCAGGTGAAGATGCGTGGGTCGTCACAGCCGATGCGGCCGCGCGACAGGCCGGCATCCTCCAGGGCTTTCTTCAGCGCCAACGTCGGCGTGTGCTGCATCTTGCCCGCCTGTCCCGCGGCCGCCGCATCCCAGACATGTTCCATCGGGGTCAGCGTCGTGCCTTCGCGCAGCGGGTAATATTCCGGCGGCGCGGTGAGATCGACCGACGAATTTCGGGTGACAGCGACGATATTCGGCACCCAGGTGGTTTGAGCGGCGAGCGCACCCAGATCGTTGAAGGACAGAGTCAGGGCGGCTGGCATGTCCTCCCGCCGCGGCAGCACCACGAAGTTGATGAAGGGGCGGTCGATCATCATCAACTCGGTGGTGAAGCCCGTCAGGTAGTAGACGTTGATGCGGTGAACGGCGATCAGGCCATCAAGACCGTGCTTCTCCATCACCGTGCGGGCGCGGGGCAGGTTTGCCAGCATGTAACGTTTCCTTCTTTGCTCCTGCCTCAGTCAGCGCTGAATTCGGTCAGCGTGTAGTCGTGATTCACGAGATCCCAGCGCAGCTTGACGATCTGGTGGTCATTGCCGGTCACCCAGGTAATCAGCGGCGGTGCACCCGGCTTTGATGCCGTCAGGTCATAGCGGCGGCACTTGAACGTGCCTGCGGGCACGATGACCTCTTCCTCGCCGATATACTCCATCGTCTTGAAGCCCACGCCCGCCAGCGGCCCCGTGCTGCCGTCCGGCAGGGGAGAGGGATGCGCCCAAGTCCGCACCGTCTGTTTGCGTTCGGGGCGGGTGTGGTCGAACTGGCTGGTCTGCCAGCCGTCTGCCATAAGCGGGTGGCAGGCAAAGATCCGAACGCGAGTTTCGAGCTCAATAATCTGCGAGATGCGGCCAGCGTCGGCCATAAATGTTTCGCATTCGATGGTGCGGTCAGTGAAGCGGAACCAGCCCGAGCCTACAAATTCCTGTTTCTTGGTCAGACGGATGAAGCAATCCAGCGGCTCGAACTTCGGATTTACCGACAGAGTTACGTCGCGTAGCAGTTCCTGTTCATCCATTTCGCAGACGCAGCGCATGGTGCGGCTGCCATCGGGCTGGACCGTGACGGAGAACCATTCGCGGCCCTGGTTGCCCTTGCCGTCGGTAAAATAGTCGATACGGCCTTGGTAGCGGCGATGTTTCATCCTGTTTCCTTTTTGTGTGGTCTGGGTGTGGTGTTCCGGTCAGGTGTCGAGGAAGCGTCGCACCAACACGGCGACCTCGCGATAATGCGCCATCAGCATCTCGCGGCCATACTGCGGCAGATCAATCATCTCGCCGGTGGCGATCAGGGGCCGCGCACGCGCGGTCTGCTCCCACAGGTCATCCTTCGCGCGAAGAATGAGCAAGGGTTGCGTCACTTTCGGAATATTGTCGCCGAGTGGATAGGAGAAAACCGCATGCGGCCCGTGATAGGTGAAGGGCCCGGGCCGCAGGCCCTCGATGAATTCGAGTTCACCGAGCGTGATGGACGTCGGAGCCAGAAAACCGAGTACGCGGCGCCAGCGCGCAAGGATGTGGTTGCCGTCCAGGTCCGGCTTACGCGGATAGGTGCGGACCGCGGTCTCGCCTTCGAGAAAAATCGGCGCCGCGTTGAGCACGACGCGACGCACCTGCTGCGACCGCCGTTTGGCCAGTTCGACCGCGACAAAGGCGCCGGTGTGATCGCCCATCAGGTCCACCGGGCCGAGCTTCAGGCCGTCGAGCAGGTCCTCCATCGCATCGGCAAAGTCTTCGATGAAGGGTGCACGCGGCAGGGGGTCGGACGTGCCGGAGGACGGCGAGTCGACGACAAGCGCGGTGCGGTCGCGCGCCATCTCAGCCGTGAAATTCTCATAGCAGCGCCCGGAAGATCCGGTCTGGTGAAACAGCACCAGTGGCAGCTTGTCCGAGACGGCCGGTCTCCCGATCCGGTAGTGCAGCTGGCCGTATCGGTAGTCCGCATAGGCGCGCTTCAAGATCGCAGGAGACCGCCAAAGCGCCTCCGCGACCACTTGGTCATCGCTGGACATTTCCATGACTTCGCCAACTATTTTCATCACGCACCGCGCATTCTGAACACCAAATGCGCATAATGTCGCGTCTTTGTTGCCGTTGCCTGCCATCCGGCACTCTGTATACAGTGCCGTCCACAATGGTCTGTGCGGACGAACCTTAATTTCGGAAAGGTGGATAAATGATCAAACACATCCTGCAAGGCACGGCGGTATTTGTCGGTTTGGGCCTGGGTGCCACGGTTGCTGCGCCGGCGATAGCGCAGCCGGCGGACACGCTCCGCGTCGGGCACTATTCCAAAGCGCCGACCCGCGGCAACACGATGGCGGGCGCCAGCGGCACCCCCAGCATGTTCTGGTGGGACAGCGTGTTCGACACGTTCACGCGCGTGGACCGCAGCGGCATCGTGCAGCCCTTCGCCATCAAGAGCTGGACGCTGACCAGCCCGACGACCTGGCGCTTCACCTTCCGTGACGACATCATTTTCAGCAACGGCGCAAAGAACAACTCGGCCAATGTCGTCGCCATTCTCGATTACCTGGCGTCACCTGACGGGCAGAAGTCGTCGCTCTATCGCACCTTCGCGAAGAACTACGCCGGCTGGAAGGCGATCGATGAGCACACGGTCGAACTAACCACCAAGGCGCCCGACCCGCTGGTTGCCGGCACCTTTGCCCGCTTCTATCTCTCCGAGATGAAGGCGTTCAACGAGATGGGCGTCGAGCAGTACACCGCGAAGCCCGTGACGTCGGGTCCATGGAAAGTGGTGACGTGGACGGACAGCGAAGCCAACTTCACGATGCACGACCAGGGTTGGCGCAAACCCAAGATCAAGAATATCCGCATCGTCGAGCTGCCGGAATCGGTCAACCGCCGCCTTGCCATCGAATCCGGGGAAATGGATCTCGTGACGCAAATGGCACCGGACGATATCGCCACCCTGCAGGCGGCGGGACAGGCTGTGATTGACAACGCACCCTATGTGCAGTCGCTCATGATCTTCACCGAGGACTTCTCGCCCAACAAGAAATGGGGCGGCAAGCCGCCCTTCGCTGACAAGAAGATCCGCCAGGCTGTCAATTACGCCATCGATCGCCAGACCATGGCGAAGGAACTGATGCGCGGTGCGGTGGAACCGGCCAGCCAGCCGGCGACACCGCAGACCTTTGGCTACAACCCGAACATCAAGCCCTATCCCTACGACCTGGCCATGGCGAAGAAGCTGATGTCGGAATCGAGCTATCCGAACGGCTTCAGCATGGTCGCGGAATTCCAGTCGGGCGCCGTGGCGAACGACAAGGAAGTCAACACCGCGGCCTTTGACGCGCTGTCTGCCATCGGCATCAAGGTCGAATCGCGGGTCCTGCCGTTCTCGTCATGGGTGACCAAGCTGACCGGAGCGACGCAGTGGGGTGGCGAGGCGACAAGCTTCTCGCAACTCGTCGAGCCGATGATGGACGCATCGCAGCCCTTCAACTGGTATTCCTGCAAGGCGCCGTTCAAGTTCGTCTGCGTGGAAGACCATGTGCCACTGATCGAAGCAGCGGCCAGTGAAATGGATCCGAAGAAGCGTGAAGCGATCCTGCAGCAACTGATGCAGAAGGCGCATGACGACGCCATCTCCATCTCGCTTTTCAATGGCCGCGACATTTTCGGCCTGTCGAAGCGGGTGAAGAACTTCAAGAACTGGAACCGCAACATCTACTACGAAGAGATCACGTTCTGATCGGCCAGGCATAGAGCCGCGGGCGGGGTCCGGCTTCCTCCGGCCTCGCCCGCGGCCCTCTTGACGTCCTCTTCGAAGTTTCTTTTTTGGGGCTTTCGGCCGCTGCCACATCATCGACCGCCGTTCCCCGCCCAGGAGCGTCTCCATGTCCTCAGCGCATCCGAACCCGAACCAGGCAAAGGCTGAGGCGCTGTGGCGCTCACCGCCCAACCTGAAGCGGGCCTATGCCGACTATTCGTTCGGCCAGCTTCACTATCGCTACACCAACCCCGCCCAGCCCAAGGGGCGGCCCTTCATGCTCTTCCACCAGACGGGATCGTCGGGGCGTTGCTATGAATATTTTACGGCCGAGATGGGCAAGGATCGCATGGCCATCGTGGTGGATACGCCGGCCTGCGGTGCCTCTGATCCGATCGACCACGCGCCGACCATCTATGACTTCGCCACCGCGATGGAAGAGCTCATCGACTCGCTCAAGCTCAAGGAAGTGGATGTCATGGGCGATCACACGGGCTCGCGCACGGCCGTTGAGCTTGCCTTGCGGCGGCCTCAGCAGGTGCGGCATGTCGTGATGAACGCAGCGCCCATTTACAGCAAGGAAGAGCTGGAGAGCCGGCAGAACCACGACCAGAAAATTCATGTGCCGGGCAAGGACGGCTTTCACGTCCATTCGCGCTGGGATAACTCCATGCGCCATCTGGGCGATTTTTCCGTCACCTTGGGCGAGCTCGAATTTATCGAAGGTCTGCGGCCTGGCCCTTTCACCTATCATGGCCACAACGCCGCTTTTTCCTATCCCACCAAGGAGAACCTGCCGAAGGTGGACCAACCCGTGTTGATCCTGCATGCCAAGGACGATCTGTGGGAGCCGACGGCGCGCGCCGAACCGCTCATCCGCAATGGCAAGATGGTGCACCTGCCACAGTTCGGGCGGGAAATGCTGATGGTCAACTACAAGGAAGTGGCCGACGTTGTGCGCCCCTTCCTCGATGCCAAGTAAGAAGAAGGGAACAACATGCTAGAGCGTTTTCACCGCGGCCGGATCGCTTACGAACGCGCCAAGGGTGGGGGCCAGGAATGGTTCAGTGTCACCGTCCTCAAGAATGGTGATCGCACCATGCGGTGCCAGACAGAGATGGAGGACATCGGCCTCCTGCGCGATGTGACCCAGACGCTCGACAAGGACTGGCGCCCGGTCGATTCCTTCGTGCGGATCTCCCAGAACGGTGAGTTCACGGGATCGGCGTGGTTCCGCATGGATGACACCGGCATCGAATGCGAAGCCTTCACGCGCGGCGACGGCCGCGTGTCGCAGCGCATCGAAACGGAAGGGCGGGTGAAGATCCTGGCCTCCCATCCCGTGATGGCCGATGCCTGGCAATGCGCAAGCTTCGATCACAGCCGGCCGGAGAAGCGCCAGATCATCAAGCCGTGGGCGCACACCTCGCCACGCACGGATGGCAGTTCCGGCCCGCTTGCCGGCGTCTCGGTCAAGACGATGGACTATGTCGGCGAAGAACGCGTGACGGTGCCCGCCGGTACTTTCGACACGCGCAAGTATCACATCCATTATTCGATGGAGAAGACCAGCGGGCCGATGGAGGTCTGCGTGACGGGCCCGGATTTCATCCTGGTCCACATGACCTCGCCCTTCGGCAAGTACTATCTGACCGAATACACCAGCGGGTGACAGGCCGAGCGGGGCCGCCCGCGTCGGCCGCCAACACGACGAGATCAATCGGGGATGACGAGATCAATCGGGGATAAAGTGCCATGCTGCTGAACAAGCCACGTGCCTATGAGGTGATGGACAAGCACAAGTTGGACGGCCTGATCGCGACACAGCGCATCAACCTCTACTACCTGACCGACTTCTTCTCCTACACGATGCGGGTGGAGCGGATTTTCAACAGCTTCGCCCTGTTTCCCCGGCGCGAGGATGCGCCCGCCGGAATGAGCATCAATCTCACCGAGAACGGCCGCCTCGATCGCTTGGGGACGTGGATTCCCAACATCTATCCGGTCACCGGCCGTGTTTCGCCGACGGCGGCCAACGTCGGCAAGACGAACCAGGAACTCGACACCAATGTCGATCCGGCGGCCAAGTACAAGATGAATCCCGATGCCGTCCTGACGCCGGTGGAGGAACGCTGGTCGGCTGCGGCTAGGAAGCGTGTGGGTTTCCTGGCGGCCACGCCGACTGACGCGCTGAAGCAGATGGTGATCGATGCCGGGCTGACCAAGGGCCGCATCGGGACCGACGACCCCCGCATCATTCCGTGGCTGCACGAAATGGGGCTGACCGGCGTGACTGGCGTCGATGCCAGCAACATCTTCCGCGAAATCCGCATGGTCAAGTCACCGGACGAGATCAAGCTGCTGCGACTGGCCTCGCAGTACAACGAGGAAGCCGTAGACGAGGTGATCAAGGGCTTGCACATTGGCGCCACACATGAGGAGATCGAACGCGACTACATGGTCGAACTGGCCAAACGCCGGGGGCGTGGCATCTTCATCCTGACCGGCATGAATTCCGGCCTGCGCAGCGGCAAGATCGTGCCGGGCGAGCCGTTCATGATCGACGCGTTGGGTACCTATGAGCGCTATCACGGCGATCTGGGCCGTACATGCGTCTTCGGCGAGCCGGACGCGCTTCTGAAGAAGCGGAATGCCGCGGTGCAGAAGGGCTGGCAGGCGGCGTGCGAGGCGATGAAGCCGGGCAAGAAGGGCTCCGACATCGTCAAGGTCGCCATGGACGTCGTGCACAGGGAAGGCTTCCCGACATTCAATCACAGCGTGGCGCACACGCTCGGCGTCGAACACACCGACCATCCGATCCCCGTCGGGCCGAACGGCATGGGCGCCATCCCCGACTTCGTGATCGAGGAGAACATGGTGCTCAACTTCGACATGCCCTACCAGGAATGGGGTTGGGGCTCGATGCATTTCGAAGACACGCTGCTCATCAACAAGGGCGGCTTCGAGCCGCTGACGAGCATGAAAACCGAGTTGCGCATTCTGTAGGCGAGGGGGCGTCATGATCCGCCAGGGATATGTCGATACCCTGGGGGAGCAATCGCTGGCTATCCTCGCCGACAAGCCGCCGATCATCTTTCTTGTCGAGGTGGAATCGCCGATGGGCTGCAACCCGGGTATCACCAACTTCAAGCGCACCCCACTTCTGGATCCTCCTCGAGGAACCGCAGGTCGAGGGCTGAGGCATCGCTTCGTTGAACCAGCGCCGGCATCTGCATGAAAGAGCATATGCCGGCGCATTTTTTTGATCACGCGGCATTGGCAGCCTGATGGCTGGCGCATCGGCCGCGCAACCGAGGAAGACGCCCATGGACCATCGCAAATATGGCGGCCGTATCGACTACATGGACCCCAAGCTGGGGCGGCTGGGTCAGGAGTGGTTCACAGTCACGGTGCAGCCGGATGGCTGCCGGACACTCAGGGCCTTTTGCCAGGTCGACAAGTCAGACCTGCTGCGCGACGTCACCTATTCCATGGATGGCCAGTGGCGTCCGCTGGATTGCTTCGTCCGCCTGGAGCAGAAGGGCAAGTTCACCGGTTCCGGCTGGTTCCACTTCACCGACACGGCCATCGAATGCGAAACCTTCACGGCTGACGCCGGACGTGTCTCGCAACGGGTTGAGCTTGGCACGCGCCTGAAGATCTTTGCCAGCCATCCGCTGATTACCGATGGGTGGCAATGCAAGATGTTCGATCACAAGAATCCCGAGAAAGTCCAGGTCATCGCGCCCTGGGCGCACCCGTCGCCCCTGCCGGACGGCAGCACCGGGCCGATGACGGGCGTCGGCATCAAGAAGCTTGAATATATCGGCGAGGAAGAGATCGAGGTGCCGGCCGGACGCTTCAAATGCCGCCGCTACGACATCCACGCCTCCAATCCCGCCAATCCGCCGATGAACACCTGGGTGCATGGCGACGACTACCAACTCGTCAAGATGCACTGGTCGCTGCGCCAGTTCGACTACGTCCTCGCCGAATACAACCGCTAGAGCGACCGCGGCCCTGAGCCGGGTGTTTCAAGCCCGGCCAGGTGCCGTCCCCTTGATGAAGTTGTCCATGATGGCGGCGAATGCCGCCGGATCCTCTTCCGGCGCATTTTCGCCGATCCAGTCGGCCATCGGCACGAAGCGGGCGTCGGGAAAATCGCCGACGGCGTCGATGCTGCGCTGCCAGTTGAGGTCGCCCGGCCCGGCAAAAAGCAGCACGGGGCAATGAATGTTGGCCGCCATCTCAAGCGGATCGGTGTTGCCAATGCAATGATAGGCCCAGTGCCAGTTCTTGCCAGCCTGCAGCTTGGCGACGAAATAACGCAGTGCCTGCTCTTCCGTGCAGCGCGAAGGCTCACCGTCCTTCAGGCCGGTGCGGCCCATCTCCCAGCGGCGTATCCAGCTTTTCTTGATCGCTTCGCCATCGGCCAGGTACTCGCGCGGCCCGGCCGAACGGCGCGAGGCGCGCAACTCCGCGTCATGACGGGTCCAGCCATAGAAGCAGAGCCGGTCGACCAGCTGCGGATAGAAGCGATAGGTCCAGGCGGCGACGACCGAGCCGAAGTGATGGCCCTGGACGGTTGCGCGTTGCACGCCGAGCGCATCCAGCGTTTCCTTGACTGATCGGGCGTAGTCCTTCGCTACGGGCTGGACGCTCGGACGGTAGGAATTGCCGTGCCCCGGCAGGTCGATCGAGATCGCGCAATAGCCGCGGCGCGCCAGTTCGGGCAACACCGTCTCGTACTGGCTCGCGGCTTCGGAGGTCATGTGCAGCAGCACGACCGGGTAGCCTTGCCCAGCGATCAGATAGTGCATCTGGCCGTCGCTCGTGTCGGCGTAGCCCCTCCGGACATTGTTGATGCTGGTGCTGCCTGCCATTTCTCTCTCCCGTTAATTCATGCTTCCCGTATGCCAAATCGCCTTGTTCGGATAATGTATCCGGAACAGGGGAGGATCCAACATGCCAAGAGTCCAGAACAGGAAAACTATGCGTGGCGCGAAATCGCTGCGCTATCTCCTCGCGGGTTTATTTGGCGCCGCGGCAATTGCGGTGACGCCAGGTTTTGATCTCGTCACGCCCGCGGTGGCGCAGGACGCAAAGGACACGCTGCGGGTTTCGGTCTTCACCAAGGCCCGCACGCGCGGCAATGTCTACGACACGCCGGTGACCTCGCCGGGCAGCTACTGGTGGGAGTCGGTCTACGACTCCTTCGTTCGCCTCGACGACAAGGGCCAGATCCTGCCGCAGGCCGCAGTGAGTTGGGAGAACGTCAACCTGACGACATGGCGTGTGAAGTTTCGCGATGGTCTGACGTTCAGCAACGGCGTCAAGAATGACTCGGCCAACGTCAAGGCGATCTTCGACTACTTCCTGACGGATGCGGGCAAGATCGGCGGCGCGATTCGCACGATGAAGCTGGCAAGCCATCGTATCGTCGACGCGCAGACAATGGAATTTGTCACCCAGGAGCCGGACCCACTCGTGATCGCCAAGTTCGGCGCCTTCTATCTTGCCGAGATGAAGGCCTTCAACGAGATGGGAGTTGCCGCGTTTTCGGCAAAGCCGGTCGGCTCCGGCCCCTATGCTGCGACACGCTGGGACGATACCGAACTTGTCGCTGTGAGCAACGACAAGAGCTGGCGGCCTGGCAAGGTCAGGAATCTGCGCATCACGGAAATCCCGGAGGCGTCCGCCCGGGTGTCGGCGCTTGAATCCGGGCAGACCGATATCGTCATCATCGCCAACACCGATGATATCACGCGAATCAAGACGGCTGGTCATACAGCCGTGGTGGCAGCCGCGCCGCTCGTGAACTCCATCGCGATGTTCACAATCGACTTCGCGAACAAGTGGAACATGGGCGGCAAGACGCCGTTTTCCGACAAGCGCGTGCGCCAGGCGATGAACTACGCGGTCAACAAGGACGCGATCGTACAGCAGTTCCTGCTCGGCCTGACGCAGGTGGCGGCCCAGCCGGCCACGCCGTCGAGCTTCGGCTTCAATGCCGATCTCAAGCCCTATCCGTTCGATCTGGTGAAGGCGAAGCAGCTGCTGACCGAGGCGGGCTATCCCAACGGCTTCAGCATGATCATGGAGACGCAGGTGGCCAATGTGGCGGGCGGCAGCGAGGTGCTGCAGCTGATGGCGTCCGACCTGGCCAAGATCGGGGTCAAGTTGGAGGTCCGCGGCATCCCGCAGACGCAATGGGCGGGCCTGCTGAATTCGAAAAAGTGGGAAGGAGACCTGACGCAGTTCTCAAGCTTTGTGGCCCCGCCCATGGATGCCTCGGTCCCCTTCATCTACTACGGCTGCAACCTGCCCAACACCTTCACCTGCATCGAAGCGTTGAACCCGCTCTTCGCCGCCCAGGAGAAGGAAATGGACCGCGGCAAGCGCGAGACCCTGCTCAAGGACTTGATGAAGATGTCGCACGAGGAGGCGCTGCAGTTGTACCTCTACAACGGCATCGACGTTTTTGGCGTGGCCAAGCGGGTCAAGGGCTTCAACAGCTGGAACCGCAACCCGCATTACGAGGCCATGTCGATCAGCGAGTAGGCTGTTACTCCATATACAGGGGCAGGAGGCGCAGGACAGGCCACCGGTTTTTCCGCATACTGCGCCGCGCCCCGACCAGGGCCTGCCCGGCCCAATTCGTGAACGAGAGGTGTGTGTGGTCAAGAGGAACGGCAGCGGTGCCTCGGCAATCGACCTGAGCGCCACCAACATGGTCTACGAGAACCTGCGCGCCCGCATTCTCAAGGGTGAGCTGGCGGGCGGCACGCTGCTCGTTGAGCAGGACGTGGCCCAGGCCATGCAGGTCAGCCGCACCCCGGTGCACGAGGCGCTGCGCCGCCTGGGCGCGGAGGGGCTTCTCGATATTTCGCCCCGCCGCCGCGCCCGCGTCGCTGACGTGTCGCTGCACGACATCGAGCAGCTATTTGCCATCCGCGGCCAGCTTGAAAGCCTGGGGGCCGAAGACGCCGCGCGCCAGATCGACGAGCCCGCCATTCGCGTGCTGGAAGAAGCGACCGACCAGATGGAGGCCGTGTCACGGGAGTGGAGTTCGCAGCGCCTGCGGGAATTCATCGAGGCGAACAACCGTTTTCACATCGGCATCTTGGCCGCTTCGAAGAACCGCTGGCTCGAGCGCACGCTGAGGCCGGTGCTTGATATGCTGCTCGGCCCGCTCAACACGCTGGCCCTGCACCCGGTCAGCGGCACAATGGAGGTGCGGCACGAATTCCTCGTGCGCAACTGTCGCCAGCATCGCGAGATCATCGACGCGCTGCGCGCCGGCAACGCGGCATGGGCCAAGGCCGCGATGAACCTGCATATCAACACCGCCCATCGCGACTGGGGCGGCGCGGCCGAGTTGCAGCGCCAGGCGGATGGTGCGGCGCGCAAGGGCCGCCGCCGCCGCATGGTGCGCGAGCCGGCGCTCTCCTGAGCCGGGAACACGCAGCATGGGCACCGGCTGGCTGAGCCGCATCGGCCCCTACAAGGAAGGAATCGTGCTGCGCTCGCGCCGGCGCACCATCACCGAAGGCGACTTTTCCGCGCTGATCAACGTGACATGGGAAAACGCGCCCATGCACACCGATCAGACGCATGCCGAATCCACCGAATACGGCACCCGCATGCTGGGCGGTCCCTGCATCATTGCGCTGACCGCCGGGCTTTCGACCGAGACGCTGTTCCTTAGCTGGGCCCTGGCGAAGCTCGATATCGTCACTGCACTGGGCATCGACGCCGTGCGCT
>CANJEJ010000056.1 GCA_947473325.1 Alphaproteobacteria bacterium | reverse complement strand
TTTCATCTTCAACATCGTCGGCCTGCCACTGGCGGCGTTCGGATTTCTCAGTCCGGTCGTCTCGGGCGCGGCGATGGCCTTTTCCAGCGTCGGCGTCGTGACCAGCTCGTTGCTGTTGCGCCGCTGGCGATCCAACACCCGTGGCAGGAGTGCGTCATGAACATTGGTCAGGTCGCCGAGAAGACCGGCGTCACCGCGAAGTCGATCCGTTACTACGAAAGCATCAACCTGATCCCGGCGGCCGGGCGGTCGCAGGGCGGCTACCGCCAGTATGATGACCGGGACGTGCAGATCCTGCGCTTCATCAAGCGCGCGCGCAGCCTGGGATTCTCGGTCGCGCAGGTGGGCGAACTTCTGTCGTTGTACCGGGATACCGGGCGGGCGGCGGGTGAGGTGAAGACCATCGTGCAAAGCCGCATCGCCGAGATCGACGCCAAGTTGGCGGAGCTCACCTCGATGCGCCGCACCCTCTCCGATCTGTCCCACCGCTGCCACGGCGGCGATCGCCCGGATTGCCCGATTCTCGAGGATTTGGCGGGCTTCCCAAATTGATTGAAAGCCCTGTTCAGGACGTGAAGTCGAAGACTGGATTTGAATTTCGCTTCATACTCTCACCTTCGTAAGGGGGGTGACATGCTCGATTGGTTGGTGGACTGGGGGCGGCAACTCCTCGGAATTCCGGCGGTAATGGATGTTCAGCCACCGGTTCCCCCGGTTACCTGGACCCCCGGATTGGCTCCGGGGCCGGCATTGCCGGGGCCACGCGAGGTGGCGGAGCGGCTGCACCGCCTAAGGCCCGAAGTTTCGATCGAGGATTTTGAAAAGCAGGTCCAGAACCCAATCGCATCGCGCGTCATTGCCGTCTATGTCGAAGTCGAAGTGCCCTTGTTGGGCAAGTCGCTTGTCTTCGACACGCGGGTCGACAATCCCGATGGCGTTTCGCCAACCTTGAAGGCCTTGCCGCCATCCGGCCCCGGCAGCCCCTGGCCAAACCCGCCGCAATCCCGTCCTCAAAACCTTGGCCCTACACCCCTCGGGCACTCCGGCAGCAGCTGTCCTGGTATGTTCAGCGGACAGATCAGAAGCAGACTGGGATCCCATCTCGAGATTCCGGTGGAGGTTCTCGGTTTCCATTGTGAGGGCCGAAGCGCGGAATGCGCCTATAGCATTTCGATGTATTCCGAGGTTTTAGGCCGCGTTTCCGCGCCGCTTGATGACCCGAGTCGGGCGACCCTCAACATGTGGGGAAAAATGATGATTACCATCCGGCCGCATGATCCGGGCCAGTTTGGCGGACATGCCGTCATTCAACTCGTGAGCAAGGACTACGTTCGTCAAAGTGGGACGGTGTCAGGATTTCCGCCGCACAAAGCTGGCGAGTATGTCGAATCTGCGGGCGACGAAGTTTATGTCGGCGTCAATCCGGGCCAGCGGCATCTTTCGGCGATCGTCCGGCGCGGGCGCATCATCTTTTCAACCGATATCGACCAATTCCTGCAAGCGCGCACGCGTATTGCTGACTTCACGCTGCTCGACCGCGAGGGAGCAGATATTCCAGTTGGACCTCCCCCCTATGACCCGGCCCTGATCGGCAGGATTGCGGGCGTACGCCTGCGGTGGGCGGACGTCCGTGCGACGGACAACCGCGTAACTCACTATCTCCTCTACAGGATGGACACCGACAGGCCGGAAAAGAAATTTTCATTGGTGAGTGGGCAGCTCACCGAGCCCGTCTTTGTTGACCGTGACTACGATGGCAGAGTGTCCTTTTCGTATGCGGTTGTTCCCGCCTTCGTGGATCAGGTTGGAATGGAAGTCCAAGGTGTATCGCTCGACCACAGCGTTTTGATGGCCATCGAACCGCGGGCGGAGCAGTTCCGCCGCCGCAATCAGGGCGTGGGCCATATCCATCGCATGTAGACGTCCAACCGACCTGTCGCAGAAAAGGTGGCAGGCTGCGTGTTAGTCACGACGAAATCTGTACGGAAGGCGGAACCTTCTCCACGGGCCGGTGTTTCTGTGTTGCCGAGCCCGTGGAGGAAAAGATGCGCCTGCTTCTTCCGCTTGTGTGTGGTGTGATTACGGCGACCGCCCTGGTGCCGCCGTTGCGTGCCGAGGGCGACACGATCGTCGTCCAGTCCCTCGTCGTCCAGCCGGTAGCATTCGACTCCGATGAGGCGAAGCCCACCGGGGCCGCGCTGCCGTCGGCAACGCCGATCAGGGAAGACGTGGTGCTGAGCGCCACGCCAGCCATGCCCGCCGACGAACTGGCCGCCGCGCTTCCCCGCGACCGGCAGAAATCGGACAACCTGCGCGGGTCCGTCCTGATGCTGCTCCTGCCGAACCTCTGCTGCCGCTAGAAAGCCGGAACCCAAGCTGCTCGCACGGAGTTGTTGAGAGGCGTCGCCCAGACTGGCGGCGTCTCACAACCCGGGGTCCATCCAACATGTACGCCTTCGCGCACGTCGAGGCCGCCGCCGTCCTGAGGCCCCCGAGTCCGGCGGACCGCGCCCTCATCGACATCGGCCAGCGCCTGCGTGCAGTGAACTACCGCTTTACCGCTGTTACCCCCGAAACGCATCGTCGCGTGCTTGCCCGCCCGGCCTCGCCATCCGGCGCCGACCTGCGGGACGTGTTCGGTTGGAACCGGCCCTTCTACCAGGGCGACGTCGCTTCCGTGATCGTCGACCGCCTGGATGAGGCGGGCGCCCTGCGCGCCGAAGGCGAGCAGCTGGTCAGTTCCATTCGCTACGCTACCTGCGGCGACCTGCTCCTGCTCCATTCCGGCTATCCGACGACCGAAAGCGACGCGGTGTTCCTCGGCCCCGACACCTATCGCTTCCTGCAGGCAATCGACGAAACGGTCGGCGCGATGCCGTCGCCGCGTCGCGTGGCCGACATTGGCACGGGATCTGGCGCGGCTGCACTGATGCTCGGCCAGCGGTTTCCCGACGCCAGGGTCTTTGCCGCCGACATCAATGATCGCGCGCTGCGGGTCACGGCTCTGAACGCCCTGCTGAACGGCATTACCAATGTGCTGCCGGTGAAGAGCGATGTGATGGCCAACCTGACCGGTCAGCTCGACCTGATCGTCGCCAACCCGCCCTATCTCGTCGATCCGGCGGAACGCCAGTATCGCCATGGCGGCGGCATGCTGGGAGCGGACCTGTCGCTGCGCATCCTGCGCGAGGGCGTGGGGCGCCTGTCGCCGCGCGGGCGCCTCGTTCTCTACACAGGCGCCGCGATTGTCGACGGCGTCGATGCCTTCCGCGCCGCGGCCGACGCGGCCCTCGCCGGCACGCCGTGGCGCATCCTCGGCTATCGCGAAATCGATCCTGACGTCTTTGGCGAGGAACTCGACCAGCCGGCCTATGCGGCGGCGGAGCGCATCGCCGTGGTCGGCCTGGTGGCCGGGCCGCACGCCAGTCTTTTGTAAGAGGGGAACAATGGCCTTTGCCGAATTCGAACCGATGCTGCGCTCCTTCGTGCCCGCGCAGGTGCGTCAGTCACAGCCGGCGAGCAGGCAGCACGCCCTGCGCGCGTTCAACGCGCGTCGCCTGAAGCCGGCGTTGCCCGGCGCCGGCTGGATGCGCCAGATCGAAGACGATGCCGAGATGCAGGTGAGCGAAGGCCTGTGGCTCGAGGACGAGCGCAGGCGCCAGGCACCGCGCGCCGCCAGCGCGCCAAAGGACCCCGCTGGCTTCGTCGCCTGGTTCGAGGATCTGTGTAAGACAGGCCCGGGCCAGAATGATCCGCTCTTCGACCATCTCGCGCATAAGGCCACGCTCGACCAGATGCGCTGGTTCATTGCCCAGGAGGTCTCGGGCGAGGCCGGGTTCGAGGATCTCGTCGCGCTGGCCCAGGTGCGGCTGCCCGTCCGCGCCAAGCTGGAAATGGCGCGCAACTACTGGGACGAAATGGGGCGCGGCAACGAACGTGGCATGCACGGTCCGATGCTGCAGGTGCTCGCCGATGAGCTGGAAGTGGCGCCCTTCGCCGATGATGCAGTGTGGGAGCCAATTGGCCTTAACAACCTGATGGTCGGCCTCGCAGTCAACCGCCGCTTCGCCTACCACGCGATCGGCGCCTTGGGTGTGATCGAGCTGACGGCACCCGGCCGAGCGAAACAGGTGAGCGCAGGACTGCGCCGCCTCGGTGTCAGCGCGCGTGTCCGCCATTACTTTGATTTGCACGCCACGCTCGACGTGCGGCATGCCGAAGCGTGGAACCGCGAGGTCATCCGCGACCTCGTGGCGGCAGGTCCGGCCGTGGCCCCGGCCATCGCCGAGGGTGCACTGATGCGTCTGCACTGTGGCGAACGCTGCTTCATCCGCTACCGGGCGCAGTTCGGCCTGTAGCGGACGCGATGCGCTTCCTGGGGATTGGGGGCTACTGCGACCTCGGCGACATGTACCTGCGGCTCGCGCGCGAGGGGCATGAGGTGCGCGTGCATGTCAGCGCGCGGGAAAGCCAGGACACCTTCGCCGGCCTGGTCGACCGCTGCGCAGACTGGCGGGCGGAACTACCCTGGGTCCGTGCGGCCGGCCAGGACGGCATCATCCTGTTCGAAGGGGCGGACCGTGGCGCCACACAAGATGAGTTGCGCGCTGCCGGCTACAACGTGGTCGGCGGCAGCGCGTTTGGCGACCGCCTCGAATCCGACCGCGACTTTGGACGGTCCGTCCTGCAATCCCTCGGCATTGCCACGGCGCCATTGCTGGCCTTCGCCAGCTTTGACGAGGGTATCGATCATATCCGGCGGCGGCCGGGCCGCTATGTGCTGAAGCCGAATGGCACCGGCGCCTGGGCGATGGAAAGCTATGTCGGCCAACTCGACGACGGCTCCGACGTCATCGACGTGCTGAACAGCCTGGCCAGCCAGCCGCCGGGCAAGACGCCGCCAAGCTTCATCCTGATGGACCACCTGCAGGGGGTGGAGGTGGGCGTCGGCGCCTTTTTCAACGGCGCCGAATTCCTTCGGCCCGTCCGCATCGATTTCGAGCACAAGCGTTTCTTCACCGGCAATCTCGGCGAACTGACCGGGGAGATGGGCACGCTCGTGTCCTGGAGCGGCGGCGACCGCATCTTCGAGGCGACGCTGGCGAAGCTTGCGCCGCGGCTGGCGCAGAGCGGCTATCGCGGCTGGATCAACCTCAATACCATCGTCGATGAACGTGGCATCTGGCCGCTCGAGTTCACCGCCCGCTTCGGCTATCCCGGCTTCGCCATCCTGTCGTCGCTGCAGACCGAGGGCTGGGCGCCGTTGCTGCGGCGTCTCTGCGACCAGTCCCGGCCCAGCTTCGACACGCGCGACGGCTTCAGTGTTGGCGTGGTGCTGACCGTGCCGCCCTTTCCCTATCAATCCACCGAACCGCCATCGCCGACCAACCTGCGCATCCTGTTCCGCCGTCCGCTAACGGCGGCGGAGGAGGCGCGGCTGCATTTCTGCGAGGTGGCGAAGCGGGACGGCCACCTCGTGACAGCCGGCATCATGGGGCAGGTGATGGTGGTGACCGGAACGGGCGAAACGGTGACGGCCGCACAGGCCAAAGCCTATGACCTGGTCAAGCAGGTTGTCATCGCCAACATGCGCTATCGCACCGACATTGGCAGCGGTTACGAGGCGCGCGACGCAGCTCTGCTGCGCAAGTGGGGTTGGCTCGACTGAGGCTTGAATTCAAGAACGCACCGTGGACCGCCTGCCCATGTCCATCTCGCGAACGGCATGAAAAGTTAGTTGTATGACTAAGTAATCTTGACTGCTGCCGCTTCCTGCATTTACTTAGTCATATGGCTAACAAACAGGAGGCCCTCGACCGTGCCTTCGGAGCCTTGTCGGACCCGACACGGCGAGCCATCGTCATGCGCCTGACCATTGGGCCGGCTTCGGTGGGAGAATTGTCCGAGCCGTTCGCCATGGCGATGCCGACCCTGCTGCAGCACATCCGTGTCCTGGAGATGAGCGGGCTCATCGAGACAGAGAAGATCGGCAGGGTCAGGACCTGCTCGCTGCAGGCGGAGGTCCTGACAGGAACGGAGCAGTGGTTGGCAAGCCAGCGCGCTGTTTGGGAACAGCGCCTGGACCGCATGGAAGCCTATGTGGTCGCGCTGCACGCAACAAAGGTGAGACATGCCAGACGCAAGCGAAAAAGCAGGTAGTGACCGCAACGCCTGGGCGCTGGATCGCGAAATTGTCCTGTCGCGTGTCATTGCGGCGCCACGCAGTGTCGTGTTCAAGGCATGGACCGATCCGAAACACCTGCCGCTGTGGTTCGGTCCTGCTGGGTTCACGGTTGAGACGCAGGAAATCGACATTCGCGTTGGTGGTCGCTGGCGTTTTGTCTTCACTGCGCCGGACGGGACTCGATACACCAATCGAATGGTCTTCCTGAAGGTGGAAGCGCCGCGGCTTCTGGAAATGGATCACGGCTCTGACAAGGATGACGATCCGGCCAGGTTCCGGGTGACCGTCACCTTTGACGAGCAGAGCGATGGGAAAACGGTGCTGACACTGCGGCAGCTGCATCCGACCAAGGCCCAGCGCGATGCCGGGATCGGCTTTGGTGCCGTCGAATTCGGCTATCAGACGCTCGACAAGCTTGCGAAATACACGGCCGCCATGGCGTAGGACGGGCCCTAGCGTTCTGCCGGCGACTTTCCCAGCATCTCAATGACCGCCGCGGGCACATTGCCCAACGGGTTGCGGCGCGAGGGCATGCCTTCGACGAAGGGCAGGAACTGCTTCTTCACGACCTCGAAGGTGCGGCGCAGCTTGGCGACGGGGTCGGGGTGATTGTCGACGCGCACGTCGACATAGGGGAATTCCTCGACATGGAAGACCTTGAGCGCGGCGGATTGCTTGCCGCGCTTGTCGCCGCCTGCCGCCTGGCCCGCTTCGAGCGCGCGCATCAACCGCTCGGGCAGGGGCATGTCGCGGGCGATCTCGGCGGCCTCAGCCATTTCCTCGATCGTCGCTGCGTTCAGCAGCATGTTGCCCTGCACGCTGAAGCCCTTGCCCAGGATGTGCCCGGCCCAGGGCACGCAGCCGCCGCCGGTGAAGGCCGCGGCATGGCCCCTGGCATCGACGATGCCAAGCTGGCGATCCTCGCGGCCGGGATCTTCGGCGATGAGCTTGTCGAGCGTCTCCTGCGCCGACAAGCCGCTCTCCAGCAGACGCAGCCCGTCGATGCCGAGATAGGGATTGACCCAGCTTTGCGTCGCCACCGCGCCGACGCCATTCTTCACGAAGGCGCAGACGCTGCCGGCAGCCGGCACGGCGGTGGAGACGGCGATGCCGACCATGCCGGTGCGGTCACAGCGCGCCGAAATCGAAAAGGTGTTGAGCTGCAACATGGGTACTCCCTGGCGAATGCAGCATAGAGGGGAAGTAAGCTGCCGCGTCAATCCCGCAGGCTTTGATCATAGAGGTCGCGCAGGCCGTCGCCGATCAGGTGGAAGCCCAGCACGGTCAGGAAGACCGCGCCACCCGGCACCAGACTGAGCCAGGGCGCCTGGTCGAGAAAGCCACGGCCGGTGTTGAGCATGACGCCCCAGGACGGCTCCGGCGGCTGGGCGCCGAGCCCCAGGAATGAGAGCGCCGCTTCGAACAGGAGCGCGTAGGAAAAGGCGGACGCAGCCTCGGCCAGGACCGGGCCGGCGATGCCGGGCAGCACCTCGCGCCGGACGATACGCAACGGCCGGGTGCCCACCGCCTGCGCGGCCAGGATAAAGGGCTGGCGCAGCACACCGGCGGCGGCGGCGCGCGCCAGCCGCGAGAAGCCGCGAATGAACACAAGGCCGATGGCGATGACGGCGTTGAGCACGCTGGCGCCTTCTTCGGCCAGGCGGGCAACCTCGCCGGGCGCATAGAGCGCGCGCACGTCATAGACCGTCGGCTTTGCGTCCGGCGGCAGGCCGATAAGGTGGTTGAGTTCGGGCGAGGGCGTCAGCGCGCCAGTGTTGAGGTCGACTTCCCACACCGCCATCTTGCCCGCCTCGATGGCAAGCCGCAGGCGTTCCTCGCTTTCGATCAGCGCCTGCGCCGTCTCGATCTGGTCGGTGATGTCGGTGACGACGGCGGAATAGCTGGCGACGTTCCCGGCATCGCCGGCGCGCCAGATGCGCGAGGCAGTCCAGCGCAACTCGCCGCTGTCCTTCTTGCGAAAACGGAAGCGAACAAAGGCCGGGAAGGTGGTGTCCGCGTTTCGCCGTGCTTCGAGCAAGCTGGCCCAGCCGCGGTCGTCGGGCAGGGTCATGTCGATCAGCGCCGGCAGATCGATGAGATCGCCGTCGTGCAGGCCAAAAATGTCGCGGAAGCGCCGCGTAACCAGGAAGACATTGGACGCGATGTCCCAGTCCCAGGCGCCGGGGGCGTGAGCGTCGCTCAGGCTTTCAAGCCGCTGCTGCTCGCTGCGCGGCTTCTCCCCCTGATCAGCATTTCACCCTCAGCGGCGGATCGCTATGCCGTTCACACTCACCTGTATATCCGCGAACGCAGGCTCGGCGCTGTGCGTTGCCCGTTGCGAGTCCCCACACCGCTTTCGGCGACGATCAAAACGGAACACTTCAATAGCCGTTTGGGAATTTTCTAACCGAATCGATCCGTTGGGTGGTCTCCATCCGCGTGAAGGCCTCTGTCTTCACAATATTTGGCGGTCGGGTGTCGTGATCGACCCCATCCATAGATTGTCACTACCCGTGCCGGGCTGATCCGGGTAATTTGCCGGGTGCCAAAGGGCTCAGCGGCGCCGGCGCATCGAATTCGCGCCGTTTCAGGTAGTGGAGGGTGTTCTGGCGGCCAAAAAGCGCAAGAAGGGGAAACCATCTGCGCTCGCGCGCAAGGTGAGGGCCTGGGCCGGCTTTCTGCGCAATCCGGTCACGCTCGCCATTGCCGGCGTCCTTCTGGTCGGCGGGCTCGGGGCGGGGGTCTGGGTCGGCCTGTCGCTGTCCGACGCATCCTCGGACATGAACAAGATTCTCGTGGCGACAGAGCGCGAGCCGTCGGACGCCAGGCTGCCACCGCCGGTGCCGCGCAGCCGCGCCAACGAAACACCGCTCAACCTGGCGCCGCAGCCCGACAGCGAGCGGCCCGAACGCCGCCTCGCCCTCGCACCCGTGCCGCCGCCGAAGCCACAAGGCCCGCCACAGACGGCGCCGGTGCAGCCCGCGGCGGTGCCCGCCCTGCGTCCGGTTCCGACGCCGGGTCCGTTGCCGCCGGGCACGCCTGCCTGGGTGCGCAATGCCGTTGCCGTGCCCAACACCAGCGGTCCGAAAATCGCCATTGTGATCGACGATGCGGGCCTGGACCTCAAGGCGATGCGGCGCATGGCGCAGAACAACATCGCGCCGCTCACCATCGCCTTCCTGCCCTATGCCGAGAACCTGCAGTCGCAGGTCGATGCGATGCGCCAGGCCGGGCACGAGATCATCGTGCACATGCCGATGGAACCGCAGAGCGCCAAGGAAAACCCCGGTCCCAATGCCATCCTGACCGGACTGCCGGACGAGGAGCTACTGCGCCGGGTGCGCTGGAATCTCGACCGCCTCGACGGCTATGTCGGCGTCAATAACCATATGGGCAGTCGCATGACCGCCGATCCGCGCGGCATGGCGCTGGTGATGTCGGAAATGCGCGCGCGCGGCCTCATGTTCCTCGACTCACGCACCACGGCGCATTCGGTGGCGGCGCAGGCGGCCGAGCAATATGGCGTGCCCAACCTGCGCCGCGACATCTTTCTCGACAACGACACGCGGGCGGACAAAATTCTTGAGCAGCTGCGGCAGACAGAGGAGATGGCGCGCAAGCATGGCCACGCCATCGCCATCGGCCATGCCCATATCCCGACGGTCGAGGTGCTGGAGCAATGGGCGCCCGTCGCCATTGCGCGCGGCTTCACGCTGGTGCCGCTGACTGCCCTGATGAAGGAACGCCGCGTCGTCCAGAACGCGGCGCAGCGCTGACCGTCAGAGGCCCAGCAATCCGCCAAGGCCGGTGCCGCCACCCGCCCGATTGCGGTTGACGGAGCCCGTCTGCAGGTCAATCGCATCGACCACGCTGCGGTTGATCGTCACGCTGAGCTCCTTGCGCGCCGCCGTCTCGAACTGCGCCAGAATGTCGTTGGCGATGGCGGTTTCCAGGTTGCGGCGCAGGCCGGTCATCCGGGTGTCGCCCTCGGCCTTCGGTTCCTGGACTTCCTTGAGCCGGGCGAGGACATAGCCGTTGCCGTCGGCAGCCGGTGCGGTCAGGTAGTCGCCCACCTTGGCCTCGAACAGGTTGGCGAGCAGCTGCGGCGAAACGCTGGGGTCGGTCAGTGGGCCCTGGCGTGTCAGCGGCGCGGTCGTGCGCACGACGGAGTTGGCTTCGCGCGCTACCGCTTCCATCGTGCGCGCCTCGCCCAGCCGGGTGACGAGTTCGGCCGCGCGCTTTTCGGCGGCCTTGTTGCGCTCGCCGATCTTCCAGTCGGCGATGACGACATCGCGCATGGTTTCCAGCGGCCGCAGGACGGCAGGCGTGATGCCTTCGATACGGAAGACGATGTAGCCCGCGCCCGAGGTTTCCACCAGGTCGGAGACCTCCTTGTCCCGCGCGCCGAACATGGCAATAAGAGCGTCGGCGATCTCGGGAAGTTCGGCAACGGCCTGGCCGTTCGGGTTGCGGCCATCGCGGTCCATGGCGGCAATCGTCTTGGCGTGCAGCGAAATCTTCTGCGCGGCTTCTTCCAGACTGGCGCCGCCTGCCAGTTCGTCCTGCAGCTTGTTCGACAGCTCGAAGAGGCTTTCCGAAGCCCGCTCCAGCTTGACCTGCTGCTCCAGTTCGGCGCGCACGTCCTCGAAGCTGCGGGTTTGCTCGGCGGTCGCCTTGGCTACGCGCACGACGTGCCAGCCGAAATCGGACCGGATCGGTTCGCTGACCGCCCCTTCACCCAGCGGTGTGATGCCCAGCGCGACCAGCGGCGGCAGGTCGCCGGTTGCGATGGCGCCGAGCGTGGTGGCCCCCGCGTTCACGGCATTCGTCTCGCGCGCGACATCGGCCACCGGCGCGCCGGCGACGACCTTCTCGCGGCCGGCTTTGGCGGCGGCCTCGTCGGCATAGAGAAGCTGTTCCAGTTCCTTGCGCGCGGGCACGAAAAAGGCGCCGCGATGGGCGTCATAGAACTGCTTGAGGTCGGCCTCGCTGACCGCAAGTTCCTCGGCCACTTCTTCGGGCGAGAGGTGGACATAGCTCACGGCGCGGTATTCCGGCGCCATGTAGCGGCCGGAATTGGCGGTGTGATAGGCGGTCAGGATCTCGTCGCTTGGGGTGCCCGGATCGGGCATCGAGGCGGCGGTCACGGCGATCAGCTCGGCGACGCGTCCTTCCAGGCGATAGCGGAACAGGCGTTCGGCCATCCAGTCCGGCGCCGTGGCGCCGGCCGTCACGCTGTCGATCAGCTGGTCGCGCGCCATGTCGCGTCGCACGAGCTCGATATAGCCCTTCTCGCCGAGGCCGAAGGTGCGCAGCTGGTTCTCGAACTGGATGCGGTCGAAATTGCCGGTCGGGCCGCGGAAGCCGGGGCTGGTGCGGATGGCCTCCACCACCAGCGGATCGCTGATCGTCAAGGTCATGTCGCTGGCGACGCCGGACAGCGTGGCACGGGCGATCATCTGGCGCAGGCTTTGCTCGAACAAGCCGAATTCCCTGCCCTGTTCCAGGGTCAGCGGTCGGCCGGCGCGCTGCGACATCTCGTTGACGTCGCGCTGGTAGTTTTCCAGCAGCTGGCTGGTGGTGATCTTTTCGCTGCCGACCGAGGCCACCGTCGGGTTGATGGCGCCGCCGACGAAAATGTCGCCGATCCCCCAGACCGCGAAGCTGACAATCAGCAGGCCGAGCAGGATCTTGATGATCCACGAACTGGCGCCGCGGCGCATCGAATCGAGCATGAACGGTTTCCTGGTCGGGGCCCTGTGGCCCGGGCATTGACGATTGGGGGGACAATATCCAGCCACCCCCGGTGCGGCAAGGTTAAGGCGGGTGGCATCGGACGCACTTCTTTGCTACAGCGCGTGCTGAGGGGACGGAGGGTCCATGAACCGCACGCGCAGGCCGTTGATCGCCGGCAACTGGAAAATGAACGGCCTGTCCGCGGCCAGCACCAGCCTCGCCGCCGAACTGGCGGCCCGGGCGACCGACGCGGCGCGCAGCGGCAGCCTGCGGGCCGATGTGTTGCTGTGCCCGCCGGCGACCTTGCTGGCCGAGGTGGGCCGGCTGGTCGCCGGATCGCCCATCGCCACCGGTGGCCAGGACTGCCATGCCGAGGCATCGGGCGCCTTCACCGGCGATGTCAGCGCCGAGATGCTGGCCGATATTGGGTGCCGCTATGTCATCGTCGGCCATTCCGAGCGGCGCAGCCTGCACAAGGAATCGGACGCTATTGTGCTGGCCAAGGCGTCGGCAGCCTTGCGCGCCGGCCTTGCTGCCATCGTCTGCGTCGGCGAAACCGCAGCCGAGCGTGATGCCGGCCAGGCACTTGCCGTCGTCGAACGGCAACTGCGGGGATCGGCTCCCTCCACCAGCGCGGCCGTGGTCGTGGCCTATGAGCCGGTCTGGGCCATCGGCACCGGCCGAACCGCAAGTCCGGCCGATATCGGCGAGGTCCATGCCCATCTTCGCCAGGTGCTCAAAGACCATCTCGGCCCAAAGGGCAATGACGTGCGCATCCTCTATGGCGGGTCCGTGAAGGCGGCCAATGCCGGGGCGATTCTCTCGACCGCTGATGTCGACGGCGCGCTGGTCGGCGGCGCCAGCCTGAAGGCGGACGACTTCTGGGGCATTGTCACTGCCGTCTGACGACAAGAGATAGGGATGCGTCAGAAAAGGGGGTGGCACCGGCGCGGTCGATGCGCTATGTCATCCGGATTCCGCACCACAGGCTAGGTGCGGCAGGAAACCCATGATTACCGTCATCCTTGTCATCCATATTCTTCTGTCGGTCGGCCTGATCGGCGTCATCCTGTTGCAACGCAGCGAGGGCGGCGCGCTTGGTATTGGCGGCGGCGGCGGCGGATTCATGAGCGGCCGCGCGGCGGGCAACCTGCTGACACGCATCACGGCGGTGCTGGCGACCGGCTTCATGCTGACCAGCATCGGCCTTGCCATCCTGTTCGGTGCCCACACCGGCAACAAGTCGATCCTCGACACGACGGCGCCTGCGACGCAGCAGCAACCGGGCACGCCTGCCGTTCCGGCACTGCCCGCGGTGCCCTCCGCGCCCCAGTCCCGCTAGCTTGAAACAGGTGTCTGCCCAGGCTGCACGAAATGTGCAGCCGAGGTGCCTCTGTGTGCTTCTGATTCGTCCACGCGTGTTGTATGGTCGCCTTCCATGACGCGGTTCATTTTTATTACCGGCGGCGTGGTGTCTTCTCTGGGCAAGGGTCTTGCCTCCGCCGCCCTCGGCGCTCTCCTCCAGTCTCGCGGTTACACGGTGCGGCTTCGCAAGCTGGACCCGTATATCAATGTCGATCCGGGCACGATGAGCCCGTATCAGCATGGCGAGGTCTATGTCACCGATGACGGGGCCGAGACCGACCTAGACCTTGGCCATTACGAACGCTTCACAGGTGTTCCGGCGACCAAGCAGGACAACGTCACCACCGGCCGCATCTACCAGACGGTGATCGGCAAGGAACGGCGCGGCGACTATCTCGGCGCCACCGTGCAGGTCATTCCGCACATCACCGATGCGATCAAGGAATTCGTCCTTGACGGCGCCGACGGCCATGACTTTGTGCTGGTCGAGATCGGCGGCACGGTGGGCGATATCGAAAGCCTGCCCTTCCTCGAGGCGATCCGCCAGCTCGGCAACGACCTCGGACGCGACCGCGCGCTCTATGTCCACCTGACGCTGATGCCCTATGTCGCGGCGGCGGGCGAGCTGAAGACCAAGCCGACACAGCATTCGGTCAAGGAGCTGCGCTCCATCGGCATCCAGCCCGACATCCTGCTGTGCCGAAGCGAGCACGAGATCCCGCTGTCCGAGCGCAAGAAGATCGCGCTCTTCTGCAACGTGCGCGAGGAATCAGTGATTCCGGCGCTCGATGTCAGCTCGATCTACGAGGTGCCGATCAAGTATCATGAGGAAGGGCTCGACGAGCAGGTCCTCAAGATATTCCGCATGGAGAAGGACAGCGTGCCGAAGCTCGCACGCTGGACCGACATTGCGCAGCGCGCCACCAAGCCCGAGGGCCGGGTGAAGATCGCGGTCGTCGGCAAGTACACGCAGCTGCTCGACGCCTACAAGTCGCTGTCCGAGGCGCTGACCCATGGCGGCTTCGCCAACAACGTGAAGGTCGATCTCGACTGGCGCGATTCGGAAATCTTCGAGCGCGAGAACCCGGCGGTCTACCTCGAGGACGTCCACGGCATCCTGGTGCCGGGCGGCTTTGGCGAGCGTGGCGTCGCAGGCAAGATCGAGGCGGTGCGCTTCTCGCGCGAACGCAAGGTGCCGTTCTTCGGCATCTGCTTCGGCATGCAGATGGCCGTCATCGAGGCGGCACGCAATCTCGCTGGCCTTCCCAATGCCTATTCGAGCGAGTTCGGCGAGACAAAGGAACCCGTCGTAGGCCTGATCACCGAATGGATGCAGGGCAACGTTCGCCACGAGCGCAACGAGAGTTCCGACAAGGGCGGCACGATGCGGCTTGGCTCCTATGCCTGCGATCTCGCCGAAGGGTCGCGGGTACGCGACATCTATGGCAGCGAACGCATTAACGAGCGGCACCGTCACCGATACGAGGTGAACATCACCTATCGCGAGCAGCTGGAAAAGGCGGGCCTGCTGTTCTCCGGCATGTCGCCCGACCGCACGCTTCCCGAGATCGTCGAGATCCCGGACCACCCCTGGTTCATCGGCGTCCAGTTCCACCCCGAGCTGAAGTCCAAGCCCTTCGACCCGCATCCGCTGTTCGCGTCGTTCATTCGCGCGGCGGTCGAACAATCCCGGCTGATGTGATGGCGGACGCCCCGAAACATGTCGGCATCGCCGGGGTGCAGGTCGGCAACGACCTGCCTTTCGCGCTGCTCGCCGGTCCGTGTGCGATGGAAAGCCGCCAGCATGCGCTGGACATGGCCGGCGCGCTGGTCGACCTGACGCGCGATCTTGGCATTGGCTTCATCTACAAGACCTCCTTCGACAAGGCGAACCGCACCAGCCTGACCAGCAGCCGTGGCGTGGGCCTCGAAGACGCAATCCCCGTCTTCCACGCGGTGAAGCGGGAATTCGGCTGCCCGGTCGTCACCGACATCCACGAAGCGGAACAGTGCCGCGCGCTGGCGGAAGCCCAGGCGGTGGATGTGCTGCAGATTCCGGCCTTCCTCTGCCGCCAGACCGATCTCCTGATTGCGGCGGCGAAGACGGGCCTTGCGGTCAATGTGAAGAAGGGCCAGTTCCTCGCGCCCTGGGACATGAAGAATGTCGTCGCCAAGATAACCGGCTCGGGCAACGAGCGGGTGCTGGTGACCGAGCGTGGCGCGAGCTTCGGCTACAACACGCTGGTGTCCGACATGCGTGCGCTGCCGATCCTGGCGGAAGGCGGCTATCCCGTCGTCTTCGACGCCACACATTCTGTGCAGCAGCCGGGCGGGCAGGGGACGACCTCGGGCGGCGACCGCCGTTTCGTGCCGGTGCTGGCCCGCGCCGCCGTGGCTGTGGGCGTCGCCGCGGTTTTCATCGAGACGCACCAGGATCCCGACAAGGCGCCATCCGATGGCCCCAACATGGTGCCGCTGAAGGAAATGCGGCGCCTGCTCGAAACCCTTCTTTCCTTCGACCGCGTGGCCAAGGCTGCGGCCTGAACCACCGGCCCACATCAGAATACGGAGCAGCACGTCATGGCGACGGCGATCGTCGATATCATTGGCCGCGAAATTCTCGACAGCCGCGGCAACCCCACCGTTGAAGTCGATGTCCGCCTCGAAGGCGGCGCCCTGGGCCGTGCGGCTGTGCCATCCGGCGCCTCCACCGGCGCGCATGAGGCCGTCGAGAAGCGCGATGGCGGCAAGCGGTTCGGCGGCAAGGGCGTGCGCGCCGCGGTCGATGCCGTGAATGGCGAGCTCTTTGACGTGCTGTCCGGCATCGACGCCACCGAGCAGGTGATGATCGACCAGGCGATGATCGATCTCGATGGCACGGCGAACAAGTCGCGCCTTGGCGCCAACGCCATCCTCGGCGTCTCGCTCGCGGTCGCCAAGGCGGCGGCGCAGGCGCTGCACCTGCCGCTCTACCGCTATGTTGGCGGCGTGCAGGCCCGTGACCTGCCGGTGCCGATGATGAACATCATCAACGGCGGCGCGCATGCCGACAATCCGATCGATGTGCAGGAATTCATGATCATGCCGGTGGTGGCGGATTCCTTCGCCGATGCCGTGCGCATGGGCGCCGAGGTGACGCAACAACTGCGCGCCAAGCTGAAGAAGGCCGGCCACAACACCAATGTCGGCGACGAAGGCGGCTGCGCGCCTAACCTGCGCAGCGCCAACGAAGCGCTCGACTTCATCATGCAGGCGATCGACA
>CANJEJ010000055.1 GCA_947473325.1 Alphaproteobacteria bacterium | reverse complement strand
ATGATCTTGCGCTTCTGTTCCGGGTCAGTGACGCCCGCAAGCTTGCCGAGGAACAGGTCGCTCGCGTCGTTGACGACCAGCGGGATGTTGTAATGGCCGCGGAACAGCCGCTCCACCTCCTCGCGTTCCCCGTGCCGCAGCAGGCCATGGTCGACGAAGACGCAAGAGAGCTGGTCGCCGATGGCTTCGTGCAGCAGCACCGCGGCGACGGAGGAATCAACGCCACCGCTAAGGCCGCAGATCACCCGGCCCTTGCCAACTTGCGCGCGGATGCGGTCGATCGCTTCCTGGCGGAAGGCCGCCATGGTCCAGTCGCCCTTCATGCGGGCGACGCGGTGGGTGAAGTTGCGCAACAGCTGCGCGCCCATCGGCGTGTGCACGACCTCGGGGTGGAACTGCACGCCGTAGAAATGGCGGGTGTCGTCGGCGACGGCGGCGAAGGGCGCGCCCTCGCTGGTCGCCACCACGCGGAAGCCGGGCGGCAGGGCTTCCACCCGGTCGCCATGGCTCATCCACACCTGCTCGCGGGCGCCGGTGTCCCACAGCCCGTCGAAGAGCTCGCATCTGTCCTTCACGTCGATGAAGGCGCGGCCGAATTCGCGATGGTCGGATCCCACCACCTTGCCGCCCAGCTGGGCGCACATGGTCTGCTGGCCATAGCAGATGCCCAGCACCGGCACGCCCATCTCGAACACCGCCTGCGGCGCGCGCGGCGTGCCGATGCCGGTGACCGAGGCGGGCCCGCCGGACAGAATGATGGCGTTGGGTTTCTGGCTCTTGAGGGCGGCGTCCGCCTTGTCGAAGGGGACCACCTCGCAATAGACGCCGTTCTCGCGGACGCGGCGGGCGATGAGCTGGGTGACCTGGGAGCCGAAGTCGAGGATGAGGAGGCGTTCGTGCATGGCGGAAAATAGCCGTGCGGGGGTGCCTGGGTCTAGGGGTTGTGGGACGGGATAAAAAAAGGCCCACCTTTCGGTGGGCCTCAAGGAGAAACCTGGGGTCAAACAGCCGGGAAGGGGTTCCGGACACGGGCCAGCCCTTGCCACGGCAGAACGGCAGGGATGGACCAGCGCAGCTGTTCGTCCAGCTTCCGGGACATCAACAGCGCCACCCCGGCCCCTATTCCCGGTTTCCTTGCCCCGGCGTCATCGCGAACGCGTGAAGACGGCGATGAAGAAGCCGTCCGTCCCGTGCCGGGCCGGGGTCAGCACCGCCCAGAGGCCATCGGGCGGCGTGCCGCCCAGACCGGCGGCGGCCCAGCGGTCGGCGGGCGGGCTCGGGGTGAAATCCGGGTGCGCGGCCAGGAAGGCCTCGGCCTGGGCCTCGCCCTCCTCCGGTAGCAGCGAGCAGACGGCATAGACCAGCCGGCCGCCCGGCCGCACCAGCGGCGCGGCGCGGTGGAGCGTTTCCGCCTGCAGCGCGCAGGACTTCGCCAGCATTTCCGGCGAGAGGCGCCAGCGCGCATCGGGCGCGCGGCGCCAGGTGCCCATGCCGGTGCAGGGCGCGTCGACCAGAACGGCATCGGCGCGCGCGGTCCAGGAATCCAGCTCGGGCGCGCCGTCGCGCAGCACCAGCGGGCGAATGCTGCGCAGGTCGGCGCGGCGCTGGCGCGGTTCCAGTTCGGCCAGCCGCCGGGCATCGGTGTCGCAGGCAAGGATGATGCCGCGGTCGTCCATCACGCTGGCGAGCGCCAGCGCCTTGCCGCCGGCGCCGGCACAAAGGTCGATCACCGTCTCGCCCGGCCGCGCCAGCGTGAGCGCCGCCACCAGCTGCGAGCCTTCGTCCTGCACCTCGACCGCGCCGCGCCGGTAGGCATCGACGGTGCCGAGCGGATGCGATTCGGCGAGGCGAATGCCCCAGGGCGAGATCGGCGTCGCGGTGGCCGCCAGCCCCTGCTCCTTCAGCTCGTGCATCAGCAGGTCGCGGTCGCCCAGCTGCGCGCGCAGGTCGAGCGGCGCGCGCGCGTTCAGCGCCACCATCTCGGTGTCGAGCTGCGCGCCGAAGCGCCGCCGCAGGCTCGCATCAAGCCAGGCCGGATAGCCAAGCCGCACCCAGTCCGGCGCCGTGTCGAGCGCGGCATCGCCCGCGCGTTGCGCCAGCACCTTTTCATCTTCGCCCAGGGCATCGGGCGCATGCGCGCCGCCCTCGCCGAACAGCGCCAGGTCCGCTGGCACTGTGACTGCCGCATGAATGAGCGCGAGTTCCCGTCCCGTCGCGCGTTCCATCACCGCGTCCACGGGCTGGTCCGACCCCTGCGCCATCCGCCAGGCCAGCGGCGCGCGGTCGCGCAGGATCGCAAAGACCCGCGCGATGACGGCGCGGCGGTCCTTCGACCCGGCATAACGGCGGTCGCGGAAATAGCGTTCGATGACACGGTCGGCCGGCAACGTGCCGCCGCGAATCGAATCCAGCAGCTCGATCGCCGCCTGCAGCCGCGCGGCGGGCCTCATGGACGGACCTTGAGCGCGGTCAGCCGGACACGGGATAGTTCGGCGATTCCTTGGTGATCGACACGTCGTGGACATGGCTTTCGCGCAGGCCCGCGGCGGTGATCTTGACGAATTCGCAGTTCGCCTTCATGTCGGCGATGGTGGCGTTGCCGGTGTAGCCCATCGCGGCGCGCAGGCCGCCGACGAGCTGGTGGATGATCGCCGCGACCGAGCCCTTGTAGGGCACGCGCGCCTCGATGCCTTCCGGCACCAGCTTCAGCGTGTCCTTGATGTCTTCCTGGAAATAGCGGTCGGCCGAGCCGCGCGCCATCGCGCCGACCGAGCCCATGCCGCGATAGGACTTGTAGGCGCGGCCCTGGAAATAGAAGGTCTCGCCGGGCGATTCGTCGGTGCCGCCGAAAAGCGAGCCGAGCATGGCGCAGTCGGCGCCGCCCGCGATGGCCTTGGCCAGATCGCCGGAGAACTTGATGCCGCCGTCGGCGATCACCGGCACGCCCTGCTTGCGGCAGGCCTCGGCCACGTCCATCACCGCCGTCAGCTGCGGCACGCCGACACCGGCGACGATGCGTGTGGTGCAGATCGAACCCGGGCCGATACCGACCTTGATCGCGTCCGCGCCGGCATCCATCAGCGCCTGGGCGGCCGCGGCGGTGGCGACATTGCCGGCCACCACCTGGACATAGTTGCTCTTCTTCTTGATCACGCGCACCGCCTCGATGACGCGCGACGAATGGCCATGCGCCGTGTCGACGACGACGAGGTCGACGCCCGCATCCATCAGCGCATCGGCGCGGGCAAGCCCGCTGTCGCCGACGCTGGTGGCCGCGGCGACGCGCAGGCGGCCCTGCTCGTCCTTGGTCGCGTTGGGGAACAGAACCGAGCGTTCCATGTCCTTGACGGTGATAAGGCCGATGCATTTGTAGGAGTCGTCCACCACCAGCAGCTTCTCGATGCGGAACTGGTGCAGGAGGCGCTTGGCTTCCTGCTGGCTGACGCCTTCCTTCACCGTGACGAGATTCTCATGCGTCATGATCTCGGTGATCGGCTGGTCCATGTTGGTGGCGAAGCGCACATCGCGGTTGGTCACGATGCCGACCAGCTTGCCGTTGCGGTCGTCGGTCACCGGAATGCTGGATATCTTGAAGCGCTTCATCAGGTCGAGCGCGTCGGCCAGCGTCTGCTTCGACGTCATTGTCATCGGGTTGACGACCATGCCGGATTCGAACTTCTTGACCCGCTTCACCTCGGCCGCCTGCATCTCGATCGACAGGTTGCGGTGGATGACGCCGATGCCGCCGTTCTGCGCCATGGCGATCGCCATGTCGCCCTCGGTCACCGTGTCCATCGCCGCCGACAGCAGCGGGATGCCAAGCTCGATCCGCTTGGTCACTCGGGTCTTCACGTCCACCTCGCCGGGCAGCACGGAAGACGCGGCGGGCACGAGGATCACGTCATCGAAGGTGAGGGCTTCGCGGATGATGGCCATGGGATCCTGCTCTTTCTTGCGCGCGTGCGGCTCAGCTGGTCGTTAGGACGAGGACGTTGGCGGCGACGGGTCTTCCGGCGCGGGCCGGAAGCCGAGGGCGACAACGAAGATTTCCGAGGAATCGGCGCGGCTCGCGCCCGGCTTCACCGTCTTCACGGTCTCGAAGCGGCGCTTGAGCAGCGCAAGGAATTCATGTTCGCCGCCGCCGCGCAGCAGCTTGGCGACAAAGGCGCCGCCCGGCGTCAGCATGCGTTCGGCGAAGGAAAAGGCCGCCTCGACCAGGGCGATGATGCGGATATGGTCAGTGGTGCGATGCCCGGTCGCGGGCGAGGCCATGTCGCTTTCGATCACATCGACCTTGCCGCCGACGGCCTCGAACAGGATCTGGTCCGCTTCCGCGCTTTCGGCATCGAGCTGCAGCACGGTGGCGCCGGCGATCGGCTCCATCGGGTTGATGTCGATGGCGATGATCTTGCCGCCCTTGACCCGGGCGATGTTCACCTGCGTCCAGGCGCCCGGTGCTGCGCCCAGTTCGAGCACGCGCGTGCCCGGCTTCAGGAAGTGGAACTTGTCGTCGAGCTCGGTCAGCTTGTAGGCGGCGCGCGAGCGGTAGCCGGCTTCCTTGGCCGCGGCGACGTAAGGGTCGTTGAGCTGGCGCTTCAGCCAGGCCTGGGACGACACGCTGCGCCCCCGCGCCGTCTTGACCCTGACCTTGAGGTCGCCGCGCGCGGGTGAAGCGCCGCCCTTGCCGGCGGTCTTGCCAGACCCGGTCTTCTGCCCATCGCGCTTTGACATTCAGCTCAGGACGCCGTTGTAAAAAGGCCGGCGTCGGCCTGGTCCATCAAGTGAAACAGCATGCCGTCCCGAACGCCCCGGTCGGCCACCCGGATTCGCGGCGACGGCCAGATGCGGAAGATCGCATCGAATATGGCGCAGCCCGCAACCACCAGATCGGCACGACCGCGGCCAATGCAAGGGTGAAGCGTGCGTTCGTCATACGTCATCGCCGAGAGGCGCTTGGATACATCAGCCAGGTCGTCGGCTTCAAGATAAACCCCATCGACCCGACTGCGGTCATAGCGCGGCAGGTCAAGCTTGAGCGCGGCGAGCGTCGTCACGGTGCCTGAGGTGCCCAGCATCTGCGCCTTGCCGCAGGCCATTTCCTTGCGCAAACCCTGCGCATCCTCGAAGGGCCACAGCTCGGCCTGGATGCGCGTGACCATGGCCTCATAGAGCGCAGGGGAAATGTCGCGGCCGCCATAGGCCTCGGCCAGCGTCACCACGCCCCAGGGCACCGATGTCCAGGCGAGCAGTTCCGGCTGGCTGAGATCGGCGCAGAGCCGCAACCACATCACTTCCGTGCTGCCGCCGCCGATGTCGAACACCAGGGCATGGCTGCAATCGCGGTCCATCAGCGGCGTGCAGCCGACCGCCGCCAGCCGCGCCTCTTCCGCCGGTTCGATGATGTCGAGGTTGAGGCCGGTTTCGGCCAGTACCCGGGCCAGGAATTCGCGACCGTTAGCGGCCTTGCGGCAGGCCTCGGTGGCGACGCTGCGCGATACCGTCACCTGGCGGCGGTTCATCTTGCCGGCGCAGACCTTGAGGGCCGAAAGGGCCCGTTCCATGGCCGGTTCGGCGAGCCGGCCGCTGCTGGCAACCCCTTGGCCCAGGCGGACAATTCGGGAAAAGGAGTCGATGACTCGGAAGCCATGGCGGGTCGGCCGCGCCACCAGCAACCGGCAGTTGTTTGTGCCGAGATCGAGCGCGGCATAGGTATGGGCCCATCGACCCTCGGGCCGCCCGTCGCGCTCCTGCGCCCCCTGTGGGGCCCGCCTGGGATTGCTGCGCCGGCTGTCATGGTCCCCCGACCTTAGCAGCTTTCCGGCCGGGGCAGAACGGGCCAGCTTATGCACCGTTGACAAGGCTTGGGCCCGCCTCCTATGTACGGCGTCCCACGCGCTTGGGGGATAGTTTAGCGGTAGAACTCCCGGCTCTGACCCGGGCAGCCTTGGTTCGAATCCAGGTCCCCCAGCCAATCTTTCAACCAGTTTCCCCCGTAAGGGCACCAGTCCGGGCGGTTCATCCCGTTGGGTACCGGCGACGAAAACCCCGAGGCCACACCCGCTCGTTTGGCGACGACCGGTGCCGTTCCCCCTGCCCAGCCACCCCTTGCCATCGTCCTGGCCAGCCTGCACACCGTCGGCACAGCGCTCGCCCTGCTGGCCACCACGCAATTGGATCGCCTGCGCACCGCCTGCCCCAGCCATACCCCCCTTGCCGACCTCTCCGTCACGGAATGGCCAAGCTTCGCCACGCCGCAGAGGTTGTGGCGGGCGCGTACCCAGCCGGCCTATTGCCGCCGGGCGCTTGCAACCGCCAGGTTGCGCCTCCATGCGGTAGCCAATGTTCCGGTCAATGACGGATGCGGGCTCAAGAACGAGATACGGGTCGAACGCGGCGCGGTCAGCCTGTCGTCCTCGTTCCTCGCCACCTGTCCGCTGGCAGTCGCCTCCGCGATGTTCGAGCGCCATGTGGCAGCACCCGCTGCGCGGAAGGTGTTCGGGACAACATTGCGCTCAATGAAACATGTCGGCAGCTATGCCTGCCGCAACACCGCCGGGCGAGTCCAGCGCAGCGATCATGCGACGGCACAGGCCGACGACCTCACCGCTATCACATTTGCAGATAGCTGGCGGATTCGCGTCGCCAACATCGGGAACTCCAACACTGAGGACTTCCGTTTCCTCTGCGCGATGCACGACGGCGCCGACCGCTACTTCATTCCATTGCGGGGGTCGGACTACAACCGCCAGCACGCCGACCACATTCATTTCGCGGCCGGCGGTTTCATGGCGTGCCGCTAGGACTGGGCAAGCACTTCTCCCCGACCGGTGAATATTCCACGAGGCTTTCACCGGCCTGGCCGAACTCTCGCCAACACAGGCCTCCCCTCGCCACCTTGTCTTTCTATTTTTGTGTCCGATTGTGTCCAAGCGCCATGCGACATGATCTGACATCGAAAAGAGCGAGCGGCCATCCACATTCCGCGCGAAGATTGGGCATGACAAAAACTGCCCACCTCCTGGTGGTTGATGATGACCGCGACATACGCGCACTTGTGGCCGAGCAGCTGGAGGCCGCGGGGTATCAGGTCAGCGTCGCGGCGGATGGTGACCGGATGCGAGCGATCCTGGCCCACAACACCATCGACCTGATCGTGCTCGACTTGAACTTGCCAGGAATCGACGGCCTTACGCTCTGCCGCGAAGTCCAGGCGAAGTCAGCGATACCGATCATCATGTTGACGGCCCGCCGCGAGGAGGTCGATCGTGTGCTCGGGCTGGAGATGGGCGCCGACGACTACCTGACCAAACCCTTTGCCCCGCGCGAACTGCTCGCCCGTATCCGCAGCGTGCTTCGGCGAACCCGCGCGCTCCTCGCCAATCTCGAACTGCCCGAGGCGCAGCGCGCCCGCTTCGCCGGATGGACGTTCGACCTCGTGCAGCGCCAGTTGATCGACCCGCAGGGGCGCACTGTGATCCTGTCGGGCGCCGAGTTTCGCCTTCTCAAGGTCCTGGTCGAACGCCACAACCGTGTTCTCAGCCGCGAACAACTGCTGGCGCTGGGCGCTGTCCGCCAGGGCGAAGACCGCGCCATCGATCTGCAGGTAAGCCGCTTGCGCTCCAAGCTCGGCGACGACCCCAAGGCACCGACCCTGATCAAGACAATCCGCTCCGAAGGCTACATCTTCACTCCGGCGGTGGACCTGACATGACGCGCATTCTCGATCGCACACTCGGCCTGTTCCGCACCATGGCCGGACGCATCTTCGTGATCCTGCTGATCGGTATCCTCCTGTCCGCCTCTGTCGCGCTGGCATTGGCGGACGGCAAACGACGCGCCGATCTCGAACGGGTCCGCCTGGAACGTGTCGCCGATCGTACGCAGTTCTTCGTATCTCTACTCGACCGCGCCGATCAGTCGGAGCGCGACCTTTTGCTGACCGGCGGCGATCCGACCACACGCGGCGTGTCCGCCGATTTCCACGGCGGCGCCCAGGACGTCGCCATGAGCGAGCTACTTGGATCTCGCCTGGGCTCCACCGCCCGTCCAGTGGCTTACCAGGCCAGCATCGATGTCTGCCTGGCGCCACGCGGGGGCCTACCCGATAGTTTCAGGCAGCCCGGCGATATCTTGCGACGCGTGCCACCGGATGGCAGACGTCCCGTGGGGCTAGAGAGCGGGCGCCCCCTGCCGCCCGACGCAGATCGCCGCTTCCCGCTGGATGGCGGGCGCCGTCTACCGCCCGACCTGGGCATCGCACCGCCACTCTGCTGGGTTGCAACAGCCTTTCTCTCCGACGGCACTCCCGTGACCCTGGCCGTTGGCGCCCCTCCCCAGCCCACCAGCGATTCGCGGTGGCTTGATCCGTTCTATCTCGGCGTTCTCGCGCTCGCCGCGGCAGTGCTTGCCTTTGTCGTGGCCCGCATGGCGGCCCGGCCGTGGGCGGGCTTCGCCCGCGCCGCTACCGCGCTCGGACGCAATCTCCACCAGCCGCCGCTGCCCGTCGGCGGTGTGACGGAGGTACGCGAGATGGCCCAGGCATTCAACAGCATGCAGACCGACCTCAAGCGCCATGTCGCCGACCGTACACAAATGCTTGCAGCCATCACCCATGACCTGCAGACGCCGCTGACGCGCATTCGCTTGCGCCTGGAAAAGGTTCAGGACGAGGCGCTGCGCGACCGTCTTATCGACGACATGATGGCAATGGAGGATTTGATCCGCGAAGGCCTTGACCTCGCCAGCAGCACGCGCGGAGGTGAGCCCAGGGTGGTAATCGACTGTGCCTCACTCCTGGAGAGCATCGCCGAGGACGCGGCCGACGCCGGTCGCCCTGTCAAGCTGGGTGCTGTGGTTGATGCCGACATCTGCGCCGGTCCCACGTCACTTCGGCGCTGCCTGGAAAATCTCATCGAGAACGCCATCGCCTATGGCGGCAGCGCCGAGATTTCATCGGAAAGCTCGGCCCGGGAGATTACCGCCATTGTGCGCGATCGCGGTCCCGGCATTCCTGAAGACAAGCTGTCGGCCGTCTTCGAACCCTTCGTCCGCCTGGAGCTCTCGCGCTCGCGCGAGACCGGCGGGTCCGGCCTGGGGCTGGCCATCGCCAAACGTCTTGCCGAGCAGAATGCCGCGCGACTGACGCTGCGCAACCACCCTGATGGCGGACTTGAGGCACGCCTTGCGATTCCACGAGCCTCTACGACAGCGGCGTCGACACGCGGTAGCGGCGGGCTCGGACCGGTGTCATCCAGCAGCGACAGAATCGCGTGAAAACAACCCGGATCACCACCCGCGCGCGCATCCTCTCGGCCGCCATCGACCTGTTTGCCGAGCGCGGCCATCACGGCACCACGATTCGCGACATCGTCATCCGTAGCGACACCAACCAGGCCGCCGTCAACTACCATTTCGGCAGCAAGGACGAGCTCTATCGGGAGGTCTACGGATATTCGCTGCGGAGAGTTGTGTCCCGCATACCTGCCCCCACAGCCACCCATGAATTGAGTGCTGCACCGCTTCTTCATGCATTTGTCCGAGAGATGCTCGACCCCCTTCTCTCGGACGAACGCACCACGCACACACGTTTGATGGCGTGGGAGCAATTGCGGCCCACCGGTCTTCTTTCAGCTGTGAAAGACAAAGAGATCAAACCTCATCTGGACTTCGTCCGCGGCGTGGTGCATCCGTTCCTGGGAGAGAACGTTTCCACGAGTGACCTGACAACCGTTGCGCTGTGGCTCGTAGGCCAGTGCTTTGTCTATCACCACGCCAGCAGTCTCTTGCTGGAGAGTGTAGGCGCCGCCGAGTTCGATATTGCGCTTGTCGATGCGTTGGCAGATCGCGTGGCGGGCCTGGCACTGGCCGCACTTACAGCACCAAAGCCGGTCGCCGCGTTCAGATAGCGGCCCGTCCTTCCGGGAAACTCTTTGCCCCGGATGCAGCAAACCCCGTGCCACCGATGTTTGAAATCGCTGTGGCCAGCCCTGTGCAACGCCCTGCCCGTCCGTCATCTGACGGATGACCTGGCCGCAGCCCGGCCGGGTGCCAACCACAGAAAGGAGCTGACCCGTGGAGATTTCATCCATCGGTAATGCATCCGCCATGGCCGAGATGCGCCAGCGGATGTTCAGCAAGGCGGATGCCGACGCGAGCGGTGGTATCAGCCTTGATGAGTTCAAGGAGATGGGCAAAGCCCAGAAGAAGGGCGGCCCAGAAGGGGCCGGCAAGGCCGGCGGCGCTCCCGACCCGACCGAGATGTTCAGCAAGTTCGATACCGACGGTAACGGCGAGCTGACCCAGGCCGAACTCGACAGCGGCATGCAGTCGATGATGGAAGCGCGCACCAGCAAAATAAAGCTGGGCGAGGACGACGGCACGTCGTCGCTGCTCGAAATCCTGTCGAAGGAACAGGATGAGCAGGCCGCCTCGGGAACCGACAACGACGATGAGGACGACAAGAAAGTCGACCTCAACGCCCTGGCTGCGGCGCTGGCTCAGTATGCGAGTACGGCGATGGCCGGAGGCGGAAGCAGCTCCTCGAGCGGCATCCGCGTCTGACTGGAGTGGGGTCCGGTGGGTTGCCCCCCAAGACAAGCACCGGACCTCACCTTCTCCTCAATCGGTAGCCATTCGCTGTCGGAGTGGAGGTCTCCTTCCTCTGGCAGCGGCAAGTTGTCTCCCAACTGAGGCGCAAGCTTCTCGCCAATCTCGGTTTGTCCACCTCGAGGCGTATCCCGATGGCCACCACGATCACGTCGTTCGACTATTCCGCTCTCGCCTCCTACTACTCGGCGGGTGGCTCCGCCTCGATCAGCCAGCGCGCTGCGGCGCTGCGCAATGGCGAATTGAAGGACCTGCTCGCATCACGCGAGAACAAGGTGGCGACGGCACCCTGGCAGGAAACGCAGACGGCCGAGGAAGACACGAGCCTCTCGGCGGTGCAGCAGCGCGTGTTCCAGAACACTCCCTTCATCGATGAGAATGACGCGCTGTTCGATCGCGACGATCTCGACAACGACTCGAAAGCTCTTTTTGCTGCCTACAAGGCGATCCGCCGACTGAACGAGATAGCCACCTACGCCCAGACCCGCCAGGGCACAGCGCAATCCGTCCTGCTCGACAAGATTTTTCAGAAGGGCGTGGATGAACTCGAAAAATTTCTCGCCACCACCAAGCTTGACACACTGTCGCTGACGTTGGGCGAACTGCAGGACAGCATGCAGTCCACAGTGGTACTGCCGATCGAGAGCAGCGCGCCCCATTTTGTCGGCGCGACGATCCTGGAAAACCGCGACGATCCCATCCCTGGCCTGAGTGCATCCGACAGCTTCACCATCGAAGCGGTGGGCAGCGACGGCACGCAGCGCAGCGCTACCATCACGCTTGGCGACATCAGCGCCGACCCGAACGACTATACGGTGGATGCCGTTCCCACCTATGTAAACCAACAGCTACTCGACGCGGGGATTTCATCCCAGTTCCAGGTGGAGCGCACCAGCGAGACGCAATACGGCTTCCGCATGATCCTGGGCTACAACGAGACGGTGACGCTGACCGCCGATCCGGCAACCGAGGATAGCGCGGTGTTTCTCGCCGGCCGCCGTGGCAGCGGTGTGCTGGGCAGTGGCTTTGTAACCAAGCTCCAAGACCTTTACTCGTCAAATCCTACCCAGCCCTACTACGAGCAGATTGATTCCTCCGATGCCGCCGACACGGCCAGCGGCATTGCCGTCGGCCCCGATGGCAGCACCTATGTCGTGGGAACCACGGCGGGCGACCTCGGTGTACAGGGGGTAGATCCGGCCAACAACGACGTTTTCCTCGGCAAGTACGACCCTGCCGGCAACCTGGTGTGGACCGAGCGCCTGGGCGCCCCGACCGATGGCGCCGGCTATGGCGTTGCGGTAGACGCGGACGGCAATGTCGTCGTCACCGGCCAGGTGCGCGGCACCCTGACCACAACCGCAACCGGCGGCAACCTCGACACCTTTGTGTCGAAATTCGACTCGACGGGCCAGGAACTGTGGACGCGTCAAGCCGGACCCTTCGCCGATGATGCTGGCCTGTCTATCAGCGTCGACGAGACCGGTAATATCTTCGTCGCCGGCTATGCCAGGAGCGCGCTGGACAACACACAGTCCTATGGCGGCGGCCTCGACGCCACGCTTATCAAGCTCGATAGCAGTGGCACCCTGATTTACAACCGCAACTTCGGCGATTCCGGCGACGAGCAGCACACCGCCATCAAGGCGTCTGGCGGCAACGTCTACCTTGCCGGCATGGACAGTGGCGTTGGCTTCGTGCGCCGCTATGCCGATGGCACCGCCACGGCACAGAACTGGGAAACAACCTTCCCGGTCGACGCGAACGGGAAGGTTAGTGGCATAGACCTCGATGCCAGCGGCGACGTCTATGTCACAGGCACGACCAGCAACGCGAGCCTGTTCAGCACGCCAGTGAATGCGCACCAGGGCGGCACCGACGCCTTCGTCGCCAAGTTATCCGGCGCCGATGGGTCGGTGAGCTACGGCACCTATATCGGTACCACGGCAGACGACCAGGGCTTTGCCATCAGCCTCGACCCCGCCTCGCAGGAGCTCTACCTCACCGGCGAAACGGCCGGCACATTGGCGGGAGAGACCAATAGCGGCGTCAACGATGCGTTTGTCGTCAAACTCGATGGAACAGGTGCGGAAAGCTGGCGTCATCAGTTTGGTGGCGGTTTCGACCAACGCGGCACGTCGATCGCCTTCGTCAGCACGGGGACGAATGTTCTGACCCGCCTTGGTCTGCCGAACGGCGAGATCATGCCCGACGTGTCGGAAACCGTGACATCGGCCACCACAGCGCGCCCGGGCCAGTATTTCTACATCTCAGTCGATGGCGGACCACAGACACGCATCGAGATCGAGGACGATTCGAGCTTCGGCTTCCTCGCCTTCCGCATGCGTGGCGCCATCGGCACCACCGCAGGCGTTGCCCGCTTTACCAAAGATTCGATCGACGGCCGCTACCTCGAGATCATCGCCAATCCTGGCCATACCATCGAGATCACAGCGGGCCGCGGCGATCAGAATGCCCTGCCCGTGCTGGGCCTCACCGCCGGCCGCCTGTTCGGCGGCCCGACGGAGGAAGAGGAAGAAGCCGAGGACTATGTGGAGACGGAGTTCGGGCTCGGCTTCACCGCAGACATCAACGTGAAGAAGGAATCCGCCGCGCTCGACGCCGTCACGCTGCTTGAAAACGCCGAACTGACGGTGAAGAAGGCTTACCGCCTACTGACGCAGGGCCCGGATGAAGACTTCACGAAGTCCCAAGGTGTTGCGTCTGAATACCTGACCAACAAGATCGCCGATTACCAAGCCGCCTTGGACCGTCTCACTTCCTCATCATCCAGCAGCAACTCGAACGCCACTTACCTCACCGGTGGCTTGGGTGCGAGTTTGACGGTCTAGCGCCAGTCATCCTCGCAATCCATTTTAACTCCCGAAACACTCCAAAACGCAAAGCGTGGAGGGCAGCGCTACACAAGAGTGACGTGGGCCAGAGGCCGCAGCTTCATTTTGTTACTTCCTTTCCAAACCCCTTGCTAGCGCGAGTCGCCCAGAAAGGTTCCTGTCCGGCACCGTGCGGCCTATTATCTTCGGACATGCGCGCCTTACTCCGCATCCTCGTCATAAACCTCCTCGTCCTGCTCGGCCTCGTGCTCGGCTTCAACCTGCTCGGCGCCCTTGTGCTTGACCTGAACCAGATGGTGGAGCGGCGCGACGGTAGCAGCGACGAGCGCCTCGGCCTGCCCGTCTTCGACGATGACCGGGAAACGGCGGCAGCGGCCTTTGCCGATCGCGCCCAGCTCCGAATGGACTACAAGCCGTTCCTGGAATGGGCGCCCTCCACCTTCAACGGGCAGGTGACGCAGATCGGCGCCGACGGCTTGCGTGCGGTGCCAGCCAGCGGCAACGCGGGCGAGCCGGTGCGCCTGTTCGGCGGCTCGACCATGTGGGGCACCGGCGTCAGCGATGCGCAGACGATTCCGGGCCAGGTCGCGCGGCTGCTGCCCGCCCGCCCAGTGGTGAACCACGCACAGAGCGGCTATGTCAGCCGACAGGGCGTCGAGGCACTGGTCAATGTTGTCAACCAGCGCCAGCCGCTCGGCACGATCGTCTTCTATGACGGCGTCAACGATGTCTTCGTCGGCTGCAGTACGGCCATCTCGGTCAATGGCCACATCCAGGAGCCGCGCATGCGCGCCGCCATCGATGCCAGCGGCGTCGAACGGAGCTGGCTGCGCGACCTGCTGTACGGCGCCTCGCTGCCCTTCGTGCGCCGTGTCGTTGACAAGCTTGCCTTCGAACTGGGTGGCGCACCCATTCTCGACACCGGGCCGCAAGGCGCGCCGAGCCGCTGCCGCGGCAACCCGGCGGAGGCCGAGCGCGTCGCCGACACGCTGATCGCCAACTGGCGGCTCGCCGCTCGCATGACAGCGGAGGCTGGCGGCCACTTCCTCGCGGTCTTGCAGCCCGTCGCCTATCAGGGCGCACCGAACATCGCGCACCTCGCGCTGGAGACCGACATGGTCGAGGATTATGCGGCGGTCTATCCGGTGCTGCAGCGCAAGCTCGCGGGCATCACAGACTTCGCCGTGGTTGATTTGAGCGCGACCTATGACGGGACAACGGCGCACTACATGGACTGGGCGCATGTGAACGCGGCCGGCAATGCGAAGATGGCCGAGGCGATCGTCACAACCGTGCGCGGCCGCAACCTGCTGCCCTAGCGGTTACTCGCCCGCCGGCACAAGCTCCGGCTTGACCTTCGCCACGCCATCGACCAGCGCGTTGACCAGCGCCTGTTCATGCACGGCGGCTTCCTGCTGCCGCGCCCACATCGCGGCATACTGGCCGCCCTGGGCCAGCAAGTCGCCATGCCGACCGCGCTCGACAATACGCCCCTTGTCGAGCACCAGGATTTCGTCGGCATGGATGATGGTCGACAGGCGATGCGCAATCATCAGCGTCGTACGGTTGGTCGAGACCTCGCGCAAGCTCGCCTGGATCTCGCGCTCGGTCTTTGAATCGAGGGCCGAGGTGGCCTCATCGAAGAGCATGATGCGCGGGCCCTTGAGGATCGTGCGGGCGATGGCGACACGCTGCTTTTCACCGCCCGACAGTTTCAGCCCGCGCTCGCCCACCACCGTCTTGTAGCCATCCGGCATCGCCAGGACGAAGTCGTGGATGCGGGCGAGGCGTGCGGCCTCGAAGACTTCTTCGTCGGTCGCATCGGGCCGGCCATAGCGGATGTTGTAGAGCACCGTGTCGTTGAACAGAACGGTGTCCTGCGGAACGATGCCTATGGAGCGGCGCAGCGAATCCTGCGTGACCGCGCGGATATCCTGCCCATCGATCCGGATGGCGCCGCCCGTCACGTCATAGAAGCGGAACAGCAGGCGCGAGATGGTCGACTTGCCCGCGCCGCTCGGGCCGACGATGGCGACCGTCTGGCCGGGCGGCACGCGGAAGGAGACGTCGAACAGGATCTGCCGCCGCGGGTCATAGCCAAAGCTGACGCGGTCAAACACCACCTCGCCCTGCGGAATGGCGACTGCCGGCGCCCCCGAGGGATCGCTGATCTCGGCCTCGATGTCCGTCAATTCGAACATCTTCTCCATATCAATCAGCGACTGCTTGATCTGGCGATAGACGAAGCCGAGGAAGCCAAGCGGCTGGTAGAGCTGGATCAGGAAGGTGTTGACGAGGACAAGATCGCCCACCGTCATCGAGCCATCGACCACACCCTTGGCCGCGATGAGCATCACCGCGATCAGGCCAAGCCCGATGGTCGCGTTCTGGCCGATCTCGAGCAGCGACAGGGTCGATGCGCTCTTCACCGCGGCCTTTTCGTAGCGGCCAAGCGACTTGTCGAAGCGGCGCGCCTCATGCTCCTCGTTGCTGAAGTATTTGACCGTTTCGTAGTTCAGCAGGCTGTCGACCGCCTTGGTCATTGCCTCGTTGTCGGTGACGTTCATCTCGCGGCGGAACTTGCCGCGCCACTCGGTCACAACCAGCGTGAAGGTGATGTAGCCGACCACCGTGGCGAAAGTGATCGCCGCGATCCACCAGTCGTAGTTGATCAGCAGAATAGTGCAGACAAGGCCGATCTCGAACAGCGTTGGCAGGATGTGGAAGGCCAGATACTCGAGCAGGAACTGGATCGCCTTGGTGCCCCGCTCGATCGAGCGCGACAGTCCGCCCATCTGGCGGTCAAGGTGAAAGCGCAGCGACAGGCGGTGCAGGTGGCGGAATGTCGACAGGGCGGCGACGCGGATCGCGTGCTGCGCCACATTGATGAAGATGATGTCGCGCAATTCGCCGAAGGCCAGCGCGCCAATGCGCGCCAGGCCATAGCCGGCGATCAGCGCGATGGGAATGACCAGCAGCTTGTCGTCCCCTGGCGCCAGCGCATCGACCACGCCCTTGTAGAAGAACGGCACGTAGACGTTGGTGAACTTGGCGGCGATCAGCAGCGCCGCCGCGACCAGCACGCGAGTCCGAAGACCCTTGCGGTCGCGCGGCCAGAGCAGTGGCAACAGCGTGCCGATAGCCCGGAGCTGGCCACGCCAGGTTGCAGTGTCTTCGGTTTCGCGCAGGGGACGGGACATGGAACACGCTGCAGGGGGCAGCAGAGGGGACTCTACCGCCGGACAAGGGACAGGACTGTTACATAGGCCTGCCGCGCCGCCATTTCATCCATGCCGCGCGCAGGGGTATTAGGGACGCCGGCCGGCCTCAGGCAGGTTGAACACCTGCCCCGGATAGATCAGGTCCGGATCGCGGATGT
>CANJEJ010000054.1 GCA_947473325.1 Alphaproteobacteria bacterium | reverse complement strand
AGGAAGGCCTCGATGTCGGGATAGACGCGGATGGCGGCATCCACCGCGGCATCGGAGCCGGTGCGATAGGCACCGAGCCGGATCATCTCCGCCATGTTTTCATAGGTGGCGATCAGCGTCTTCGCCCGCGTCACCAGCTCGTTCTCTTCCGCGCTGTTGCAGCGGGGCATGGTGCGCGACACGCTGCGCAGCACGTTGACCGCGGGATAGCGCCCGCGTTCGGTGATGGCGCGTTCAAGCACGATATGGCCGTCGAGAATGGCGCGCACGGCGTCAGCAATCGGTTCGTTGTGGTCGTCACCTTCCACCAGCACGGTGAAAAGGCCGGTGATGGTGCCCTGGTCGACGCCCGGGCCGGCGCGTTCCAGCAGCTTCGGCAATTCGGCGAAGACGGTGGGCGTGTAGCCCTTGCTCGCCGGCGGCTCGCCGCCCGACAGGCCGATCTCGCGCTGCGCCTGGGCGAAGCGGGTGACGCTGTCCATCAGGCAGAGCACGTCGGCGCCGCGGTCGCGAAAATATTCCGACAGGGTGAGCGTGAGATAGGCCGCCTGGCGGCGCAGCAGCGCGGATTCGTCCGACGTCGCCACGACGACGATGCTGCGCTTCAGGCCTTCTGGCCCCAGATCGTCCTCGATGAACTCCTGCACCTCGCGGCCACGCTCGCCGACCAGGCCGATGATATTGATGTCGGCAGCGGTGTAGCGCGCCAGCATCGACAGCAGCACCGACTTGCCGACGCCCGAACCGGAGAAGATGCCCATGCGCTGACCGCGACAGCAGGTTTCGAAGGTGTTGAGCGCGCGCACGCCTAGATCAAGCTTGCCGCCGACGCGCTGGCGCGAACTGGCAGGTGGCGGCGAGGCGCGCAGCAGATAGGGAACGGGACCCTTTGGCAGCGGGCCCTTGCCGTCGATCGGTTCGCCCATCGCGTTGATGACGCGGCCAAGCCAGCCCGCCTGCGGATAGACGACGGGGTCGGAATCGCCGACCAGTGTCTTGCAGCCCAGGCCGATGCCGTCGAGCGAACTGAAGGGCATGGCGAGAGTGCGGTCATTGCGAAAGCCCACCACCTCGGCCTGCACGTCGCGGCCGTCGCGCGCGACGATCTGCAGGCGCGAGCCGATGCTGACGTCCTGCTGGATGCCCGCCACCTCGACCAACAGGCCCTGGATGGCAGCGACCCGGCCGAAACGGCGGAAAGACGGAATTCGGTCGATTTCGGCGAGCAGGCTTTTCACGCACACCCCTTCGGCTGGACGGTCTCCATCCTGCAACGACGTCCCTTAAGCCCCTCTTAACGCTGAAAAAGTCAGGAAATGCGCCAAATCAAGGACGGTGACCGGACGTTAAGGGCATGTTAACCATATTGGCGGAAACTTGGTTAACGGCGGATTGAGCCGGACCCCAGGGGGTAAGTGCTATGCGGGTGCTGCTGGTAGAAGACGATCAGAACACGGCGCGCGTCATCGAGATGGCGCTCAATGCCGAGGGCTTCAACGTCTATGTCACCGACATGGGCGAAGAGGGGCTCGATCTCGGCAAGCTCTACGACTACGACGCCATCGTGCTCGACATCAACCTGCCGGACATGAACGGCTTCGACGTGCTGCGCAAGCTGCGCGCCGCGAAGATCGCCACCCCGGTCCTGATCCTGTCCGGCCTCGTCGCCATGGACAGCAAGGTCAAGGGGCTGACCAACGGCGCCGACGACTACCTGACCAAGCCTTTCGACAAGCGCGAGTTGATTGCCCGGCTGAACGCCGTGGTGCGCCGCAGCCGCGGTCATGCGCAGTCGATCATTCGCCTCGGCCGCCTCGAAGTGAACCTCGATTCGAAGTCGGCCTCGATCGACACCCAGCCGGTGCACCTGACCGGCAAGGAATACGGCATCCTTGAACTCCTCGCGCTGCGCAAGGGCACGACGCTGACGAAAGAGATGTTCCTGAACCATCTCTACGGCGGCATGGACGAGCCGGAACTGAAGATCATCGACGTTTTCGTCTGCAAGCTGCGCAAGAAGCTCGCGACGGTCTCGGGCGGCGACAACTTCATCGAAACCGTGTGGGGCCGCGGCTATGTGTTGCGCGATCCCGCGGAAGTCAGCCAGCCCGCCGCATAGCCGGATATTACCGCGGCAAGGGGCAGTCGATCCGGATCTGCCCCTCTCCCGACTCGCTGGAAATCTTCACCCCGGCGCGCCGCGCCAGCGCCGCCGCCAGACAGGCCGGCGCCAGCTTCGGTTCGATTCCCACCCCATCCGCCGTACCCGCCAGCGCCGCCCGCGCTTCCGGCTTGAGCACCGCGCGCTCGCCCGTTCCCGTGATCGTGATGCGTTCGGCGGTCCAGTCGATCGCCAGCATGCCGCCGCGCGGCAGTCCATCTGCCGCGACCAGGATCAGGTTGAGGCCGAGCCGCACTGCCGCCGGCACCGTATCGACGCCGCTCTCCGGCCAGTCGAGCCGCGTCTTGCCCCGCGCGAAAAGATCCGCCGCCGCTTTGCGCGCTTCCTGGATCATATGGCCGGGCGATTCGCTGCCGAAGGCGAGGCGCAGGTATTTGAGCCGCGCCAGCGCATCGCCGAGGCTGTCGTGGGTGAGATCCAGCGCCTCTTGTCGCAGCGCCGGATCGGTCTCGTCGGCCATCAGGTCGAGTCCGTTGCGCGCCGCGCCGACCGGGTTGACCAGGTCATGGCACAGCTTGGCGCTCAGCAGGCCGCTCAACGTCACCTCGTCCACCGCTTCCTCCTTCTCCCGTCGTCCATCTATGCTGGTGGCATGATCGCGCCCGGTTCCTATGTCCGCCACCCCGACAAGCCCGACTGGGGCGTGGGCCAGGTGCAGTCGATGATCGGCCACCGTATTACCGTGAACTTCCAGAACGCGGGCAAACTTTTGATCGATGCCCGGCAGATCGATCTCGTCGAGGTGAAGACCGACGACGAGGACTAGGTAGCCGGGTCCGAAGGGCCGTTGCCCGGCGCATCGCCCGCCCTTATGGTCGCGCGACCAGATGGATCTGCCCTTGCCATGAACGCGCCGACAGCCCCTGCCCCCAAGACATTCCTGTCCGATATCGAGATTGCCCAGGCCGCGACCCTGCGCCCCATCACCACGGTGGCGCGCGATGCGCTGGGCCTCGCGCCGGACGACCTGATCCCCTATGGCCACACCAAGGCCAAGCTGTCCTATGCCGCCGTCAACCGGCTGGCGGGGAGACCTGAAGGCAAGCTGATCCTGGTCACCGCGATCTCGCCGACCCCGGCGGGCGAAGGCAAGACCACCACCACGATCGGGCTGGGCGACGCGCTCAACCGTATCGGCCGCAAGACCGTCATCTGCCTGCGCGAACCCTCGCTCGGTCCCGTCTTCGGCCAGAAGGGCGGCGCCACCGGCGGCGGCCATGCTCAGGTCGTGCCGATGGAGGACATCAACCTCCACTTCACCGGCGACCTGCACGCGATCACGGCAGCGAACAACCTGCTCGCCGCGATGATCGACAACCACCTGCAATGGGGCAACGCGCTCGACCTCGACCCGCGCCGCATCACCTGGCGCCGCGCCATGGACATGAACGACCGCGCGCTGCGCCAGATGGTCGTCGGCCTGGGCGGTCCGGCGGCCGGCGTGCCGCGCGAGGACGCCTTCGACATCACGGTGGCGTCCGAGGTGATGGCGGTGTTCTGCCTCGCCACCGACCTCGCCGACCTGCGCCGCCGGCTCGGCGACATGGTGATCGGCGAAACGCGCGCCCGCGCCCGGGTGCGCGTGCGCGACCTCGGTGCCGACGGCGCCATGACGGCGCTGTTGCGCGATGCCTTCCAGCCCAACCTGGTGCAGACGCTGGAGCACAACCCGGCGCTCATCCATGGCGGCCCCTTTGCCAACATCGCCCATGGCTGCAACAGCGTGATGGCGACGAAAGCCGGCCTGCGGCTCGGCGACTATGTCGTCACCGAAGCCGGCTTCGGCGCCGATCTGGGTGCGGAAAAATTCTTCGACATTAAGTGCCGCAGCGCCGGAATCGCGCCATCCTGCGCCGTGCTGGTCGCCACCGTGCGCGCCCTCAAGATGCATGGCGGCGTTGCCCGGGAAGCCCTGGCGCAGGAAAACCTCGCGGCCCTGCAGGCGGGCTTCACCAACCTGGAACGCCATCTCGCCAACCTGAAGCGCTTCGGCATTCCGGTCGTCATCGCCGTCAACCGCTTCCACACCGACACCGAAGCGGAGTTGGCCGAGCTCGCGGGACTGTGCCGCGCGCGCGGCGCGGAAGCGCATGTCTGCGAACACTGGGGCAAGGGCGGCGCCGGCGCCGAGCCGCTGGCGCGCGCCGTCGCCGCGTTGTGCGACCAGGGCCAGGCGCGCTTCGCGCCGCTCTATCCGGAAACACTGGGCCTGTGGGACAAGGCGCGCCTGATCGCGCAGACCATTTACGGTGCGGCGGATCTCGTGGCCGACGACAGCATCCGCCGCCGCATGGCCAAGCTGGAAAAGGATGGCTTCGGCCACCTGCCGGTCTGCATCGCCAAGACGCAATACAGCTTCTCGACCGATCCCACGCTGCGCGGCGCGCCGAGTGGCCACATGGTTCCGGTGCGCGAAGTCCGGCTCTCCGCCGGTGCCGGATTCGTCGTCGTCGTGTGCGGTGACATCATGACCATGCCGGGCCTGCCCCGGCAGCCGGCCGCCCTGTCCATCGGCGTCGATCCCGACGGGCGAATCACCGGACTTTTCTAAAAAGTCTCCCATGAGGGTTACCGCTAGGGAAAGTGGATCCGGCGTTGCTGGACACCACCCCTATTGTTCCGCCTGCGGATTGTTGCACTGCACCCAGAAACAACGGCAGAGCCGCATGAACTGTATACCTTACTACAAAGTGACAGGCGTCACTAATCGAAGTAATTTGCTTTAGACAAAGGGACTTATTAAAACTTCTGAACGTAGTTTTGGGTAGGAATCTGAATGGACCGGAACTGGTGGGGCAGTTCCCCGTCCATCGCGTATACGGCCTTATGAGGGAGACCGGCGATGGTGCGTACCCTGACGCGGCGTGGCTTTGTGGCAGGCGCGGCAGCCCTGTTTTGCGTGATCAGTGTGGCTGGCATCAACAGTGCCGCCGCCGTGGCGCAGGACGACCCCAAGGAACCCAAGGGCAAGCAGATATTCAAGACACGCGATGGCCTCGCCCTGAGCGGCTATGATGTCGTGGCCTATTTCACGGACAACAAGGCCGTGAAAGGTAGTACGCGCTTCCGTCACGAATGGGGCAGCGCGGTGTGGCTCTTCTCCAGCGCGCGCAACCTGCAGACCTTCAAGCGCGACCCCGGGCGCTACATGCCAGAATACGGCGGCTATGGCGCCTTTGGGATCACGCGCGGCGCCGTGGAGGACAGCGACCCCAACATGTTCCAGCTCATCGACAACAAGCTCTATCTGCACTCCAACGGAGAGCGGAAGACCATGTTCGATTCGAATCTCGAGCGGAACATCCAGTTCGGCAACATCAACTGGGAACGCATCCGCAACGTGATCAATCGCTGATCAGCGCCGCCATCGTGGCGGCGACGGCAAGGTCGTCGGGCGTGTTGACGTTGAAGAAGAGATTGTCGGGGCCGGTGTCGAAAGACACCGGCCTTGCCATTTGGAGCGCGGCCCAGTCGTTGGCGCGGCGCCCGCCCCCGTCGAGGAAGTCGCGCAACGCCTGACGCAGCCGCACCGGCCACAGGCCAAAGGTGGGATGCGCCTGTCCGCCCGACTGCGCCACGGCGCAATCCCCCTCGCTCAGCGAATCACAGAAACGGGCGACGAGGTCGCGCGGAAAGAAGGGTGTGTCCGTGGCAAAGGTGGCGACGTGGCTCGCCGCCGGCCGCATCGCCGCGGTCCAGACCATCGCGCTGAGCAGTCCGGCAAGCGGACCGCCGTGCGCCGGATCCAGATCGGCCACGACCGGAAGGCCAGCCTCGCGGAAACGGCCAGGGTCGCCATTGGCGCTCAGGATCAGGTAGCCGACCTGGGCCTGGGCTCGCTCCTGCGCGCGTGCCAGCAGGGTCGTTTCTCCCAGCTGTTTCAAGCACTTGTCGCCCCCGCCCATGCGCCGGCTGCGGCCGCCCGCGAGCAGGACGCCAACAATGGATTCACGCTGCAACTTGGCCATCGCTCTACCGCGCGCCTATTGTGGGGCGCCCCTGCACGTCCCGGGGTTCAATTCCCGCGGTCCGGCACAATATGCTGTATACTGCGCGATACTGTGAAAACCCATGATTGACCCCTTCGGCCGCTCCATTTCCTACCTGCGCGTGTCGGTGACCGACCGCTGCGATTTCCGCTGCATTTACTGCATGTCGGAACACATGACCTTCTTGCCGAAGAACGAGGTCCTGTCGCTTGAGGAACTGGATCGCCTGTGCACCGCCTTCATCCACAAGGGCGTGCGCAAGTTGCGGCTGACCGGTGGCGAGCCGCTGGTGCGGCGCGATGTCATGACCCTCTTCAACAGCATCGGCCGTCATATCAAGACCGGCGCGCTGGAAGAACTCACGCTCACCACCAACGGCAGCCAGCTCGCGCGCCATGCCGATGCGCTGTTCAATGCCGGCGTGCGCCGCATCAATGTGTCGGTCGACACGCTTGACGCGGCGAAGTTCGAGAAGATCACGCGCTGGGGCAAGCTGCCCCAGGTGCTCGATGGCATCCGCGCCGCCAAGGAAGCGGGCCTCAAGGTCAAGATCAACACCGTCGCGCTCAACCACATCAACAACGACGAGTTCGACCACTTGATCGAGTGGTGCGGCTCGGAAGGCTTCGACCTTACCTTCATCGAGACGATGCCCATGGGCGACATCGATGGCGACCGCACGCAGGACTACCTGCCGCTGTCGCAGGTGCGCGCCCAGCTCGCCCAGAAATGGACGATGAAGGACAGCGACCACCGCACCGGCGGTCCCGCCCGCTACGTGACGGTCGAGGAAACCGGTGGCCGCGTCGGCTTCATCACGCCGCTGACGCACAACTTCTGCGAATCCTGCAACCGCGTGCGCCTGACCTGCACCGGCACGCTGTTCATGTGCCTGGGCCAGAACGATGCCGCCGACCTGCGCGCGCCGCTGCGCGCCCACCCCAACGACGATGCGCCGCTGCTCGCCGCCATTGACGAGGCGATCGGACGCAAGCCCAAGGGCCACGACTTCATCATCGACCGCCGCCACAGCGGCCCGGCCGTGCCGCGCCACATGAGCGTGACGGGCGGGTAACGCCGCTCCGGGCTTACCGCTATTCGATTTCGATGCGGTGGGCGAAATTCTCGCCGTCGGAAATTACGATTTCCTTGAAGCCGAACATCTTCGCCATGTCAAAGAAGGTGAAGAAGTCGTCCACCCCCATCTGCCGGAACAGGTCGGTGCCGCGCATCATGGCGGTAAGCTGCGCCAGCAGCGCCCGCGCCCGGTAGAGCGTGCTGAACTGGCCGTCGGCCAGCGCCACGATAATCATGCGGTCGGCATCGTCGCCCTTGGCAAAGACCGCGAACTGCGGCGGATAGGGCGCAGCCAATTGCTTGTTGGTGAGTCCGGTAAGGAAGCCGATGCGCAGCGTGCGGCTCGCCTGCTGCAGCATCGTCGCCCGCGCGACATAGACCTCGGACGATTTCGGCTCGGGGTAGTAGTAGCCCGCCCGCCGGTCGTCGTCGGCCCGCGCCGGGATTGCCAGAATCGCCCCGATGCCGGCCAATGCCAGCAGGAGGGCGACCAACCGCGTCGATATCATCAAAATTTCCCCTCAACCCCGGCGCGATCATGCCGCCCGCGCAAGCCTGCGGCAACCGCCACGGTAGCCGGGCGGGTGGCTGCGTTGTACTGTCCGGCCACCGCGGCCACCCTGTGCGTGTCATGTCCAGAAAACCCCGGCTGGGATTCGTCGCCAGCCGTTCCAAGGATGCCCAGAAGGCGCTCGATCGCCTGAAGCGCCGCTACACCCATGTGCCCCCCGGCAAGGCCGACGTCATCGTCGCGCTGGGCGGCGACGGCTTCTGCCTTGCCACCCTGCACCGCTACATGGGCGACGGCGTGCGCGTCTATGGCATGAACCGCGGCACCGTTGGCTTCCTGATGAACGAGTTCAAGGAAGACGGCCTGCAGGAGCGCATCGCCAAGGCGCAGACCGTCTCGCTGCATCCCCTGCGGATGGAGGCCGTGACCGGCGCCGGCCGCAAGCGCCAGGCGCATGCCATCAACGAAGTGTCGCTGCTGCGCCAGACGCGCCAGGCGGCGAAGATCCGCATCCTCGTCGACGGCGTCGTCCGCATCCAGGAACTGATCTGCGACGGCGTCCTGCTGGCGACGCCCGCCGGCAGCACCGCCTACAACCTGTCCGCCCATGGCCCGATCATCCCGCTCGGCGCCGAGATCATGGCGCTGACACCGATCAGCGCCTTCCGGCCGCGCCGCTGGCGCGGCGCCTTGCTGCCGCACCACGCGGTCGTGCGCTTCGAGATTCTCGAGCAGGAGAAGCGGCCGGTCAGCGCCGTCGCCGACCACACCGAAATCCGCGACGTCGCGGCCGTCGAGGTCAGTGAAGACCTTGCCCAGACGATGCAACTGATGTTCGACCCGGAGCACAACCTGGAAGAACGCATCCTGAATGAACAATTCATTCCCTGACATGGCGGTGCTGGCGGATGCGCGGCCGGCGGGCGGATGGCTGGCACCGGTCGATCTCTCCCCCTATGCCGCGGGCAACACCGGCATTCCCTTCGTCACCACCTGGGACAGCGGCAGCGAAGGCCCGCACCTTGCGATCCTGGCGCTCACCCATGGCAACGAGGTCTGCGGCGCCCATGCGCTCGACCACCTGTTCAAGGCCGGCCTGCGCCCGCGCCAGGGTCGTCTGACCCTCGCCTTCGCCAATATCGCGGCGCATGCAACCTATGACCCGCGGCGGCCGGTGGCATCGCGCTATCTCGACGAGGACTTCAACCGGGTATGGTCGCCCGCTAGCCTTGACGGCGACATCACGACCCGCGAATTGCAGCGCGCCCGCGCGCTGCGGCCGCTGCTGGACAACGTCGATCACCTGCTCGACCTCCATTCGATGCAGACGCCCAGCCCGCCGCTGGCGCTGGCCGGCACCACGCCGAAGGGCGTCGCGCTATGCCGCCGGCTCGGCGCGCCGGCCCATGTCATCGTCGATGCCGGCCATGCCGATGGCGTGCGCCTGCGCGACTATGCCGGCTTCGGCGATCCGGCCAGCGGCAAGAGCGCGGTGCTGGTGGAATGCGGCCAGCACGAGGACCCGGCGAGCCGCGCCGTGGCGATCGATGCGAGCTACCGCTTCCTGCGCGCCTTCGATGCCGTCGATGCCGCGACCGCCGCCCCCTGGCTTCGCGACACGACGCCGCAGCGTGTCGTCACGGTGACCGATGCTGTCACCGTCTGCACCACCAACTTCCGCTTCACGCGCGACTATCTCGGCATGGAGGTCGTGCCGCAGGCCGGCACGCCCATCGCCATCGACGGGGATGTCGCCATCCACACGCCCTATGACCACTGCGTCCTGGTGATGCCGTCGCGCCGCCAGCGTCCCGGCCAGACCGCGGTGCGTTTCGGCCGATTCACGGACTAGTGATGGGCGGACGGATCAGGAATTTCCGGTGGCAGCCGCTGGCGCTCGCGCTGCTCGTCGGCGCCGCGGGCGGCACACTGTTCGCGCTGGCCCGCATGCCGCTCGCCTGGATGATGGGCGCCATGCTGTTCACCACCGGCGCGGCGCTGGCCGGCGCGCGCATGCATGTGCCGACCCCGCTGCGCGCCGTCTTCGTCACGGTGCTGGGCGTGCTGCTCGGCTCCGCCTTCACGCCCGACCTGATCAACCAGGTGCCGCGCTTCGCCACCGGCCTCGCCGTGCAAGTCTGCTTCATGGCGATGGGCACGATGGCGGCCTACTACGTCTATCGCCGCTATGGCCGCTACGACCGGGTCAGTTCTTTCTTCTCCGCTACGCCCGGCGGCATGTCGGAAATGACCATCCTCGCCGAATCGATGGGCGGCGATCCGCGCGTCGTGTCGCTGAACCACACCATCCGCATCATTGTCGTCGTCACGCTGATCCCCTTCTACTTCCGCTTCGTCGAAGGACTCGACGTGCCGAGTTCGCCGCGCGGCGCGGGCTTCTCCCAGCTCGATCCACTCGACGGACTGGTCCTGGTCGCCTGCGCCGCCATCGGCTATCCGCTTGCCCGCTGGCTGCGTTTCCCGGCGGCGCAGCTGATGGGCCCGATGATCCTGTCGGCGCTTGTCCACATCACCGGGATCACGTCGTCGGCGGTGCCGCCCGTCATCACGGCGCTCGCCCAGCTTGTCGTCGGCACGGCGGTGGGCTGCCGCTTCGTCGGCGGCTATGCGATGCGGGCGCTGGCCAAGGTCGGCGCCATCGCTGCGGCCACCTCCTTCGTCTATGTCCTGCTCGCGCTGGTCACCGTCGGCGTCGTGTCACAATTCGCCGACCTCAACGCACCCATCCTGTTCCTGTCGCTGGCCCCCGGCGGGCTCGCCGAAATGAGCCTGATCGCACTGGCGCTGGGCGTCGACACCGCCTTCGTCGCCATCATGCATTTCCTGCGCGTGCTGATCGTGATGACCATGGCCGCGCCATTCTTCAAGCTGCTCAAGGCATACCGCCCGGAACCGACCGGAAACCCCGCCGACTAGGTGGGAATTAGACGCCCTCGGGGATGATTCCGGGTTTGGTCGGGGGCCCTTCCATGCCCTATGCTGCGGGCAGCCCCGCTTCGGGGAATACGATCACGCGATAGAACGAGTTTAGGGAGGACGGACCATGGGTCAGTTCGGTGTCGGTCAGGCTGTGCGGCGCAAGGAAGACCTCCGGCTGTTGACGGGTGGGGGCCGCTATCTCGACGACATCAACGTGCCAGGACAGGCCCATGCCTACATCCTGCGCTCCCCCCATGCCCATGCGAATATCCTGTCGATCGACACGGCCGAGGCGAAAAAGGCCCCCGGCGTCGTCGCCATCCTGACCGGCAAGGACGTGCTGGCCGACAAGCTTGGCGGCGTGCCCTGCCTCGCCAAGCCGCAGTCGAAGGACGGCAAGGCGATGGTCGATCCCGGCAGGCCGCTGCTGGTGGCCGACCGCGTGCGCTTCGTCGGCGACTATGTCGCCCTCGTCATCGCCGAGACCTACAAGCAGGCCAAGGACGCGGCCGAGCAGATCGTCGTCGACTATGACGTGCTGCCCGCCATTATCGACACCGCCAGGGCCAACAAGCCCGGCGCGCCGGCCGTTTGGGACCAGGCGCCCGACAACCGTGTCTTCCACTGGCACAACGGCGACGAGCAGAAGACGAAGGACGCCTTCGCCAAGGCCGCCAAGGTGGTCAAGCTCGACCTCGTCAACCAGCGCGTCGTCGTCGCGTCGATGGAGCCGCGCGGCGCACTCGGCCAGTACGACACGGCCACCGGCCGCTACACCATCCACACGCCCTGCCAGAACGTGCACATGATCCAGCGCATCATGGCCGGCTGCCTGAATGACAAGACCGAGAACGTGCGCATCGTGTCGCCCGACGTGGGCGGCGGCTTCGGCATGAAGGTGTTTGCCTATCCGGAGCAGGCGCTGATGCCCTGGGCCGCCAAGAAGGTCGGCCGCGCCGTCAAGTGGACGAGCGACCGCAGCGAGGCCTTCCTGTCCGACACGCAGGGCCGCGACCACGTCACCCATGCGGAGCTTGCGATCGACAAGGATGGCAAGTTCCTGGCCGTCAAGGTGTCCAACATCTCCAACATGGGCGCCTATCTGTCGAACTTCGCGCCCATGGTCGCGACCCATGCCGGCACCGGTATGATGGTCGGCGTCTATGACATTCCGGCGGCCTACGTCGAAGTGCTGGGCGTCTTCACCAACACCACCTTCATCGACGCCTATCGCGGCGCCGGCCGGCCCGAAGCCAGCCATGTGATCGAGCGGCTGGTCGATATCGCGGCGATGGAGCTGGGCATCAGCCCGATCGAACTGCGCCGCCGCAATTTCATCAAGCCGGAGCAGATGCCGTACAAGACGCAACTTGGGCACAACTACGATTCCGGCGACTTCTTCAAGACGCTGGACGCCGGGCTCAAGTTCGCCGACTGGGACAGCTTCCCGCAGCGCAAGGCGGAAGCTGCGGCGCGCGGCAAGTTGCGCGGCATCGGCCTCGCCTACTACGTCGAATGCGCGGCCGGCGGCGACGAGCATGCCGAGATCAAGTTCGAGGCCGGCGGCAAGGTAACGCTGCTGGTCGGCACGCTGACCAACGGCCAGGGCCATGCCACCTCTTATGCCCAGGTACTGGAAGATCTGCTGGGCGTGCCCTTCGGCGACATCACCCTGGTGCAGGGCGACACCGATCGCATTCCGAACGGCAACGGCACCGGCGGGTCGAAGTCGATGATGCTGGGCGCCTCGGTGATCAAGAAGGCCGCCGACAAGATCGTCGAGAAGGGCAAGAAGATCGCCGCCCATATGCTGGAGGCCGCCGAGACGGACATCGAGTTCGCCGACGGCACCTTCCGAATCGCTGGCACCGACCGCAAGCTCAGCATCGCCGAGATCGCCGCCAAGTCGAAGGACAAGGCCAACCTGCCGGAAGGTATGGAGCCGGGCCTCGACACCCGCGACAAGTCCGACGTCCACGCCGGCACCTATCCGAACGGCGCCCATGTCTGCGAGGTCGAGATCGACCCGGAGACCGGCGTGACCGAGGTGGTCTCCTATGCGGTGATGGACGACTTCGGCAAGGTCGTGAACCCGCTCCTGATCGCGGGCCAGGTCCATGGCGGCCTTGCCCAGGGCATCGGCCAGGTGCTGCTCGAGCATTGCATCTACGACAACGAGACCGGCCAGCTGCTGACCGGTTCCTACATGGACTACGCCATGCCGAAGGCGGATTCGATGCCGTCCTTCAAGCTCGCCTTCAACAACGTGCCCTGCACGACCAACCCCTTCGGCATCAAGGGCGCGGGCGAAGCCGGCACCGTCGGCGCGCTGGGTTGCGTGGTGAACGGCATTGTCGATGCGGTGAAGCACCTGGGCATCAAGCATGTGGAAATGCCGGCGACGCCGGAGCGCATGTGGCGCCTGATCAACGGCGCCAGCCGCAAGGTTGCGTAAAACAAGCGGGGCAATGTCCCGCGGCATGATTGTAGTAGGATAAGCACCGCGGCCGGCCTTCCGGCCGCGGTTGCGTTTGAGAGGGTGACGGCGATGGGTGAGTTCGGAATCGGCCAGTCGGTGCGGCGCAAGGAAGACGATCGCCTGATCGTCGGCAAGGGCAACTATGTCGACGACATCGTGCTGCCCAACATGGCGCGCGGCTATGTCGTCCGCTCGCCACACGCCAACGCGAAGGTCCTGTCGATCGACACCAGCGCGGCCAAGGCCATGCCCGGCGTGCTGGCCGTCTACACCCATGCCGACATTGCGCATCTCGGCGCCCTGCCCTGCGTCGTCGACGGCATGTTCAAGTTCACCCGCCGCGACGGCAGCCCACGCTATTTCCCTGTCCACCACGCGCTGGTGAAAAGCCATGTTCGCCATGTCGGCGACGGCGTCGCCTTCGTGGTCGCCGAGACGCTGGCCGAGGCCAAGACGGCCGCCGAAGCGGTGATGGTCGATTACGACATCCTGCCCGCCGTGACCGACACGCTCGAGTCGCAGAAGGCCGACGTGAAGATCTATGACGACGCGGTCGACAACACGGCCTTCGTCTACCAGGGCGGCAACAAGGACAAGACCGACGCCGCCTTCGCCGGTGCCGCCCATGTTGTGCGCTTCCGCCACTATAACAACCGCCTGGTCGCCAATTCGATGGAGCCGCGCGGCGCCATCGGCACCTATGACACGGCGACCCGGCGCTACACCATTCACCTCAACACCCAGAGCGTGTTCCGCAACCGCACGCTGTTCGCCAAGCTGATGGGCGTCGAGGAAAGCCGGATGCGGCTGATCGCGCCGGATATCGGCGGCTCCTTCGGCATGAAAGGCTTCAGCTATCCCGAGCAGCTGCTGGTCATGTTCGCTGCCGAACGGCTCGGCCGGCCGGTGAAGTGGTATTCCGACCGCAGCGAGGCCTTCGTTTCCGACGTGCAGGGCCGCGACATCGTCATGGATGCGGAACTGGCGCTGGACAGGAACGGCAAGTTCCTGGCCGTGCGCGCGAAATGCGTCGGCAGCCTGGGCGCCTATGCCTCCAACTTCGCGCCGATGATCATCTCCGTCGGCTCCACCAAGCTGCTGCCCGGCGTCTACGACATCCCGACGATGCATGCCGAAGTCGAGGTGGTTTTCAGCAACAAGGTGATGACCGACGCCTATCGCGGCGCCGGCCGGCCGGAAGCGGCCTATGTCATCGAACGGCTGGTCGACACGGCGGCCCGCCAGCTGAAGATCGACCCGGCGGAACTGCGCCGCCGCAACTTCATCAAGCCCAGCCAGTTGCCCTACATGACGGCCGGCGACTATTCGATCGATTCAGGAGACTTCGCGCGCAACATGGAGGACGGGATCAAGCTGTCCGACTGGGCCGGCGTCCAGGCGCGCAAGAAGGTGTCTGCCGCGCGCGGCAAGCTGCGCGGCATCGGCATGGCGGTCTACATGGAGGCCACCGCCGGCGGCGCCTCGGAGAACAGCCGCATCGAGATCGCTGCCGACGGCTCGGCCAAGGTCTATCTCGGCGCGCTCGCGCAGGGCCAGGGCCACGCCACCACGTTTTCGCAGATTGTCGCCGAGAAGCTCGGCATCGCGTTTGACAAAATTGATGTCATCGAGGGCGATTCCGACCACCTCGCCAAGGGCGGCGGCACCGGCGGCTCGCGCAGCGGTTATTCCGCCGGCGGCGCCATTGTCGATGGCACCACGCGCATCATCGAGAAGGCTAGCCGGATCGCGGCGCACATGCTGGAAGCAGCCGACTCCGACATCGAATTCGCGGGCGGCCGCTTCACCATCGCCGGCACCGACCGTTCGATGAGCTTCGCCGACGTGGCGAAAGCCGCGACCGATCCGGCCAACATGCCGGCCGGCCTGCCCGCGGGCCTGACCGAGGAATCGGAATTCACCTCCAAGGCCACCTTTCCGAATGGCTGCCATGTCGTCGAGGTCGAGGTCGATCCCGACACCGGCGTCGTGCAGATCGAACGTTATTCGATCGTCGACGATTTCGGCGTCATGCTGAACCCGATGATCGTCGAGGGCCAGGTGCATGGCGGCGTCGCCCAGGGCGTCGGCCAGGCGCTGTTCGAAGACACCGTCTATGACCGCGAGACGGGGCAGCTGCTGACGGGTTCGTTCATGGACTACTGCATGCCCAAGGCCGACCACTTCCCGTCCTTTGCGATGGAAACCAATGTCGTGCCCTGCAAGACTAATCCGCTGGGCATGAAGGGCGCCGGCGAATCGGGCACCACGGGCGCGACCAGTGCGGTGATGAACGCCGTGATCGACGCGCTCAGCCCGCTCGGCATCGACCATCTGGAAATGCCCGCCTCGCCCGAACGCGTCTGGCGCGCCATCCAGGAAGCCAAGGCGACAAAGGCAGCCTAGTAACCGCCGACGGGCACCGCGCGCTATCGAGAATGCCGACTGGAGGATCTTCGCATCAGTGCCGCAAATGCAGGCCGGCGTCGCAGCACCAGGTCAGCAGGACATGCGGCAGAGCGGGTTCTGGCTTCGGCATCGCGCGGCCGCCGAGCTGGAGACCGGCACGGTTGAGCAGCACGACCAGTTCGGCGATCTCGCGCATGGCGATGCGTACCGCCGTCGGCGGCAGGTGGCAGGCGAGCAGCGTGCGGGCGCAGGCGCGATCGCCGCGCTGCTGCGCGGCAATCGCCGACAGCACCATCGATTCATCGCCCGCAATCCATGGCGCGTCCGGCGGCGCCAGCGCCAGCGGACGCTGCAGGGCCGCACCCATGCCGGTCATGAGGCGAGAGAGGCGCCACCGCCTCCGGCACGCGCGCGGCCCTCAGTCCGCCATCCAGTTGCATCTCTGCTCGCAGATCGCCGTGTTCGGCGAGCGCCCAGCTGCGCATGGTCCAGACAAGGAAGCGGCTGGCAAAGGGCAATTCGGTCAGGCGGGGTGGTTTGCACATCGGAGGGGCTCGACAGCTTTCGTCAGGAACGTCATCGATCCGGCTTGACGCCGGACAGCTAGGATCGTATTGAATGCCTCACCTATATGCTACTAATTCGCAATTGCATAATTAGCGGCATCGAGGTCCCCGTCCCCGCGCCTCCCCGACGCGGTGGCGGTCTGTCCCGCGGGTCCGGCTCGAACTCCCTGAGCCGGACCCGCCCTTTCTCCCGACCGGTTTTCGTCATCCGCCACGTGTAGGATGGACAGGCCGGAAACGGACCCGGCACGGGGCTTCCATGTCGCTCGACCATGCCTTTATTGCCGCGACGCGCTTTGGCTTCGGCCCGCGACCTGGCGATCTGCAGAGTATTGCGGGCGATCCGCGCGGCTGGCTGCGCGCGCAGCTCGACGACACGGCCCCGCCGCAGGCGTTGCGTGGGCTGGACACCACCGCGGCGCTCTACACCACGCTCGACCGCGAGCGCCAGAAGGGCCCCGGGCCCTATATGGAATACCTGAAGACCCAGGCCTCTGCCGTGGTGAAGCGCGAGGCAGCACGCCGCACCGCCGCCGCCATCGAAAGCGACAGCCCGTTTCGCGAACGGCTGGTGCAGTTCTGGAGCAACCATTTCACCGTCTCGGGGACGCGCGTGGTGGCCGCCGCGCTCGCCGGCGCCTTCGAGCGGGAGGCGATACGCCCCAACGTGACCGGGCGCTTCGCCGACCTTTTGCT
>CANJEJ010000053.1 GCA_947473325.1 Alphaproteobacteria bacterium | reverse complement strand
GCCCGTCCGGGAACAGTTTCGACACCGACAGTAGCAGCAGGCGCGGCGTGCCGATGCCGTTCGCCGCCATCACCACCTTGTCCGCCGCCTGGTGGCGGATGTTGCCGCTGGCGTCGAAATAATGCGCGCCGGTGGCGCGGCCGTGGTCGTCGACGGTGATCTCGAAGACGCGCGCGCCAGTCTTCAGCACGGCGCCGGCGGCGAGCGCGGCCGGCCAGTAGGTGACGTCGGTCGAGCCCTTGGCCCGGCGCGGGCAGCCCGCCTCGCACCAGCCGCAATTGTTGCAGGCCAGCCGGTCGCCCGACGGGGACGATATCTGCGCGCGTTCCGCCGGCCACCAGTGCCAGCCCAGCCGGTCCATGGCTTCGGCAAGGGCCCGGCCGCCGCTGGTGAGACCGAGCGGGCCGAAGGGCCGGGCGGGACGTGGCGGGTAGGCCGTGTCGCCCGCCAGTCCCGACACGCCCATCATCCGGTCGTTGATGTCGTAATAAGGCGCGAGTTCGTCATAGGTGAGCGGCCAGTCGTCGCCGACGCCATCCAGCGTGCGGACGCGGAAGTCCGACGGGTGGAAGCGCGGGTGCATGGCTGACCACATGATCGTGCTGCCGCCGACGCCGTTGTAGAGCAGCGGCTTGATCGGCGACGCAGCGTCGACGATGGGATAGTCGGCCGGCCCACGCCGCACGTTGGGATTGGGGTTCCAGTCGGTAAGGCGGCGGAATTCCCAGTCCGGCTGGTTGGACGGAATACGCGCCGGGTCGAGCCAGTCGCCCTGCTCCAGGCAGACGACCTTGATGCCCGCCGACGCCAGCCGCCAGGCGACCGCGCCGCCGGACGCGCCCGAACCCACAATCAAGACATCGGCTGCGTCGTCCGACATGACCTGCACAGGAAAAAAGGAATGATGCGCCATCTTACGCGTCAATCGGCGCGGCGCCAGTGTGTCAGGCGGCGCGCTGCAACTTTCCGAGAATCAGGTCGGAGGCCTTCTCGCCGATCATGATCGACGGCGCGTTGGTGTTGCCGCCGACGAGCAGCGGCATGATCGAGGCATCGGCGACGCGCAAGCCCTGCACGCCGCGCACGCGCAGCTGGGGATCGACGACCGACTGTGGATCGTGCCCCATCTTGCAGGTACCGACCGGGTGATAGATCGTCTCGGCCGTCTGGCGGATCCAGGCATCGATCTCGGCGTCGGTCTTCACCGTCGGGCCGGGTGTCTGTTCTGCATCGCGCAAGCTGTCGAAGGCCTTCTGCGCAAAAACCTTGCGCAGGATCTTCACGCCGTCGCGGATCGTTCGCACGTCATTCTCGACGGCGAGGAAGTTGGTGTGGATTTCCGGCGCGTCGAGCGGGTTGGCCGAGCGCGCGTTGACCCAGCCGCGGCTTTCCGGGCGCAGCTGGCAGATGTTGGCGAAGAAGCCATGCGCGGACTTGCCGCCCATGTTGGGGCCAAGGCCGGGCAGGAAATGGAACTGGATGTCGGGCATTTCGAGTTCGGGCCGGGTGCGGACGAAGCCGCCGCCTTCCAGCGGAAATCCCGCCGCCGGGCCAGTGCCGAGCAGCACCGCCTGGACCAGCGCGAGGCCCGCCGCCTGCGGGCGGAACATGCTGCGCAGCGTGATCGGCTGGGTGCAGAGGTGCTGCACATAGACCGCGACATGATCCTGCAGGTTGCGACCCACCCCCGGCGAATCGACCAGAACCGTGCCACCGATGCGCTGGATATCGTCCGGCCGGCCGATGCCGGAGAGCTGCAGCAGGACCGGGGAATTGATGGCACCGCCGCTGAGCACGACCTCGCGTCGCGCCTCCGCCCGCTGGCGCTCACCATAGCGATAGTATTCCACGCCAACGGCCCGGCCGTTCTCAATCACCACCTTCGACACTTGCGCGTGGGTGATGATGTCGAGATTGGCCCGGCCGCGCGCCGGCTTCAGGAAAGCGACCGCCGTGCTCTGGCGCCGGCCCCTGGCAATGGTGAAGTCGTAGCGGCCGAAGCCTTCCTGGTCGGCGCCGTTGAAGTCGTCGGTCAGCGGATAGCCCGCTTCGTGGCCGGCGGCGATAAAGGCGTCGAACAGCGGCGAGATGGTATTGCCGCGCGTGACGCGAAGTTCACCCGCTTCGCCATGGAAGGCATCGTCGGGCCGCTCCAGATGCTGCTCGGACCGGCGGAAATAGGGCAGCACGTCGTCATAGCTCCAGCCTTCGCAGCCGGCCTGGCGCCACAGGTCATAGTCGCGGCGGTGGCCGCGGATATAGACCATGCCGTTGATGGACGATGACCCGCCCAGCGCCTTGCCGCGCGGGATGAAGATTGAACGGTTGTTGAGGTTGGGGTCCGGTTCGCTCTGGTAGAACCAGTTGCTCATCCGCGAGGGGAAGAGCACACCGCACATCAGCGGAATGTGGATGAGCGGGTTGATGTCGGGCCCGCCCGCTTCCAGCAGCAGGACCCGGTTCCCCGGATCCTCGCTCAGCCGGTTGGCGAGGACGCAGCCGGCCGAACCGGCGCCGACCACGATGAAATCATACATCGGTCGGCTCCGGCTTCGGCGCGCTGGATCAGTGACCGACGGCCACTTCGATCGGCAGGTCGCCTTCGGCGACGCGCCAGCAGCGCACCTGGCGGCCATCGCCGATGGTCTTCAGTTCCTGCTTCTCGGCCTTGCAGCGGTCCTTCTGGCTCGGGCAGCGGCCATAGAGGTAGCAGCCCTTGGGCAGGCGCTCGGTGATCGGGCTGGGGATTTCGCCCTGCAGCGTCTCGCGCACCGCGCGATCGACGCGGCGATTTTCGACATTCGGGAACAGATGCGAGGACAGCAGCGCCTTGGCATAGGGATGCGCCGGCGTGTTGAAGACCTGGTCCTTAGTGCCGACTTCGACGACCTGGCCGAGATACATCACCACCACGCGGTGACAGATGTATTTCACGGTCGTCAGGTCGTGGCTGATGAACAGGTAGGCAATGCCGAGCTTGCGCGACAGGTCCATCAGCAGGCGGATGATTTCCGCCGTCGTCTCGGGCGTCAGCGCCGAAGTCGGCTCGTCGAGCACGATGAAGTCGGGATTGGTCGCAATGGCGCGGGCGATCGACACGCGCTGCTGGCGGCCGGCCGACATTTCCTTCGGCAGGGCATGAATCTGGCCGGGGTCGATGCCGACCAGCTGCATCAGCTCCTGCATGCGCGCGCGCTTCTGCTCGGCCGTCATGGTGCTGTGCAGGTTGAGCGGCTCCATCAGGCACTGCTCGACCGTCCAGCGCGGATTCAGCGAATCGAGCGGGTCCTGGAAGACGATCTGCAGCTTGTCGCGCTTCTTGCGGAACTCGTCGCGCGTCAGCTTCGACAGGTTGAGGTCGCGGTAGAAGATGTCGCCCGAGGTGGGCTCGACCAGGCGCAGCAGGCAGCGGCCCGCCGTCGTCTTGCCCGACCCCGATTCACCGACCAGACCCAGGCATTCGCCGGGGCGGATTTCGAAACTGGCGCCGTCGACCGCATGCACCTTCGATTCGGAGCGGCGGATCGGGAACAGCTTGGTGAGCTTGTCGACCTTGATCAGCGGCTTGGACGTCGAGTCGACCTTCACTTCGCGCGTGTTGCGCTCTTCGCTGGTTTCCTCGCGCTGCAGCGCCAGAATCGCGCGGCTGTATTCGTGGTTCGGCGAACGGAAGAAACTGTGTACGTCGGCCTGCTCAACCACCGAGCCCTTGTGCATGATCAGCACCCGGTCGCAGTAGTTGGCGACGATGCCAAGGTCCTGGGTGACGAGGACCACGGCGGCGTTGGTCTGCCGCACGTTTTCCCACATCTGGTCGAGGAACTGCGCCTGGATGGTCACGTCGAGGCCCGAAGTCGGCTCGTCCGCGATCAGCAGCTTCGGCTTGGACGACAGCGCGATGGCGATCAGCACGCGCTGGGCCATGCCGGACGACAGCTCATGCGCATAGGCGTTGGCGCGGCGTTCCGGGTCGTTGATGCCGACCATGCGCAGCATCGCAATGGCGTGGTCCCAGGCTTCCTGCTTGGTGACCGGGTTGTGCGCGCGGTACACCTTGGCGATCTGCTGGCCCACCCGGTACATCGGGTGCAGCGAATAGCGCGGGTTCTGCACGATCATCCCGATGTCCTTGCCGCGCAGCTTGCGCGACTCCTCGGGATCCATCTTCAGCAGGTCATGCCCCTGGAACAGCACCTCGCCGCTGGCGAGATACCCCGGCGGCCGGACCAGGCCGAGCAGGGCCTGGGCCGCGACGGACTTGCCGCAGCCCGGCTCGCCCATGATGCCGATGAATTCGCCCGGCTTGATCTGGATCGAGAAGTTGTTGACGGCCGTGACTTCGGGCGCGTCCTCGATCGGGAAGCGGACGGTGACGTTGCGCGCTTCCATGACCAGGTTGCTGGCCGCAGCGGGGCGCACGATTTCTTGTACGGACATGATTTCTGTCTCCTAAAGCGCCGCGCTCAACCGTAATCCTCTTCCAGCCCGTGGCCGACGGCCGCGAAGCTGAAGACGGTCAGGGAGATCGCCACACCGGGGAAAATCGATTGCCACCATTCGCCGAGAATGATCTGCGGCGCGCCGAGCGAGATCATCAGGCCCCACTCCGGCGTCGGCGGGCGCACGCCGGCGCCGACGAAGGACAGGCCCGACGTCAGCAGGATGGCGAAGCCGATGGTGGATGACACCTGGATCAGGGATGGAATCAGCGAGTTCGGCAGCACGTGGCGGAAGGCCACCTTCCATTCCGGGTTGCCGACGGCCCGCGCCGATTCGACATAACCGCGGACGGATTGTGACATCACTTCGGCCCGCGTCAGACGGACGAAGATCGGCGCATAGACGATGGCAAGCGCGAGCACGATGTTCCAGACCTGGCGGCCGGACAGCGCCACCAGCACCATCGCCGTGATGAACACGGGGAAGGACTGCAGCAGGTCCGAGATGCGCATCACCACTTCGGTCGCAATGTTGCGGTAGAAGCCGCAGATGAGACCGACGAAAGTGCCGAGCAGCATGGACACGAGCGCCGCGACCAGGGCGATGGTCATGTCGGTGCGCGGCGCCGCAATGGTGCGCGAGAACACGTCGAGGCCCGAGTTGTCGGTGCCGAACCAGTGTGGCGGCTTGGCCCCGTTGAAGATGGTGTCGACCAGCAGCCCCGGCCAGTCGGCCAGCGGCGGCGGCGGCACCGACACGTTGCCGGTGGCGAAGTTCGGGTCATAGGGCGTGATGCGGGTCGGCAGCCCGAGTTCGAGGTGGAGAATCTCGCACAGCGCCAGCAGCAGCATGATCGCGACCATGGTGCAGCCGAAGGCGAAGAGCTTCTCTTCCTTGTACTTGCGCCAGATGTCGATGCGGCGGCGCTTGGGGATGACAACGACGCCGCTGGCATCTGCCGTGGCGGCGACCTGCGGCCCAGGAGTGATGGTCATGTAACGGTCCCTCTCTCAGGCGACGGTCAGAACGTGACCCGAGGGTCGATGGCGGCGTGCAGGATGTCGATCACCAGATAGATGAGGAGCGACACCATGGCGATGATCAGAACCGTGCCCTGAATGGCCGGGTAGTCGAATGCCAGGATGGAACGGATCGAATATTCGCCGATGCCGCCGAGCGAGTAGATGAGCTCGATCGGCACCGCACCGCCCAGCAGGAAGCCGTAGAAGATTCCGACCAGCGTCATCGCTGGCGCCATCGCGGCGCGCATCGCGTAGAAACCCACCTGGCGCGACGGCAGACCGGCGCTGCGGGCATATAGGATGTAGTCCGACTGCAGCACGCGGATCATGTTCTGGCGGAGCATCTTGATGATGGCGCCCGACACGACAAAGACCAGCGTGAAGACGGGCAGCATCAGGTGATGCGCGCCGTCGAGGAAGGCACGGAAATTGCCCGCCAGCAGCGAGTCGATGAGGATGAAGCCGGTGATCGTGTGCGGCTCGCTGACCATCGGATTGAGGCGGCCGAGCGGCGCGGGCGCGCTGGGGAAGCCCCATTCGTGGAACTGGAAGAAGAAGAAGAACACGAACATCAACCCCCACCAGAACTCCGGCTGGGCGCCGGCGAACAGGCCCCAGACGAAGGTCACGCGGTCGGCTGTCTTGCCCGGCTTGGTTGCCGCCGCCATCGCCATCGGCACGGCGATCAGGAAGGCGATCAGCAGCGCATAGGTGATGAATTCGAGCGTGATGGGGAGGAAGCGGACCAGCTCCTCCAGGATCGGCGCGCTGGTGACCCAGGAGTCGCCAAGGTCGCCCTGCAGCACGCCGTCGCCCGGACGGTTCGAATAGATGCCGAGATAGTTCAGCAGCTGCTGGCCCCAGGGCTGGTCGAGCCCCAGGTTGTGGGCGGCGAGGTCATAGGCCTCCTTCGTCGCGTTCAGGCCGACGAGCCGGGCGACAGGGTCGGCCGGCAGGATGCGGATCATGAAGAAGACGAAGAGCGAGATGCCGATGAGCTGGATGATCGCAACGGCGAGGCGGCGAGTCACAAAACGAAGAAGCATCGCTAATTACCGTGTCGGTTGACGGCGACGGATGACACAGGGCCGGGAAATCCCGGTCCAGCGCGCACGAAATGACTGGAACAAACGACCCCTCCCTCTTGATTCCGCCGCAGCTTGTTGTTTTCGCTGCGTTGCAAAATGGTGCCAGACTCTTATGGGAACGGGCTCTCCTGTCAAGCAGCCTGCCGCGTTTTGACCGGCGTGGCGCGCAGGGATCACGGTCGCGTGCGGGGCCGGGCGCCACTTGGGGACATATTCCCCCGCCAGTCCCGCCGCAAAGTCCCGGACTTCACTGTTGAATGCCCGGCAGAAAGAAACGGCCGGTGGCAAGCCACCGGCCGTGTCAGTCGGGTTTCAGGCCCGGTCAGTCCATCCGCAATTCGGCCCAGCGCACGTTGTTGTCCGGGTGAATAGCGATGCCTTTGATCTTGTCGTTGAAGGCCCACTGGGTCTTGTATTCCGCGACCGAAATCCAGGCGAGTTCCTTCTGCAGGATTTCCTGGGCCTCGGCGAGATACTCGTTGCGCTTCTGCTCGTTGCCCTCGAGCTGGGCGAGCTTGTAGAGCTCGTCCACCCGCGGGTTGGCGTAGTTGGTCATGTTGAGCAGACCGCCTTTCTCCGACGACACGAAGTAAAGCAGCATGGCATAGACCGCATCGACGCCGATCGGGCGCGACAGGTCGTAAAGGCCCAGGGCAAGGTCCTTCTTCACCATCAGGCGGTCGGCGATCTGGCCGGGCGGCAGCGGGTCGAGCTTGATCGGGAAGCCGACCTTGCCGAGCTCCGTCTGCAACACCGTGGCGGTGCGGCCGAGGATGCCTTCGCGGTCGGCGTTGTAGCCAAGCAGGAAGGAATTGCCGAAGGCTTCCAGCCCCTTGCCGTCCGGGTAGCCCGCTTCGGCGAGCAACTGCTTCGCCTTGGCCGGGTTGTAGTCATAGTCGACGGTCGGCTTGTGGTAGCCCGGATAGAGCGACGGCACGTGGCCGTTCCACTTCTTGCCGGTGTTGTTGTAGCCGACGCGCAGCACCTCGTCATACGGGATGGCGTGCGCCAGGGCCTGGCGGACCTTGATGTTGTCGAGCGGCTTCGCCTTCCAGTTGGCGAGGAAGATCAGCGTGTTGTTGAGGTAGTGGCCGCCAACCTTGACGCCCTTGACGTTGCGGAGCGATTCGAACTCCTGCGGCGTCAGGTTCTCGGTCATCTGCGCCTGCCCGGTGCGCAGGATCGCGAGCCGGTTCGACGACTGCGGCACGCGCCGCATGATGACGTTGTCGAAATACGGCTTCTTGCCGTAGTAGTCCTTGTTCGCCTTGACGCGGAATTCCTGTTCCGGCGTCCACTTGTCAAGGCAATAGGCGCCGAAGGACGGGCCGTTCACCTGGTCAACATACTTGTGCGACCACGGATCGTCCGCCGTCGCGTGCTTCTCCATCGTCTCCTTGTCCATGATGCGGAGCGAATAGATCGTCAGCACCGGCAGGAACAGCTTGTTCGCCGCGCTTTGCTTGAACTGGACGGTGTAGTCGTCGATCTTGCGGATCTCTTCACCAAGCTTGGTGGCGTCGTTGGCCGCCACCGGCCGGCCGGCCTGCTGCGCATCGAGCTGGGCCCGGCGCGCGGCGCGCACGCTCTGGTCGAAGCCCGCGATCGACGCCACTTCCGACAGGAAGAAGGCGATGCCGGAGGCGCCGGTCAGCGACTTGCCGCGGGCGAAGGTGTAGATGATGTCGTCGGCGTTGAAGGTCGAGCCGTCGCAGCCCTTGACGCCGCGGCGCAGCTTGAACGTCCAGGTCAGGGTCTTGTCATCGAAGCTCCAGGATTCGGCGAGCCGCGAGACATAGCGGTTGAAGTCGTGGACCTCGATGCCCTCTTCGTTGCGGCCGACCACTTCGTGATAGAGCAGCGGCTCGTAGAGGTTGACCCAGGCGGTCTGGCTGCCGAAATGCGTTCCGGCGCGGCCGTCGAGGTTGAGGGAAATCGGCACGTCGGCCGCGAGGAACACGAGATTCTTGGTCTGCGCCTGCGCCGCGGTGCCGGCGAGCGCCCCCAGCGCGACGCCCGCAGCGGTCAGGACTCCGAGAAGTTTCTTCACGACACACCCCCCTATTGGATACAAGTTGCGCGCACTATGCCCCAGTTTGCGGCAATAGGGAATCGCCGCGCTATTCCGCCGCCGCCGGCCTGCCTGCCGGGCGGCGCCAGGCCGCCAGCAGTTCCGGCTCGCGCGCCCGCACCTTCTTCAGGTGATTGTCCTTCACATGGCCATAGCCGCGGATCTGTTCCGGCAGGCTGGCGATTTCGACCGCGAGCGCATGGTTGTCGGGCGTCAGGCCCTCGGCCAGCTCGACGATGCGCGCTTCATATTCGCGCACCAGCTCGCGCTCCATCCTGCGTTCCGGGTTGTAGCCGAAGACGTCGAGCTTGCTGCCGCGCAGGAAGCGCATCTTCGCCAGGACCGTGAAGAGGCCATAGGTCCACGGCCCGAAGCGGCGCTTGCGCGCCAGGCCGGTGTTCGGGTCTTTCATCGCCAGCACCGGCGGCGAGAGATAGAAGTTGAGCTTGAAGTCGCCCTCGAACTGCGCGGCGATCTTCCGCTTGAAGCTGCCATCGGTATACAGGCGGGCGACTTCGTATTCGTCCTTGTAGGCCATCAGCTTGAAGGCATAGCGGGCGACCGCCTCGCCGAAGCCGCCGAAGCCAGGCGCGCGCGATGCTTCCGCCGCGCGGGCGACATCGACCAGCCGGCGGTAGCGCGCGGCATAGGCCTTGTCCTGGTACTGCGTCAGGAAATCGACGCGGAGCGCGATCGATTCGTCGAGCGTCTTCGGCCGGGCCGGCGTCATCGCAGCGAGCGAATCGCGCACCACCTCGTCCACCGCCTTCGGATCGTGGGCGAGGCGGCGGCCCCAGTAGAAGGCGCGCAGGTTGTCGTCGATGCGCTGCTTGTTGAGGCGCACGGCCTCTTCCAGCGACTCGCGGGTCAGCGGGATCCAGCCCTTCTGCCAGGCGAAGCCCAGCAGGAAAAGGTTGGTGCCGATCGCATCGCCGACCAATGCGGCGGCGATGCGCGTCGCGTCGATGAAGTCGAGCGCATCCGGCGCCGTCTTCGCCCGCAGCGTCGATTCCATGCGCGCGGCGGGGAATTCGAGGTCGGGGTTCGCGGTAAAGGCGCCGGTCATCGTTTCCTGCGTGTTGACGACGCCGCGCGAGACTTTCGTCAGGCGGCCCGCCACGTCGGGCATGGCGCTGACGACGAGGTCGCAGCCGACCAGCGTGTTCACTTCACCAGCGGCGAGGCGCACGGCGGCGATGTCATCGCGGCTCCTGGCGATGACGATGTGCGAGAAGACAGGCCCGCCCTTCTGCGCCATGCCGGTGATGTCGTTGATGCTGGTCGCCTTGCCCTCGAGATGCGCGGCCATGCCGATCAGTGCGCCGATGGTGACGACGCCGGTGCCGCCGACGCCCGACACCAGGATACCGAACTGGCCGTCGATGGCGGGCAGCGCGGGTTCCGGGATGGGGGGCATGGGCAGGCCGCCCGCGATGCCTTTCTGTGTCTTCAGCTTGCCGCCCTCGACGGTGACGAAGCTCGGGCAGAAGCCCTTGAGGCAGGAGAAGTCCTTGTTGCACGAGGACTGGTCGATCTGGCGCTTGCGGCCGAATTCGGTGTCGAGCGGCGCGATGGCGACGCAGTTCGCCTGCTTGCCGCAGTCGCCGCAGCCTTCGCAGACGAGCTCATTGATGACGACGCGGCGCGGCGGGTCTGGGAACTTGTTCACCTTGCGGCGGCGGCGCTTCTCGGCCGCGCAGGTCTGGTCGTAGATGATCGCGGTAACGCCGGGCAGCTCGCGGAAGCGGCGCTGCACGGCATCATAATCGTCGCGATGATGGATGGTGACGCCAGGCGCGAAGCCCGCGTCGGCAGGGTACTTGTCAGGCTCGTCCGAAACCACGGCAATGGTCTTGACGCCTTCGGCCGCCATCTGGCGCGTGATCTGCGGCACGGTGATCTGGCCTTCGACCGGCTGGCCGCCGGTCATCGCCACCGCATCGTTGTAGAGGATCTTGAAGGTGATGGTGGAACCGGCCGCGATCGCGGCGCGGATGCCCATGTAGCCGGAGTGGGTGTAGCCGCCATCGCCCATGTTCTGGAAGATGTGCTTCATGTCGACGAAGCTGGAAATACCGATCCAGCTCGCCCCTTCGCCGCCCATATGCGTGAAGGTGTTCATGCCGCGGTTCATGCCGCGCGACAGCGTGTGGCAGCCGATGCCGCCGATCGTGGTGCTGCCGTCGGGCAGCTTGGTGCCGTTGTTGTGCGGGCAGCCGGCGCAGAAATAGGCGGTGCGGGCGAGCGCCGTCTGGTTGCTGCGCGCGGCGATGCGCGAATCGATGTCGGCGAGCTTGTCGCCCACCATGTTGTTGCCGGCCCAGGACTGGATGCGGCGGCCAAGCACCTGCGCGACCTCGAGCGAATCGAGCTCCATGGTCGAGGCGAACAGCACGTTGCCCTGTTCGTCCTGCTTGCCGACGATGCGCGGCAGCGGCGCGACGCCGGCGTCGTAGAGGATTTCCTTGAGCTGGGATTCGACCAGCGCGCGCTTTTCCTCGACCACGATGATCTGTTCGAGGCCGCGGGCGAAATTCTTGGCGCCTTCGCGTTCGAGCGGCCAGGCAAGGCCGACCTTGTAGAGGCGGATGCCGAAGCGATGCGCCTCCGCCTCGCCGATGCCGAGCTCCTTCAGCGCCTGGCGCACATCGACATAGGCCTTGCCGACCGTGACGATGCCAAGCCGCGCCTGAGGCGGGTTGAAGATCAGCCGGTCGATGGGGTTGACGCGGGCAAAGGCCGCGGCCGCCGGCAGGCGCACATATTTGACGCGCCGTTCCTGGTCATAGGTCTGGTCGGGCCAGCGCAGATGCAGCCCGTCCGGCGGCATCTCGAAGTCGGGCGTCAGGAAGTCGGCGAAGTCGGTGTTGACCGCGACGGTGGCGGAGCTTTCCGCGATCGAGCCCGCCAGCTTGAAGCCGACCCAGAGGCCCGAAAAGCGCGACAACGCGAAGCCGTAGAGGCCGAAATCGAGGAAGTCCTGCACGCTCGACGGCGCCAGCACCGGCATCTGCCAGTCGACAAAACTGAACTCGCTCTGCACACCGAAGGCCGAGGACTTGCCGGTGTGGTCATCGCCCGCGATGCACAGCACGCCGCCATATTTCGACGTGCCGGCGCTGTTGGCGTGGCGGATGGCGTCGCCCGACCGGTCGACGCCCGGGCCTTTGCCGTACCAGATGCCGAACACGCCGTCGTATTTCGGCTTGTCGAACATGGTGATCTGCTGCGACCCCCAGATCGAGGTGGCGGCGATGTCTTCGTTCAGGCCGGGCTGGAACTTGATGTGGTGTTCTTCGAGGAACTTGCGCGCGCGCCACAGTTCCTTGTCATAGCCACCGATGGGCGAGCCGCGGTAGCCGGATATGAAGCCCGCCGTGTTGAGCCCGTGCGCGAGGTCGCGCTGGCGCTGCAGGATGGGCAGGCGCACCAGCGCCTGCATGCCGGACATGTAGACCTGCCCGGAGCCCTGGACATACTTGTCGTCGAGCGAAACAGCCGCGAGCGCCATGCGTTCATTCCTTCGCGCCGCGCGGCGCACCTAGCTTAAGAGCAAGAACCCGAGGACAGGCCGGACGCAACGTGCGACTCGCGCGCCCGGCGGCCTGCCCGGCCGGCAGCAGGCCACAGTATGGCGCTGCGCCTGCGGCGCGAAAAGGCCGATCACAGCGCGCGGGCACTGCCCCTGAAATGCAGCGAGTCTTTGGCCTGCGCCTGGGTTCGATCCGCCGTATGATCCGGCATCACCCGCCCGTGACCCGAGATGCCGACATGAGCCTGACCCATCTGACAATCAAGGCCGAGCCACTGACCCGCGCCAGCTTTGCCCCCTATGGCGATGTGCTGGCGCCCACGCCCGGCCGCATCGACAACAACACGCTGCTCGATGGCGGCTACGCCCGTATGTCGGACCCGGTGCCCGGCACGCGGCGCGACGATTTCGATGTGCTCGACTACTGGGGCGACATTGCCACGATCAGCCGCGACACGATGCGGCTTGGCTATCTGCGGACCAAGAAGCGACCCCTCGCCTTCTCCTGGTTCGAACGGCATCTGAAGGGCACCCAGTCCTTCATGCCGCTGGGCGGGGCCGACAGTGTCATTTGCGTCGGCCTGGCCAGCAATCCGGCCCTTGGCACCCTGCCCGACCTGGGAACGGTGAAAGCCTTCCGCATGGATGGCAGCGCCGGCATCAACCTGCATCCGGGCACCTGGCACTGGACGCCGTTCCCGGTCAGCGATGCCGCCGACTTCATCATCCTGGTGCGCGAGGCGGTCGTCGATGACGACCTGCATTTCATCGACCTCGAGGCGCGCATGAACACGCGGATCGAGATCGTGCTCTAGAGCAATTCGGGGTGTCAGTCGTAGTCGAGGACCTGGCTGACATCGACCTCGACGTCCTTGCCCGTGACACGCACGGGATATTTCAGCAGGTCGATTTCCGCTTCGCCGGTCGACTTGCCGCTGCGTAGGTTCCACTGCCACAAGTGGAAGGAACAGGTCAGGGTCTCGCCGTCGCACATGCCTGTTGAAAGCGGCTCGTCGAGATGGGGGCAGCGCAGCGGATAGGCGAAGAATTCATCGCCCGACCGCGTCACGAGAATCTTGGTGCCGGCGATTTCAATATCCTTCAGCCCGGCGTCGGCAATGTCGTCGGTGCTGCAAACACGAGTCCAGTTCATGCACACTCCTTGGCGATCCGCAGCGGCGGATCAGGCGAATTTGTCGTAGCGGATGCGGCTTGGGGGAAGCTTGGCTTCCATAATAAGCATGCGCATCGCGGCGTCCACCATGGGCGGCGGTCCGGCGAGGAAGGCCGTGGCGTCGGACACCTGCCCCTTCAGCGCAGCACCGGCGACGGCATGCACGAAGCCGGTGGCGAACGCCACGCCGGGATAGCGCTGTTGCGCGGCCGGGCCTGGTTCCTCATCGGAGAGGGCCACCGTAATCGCGATCTTGTCAGGATGCGCTGCGCGGATGGCGACAAGGTCATCGACGCCGTAGAGGTCGGTGGCCTTGCGCACGCCAAAGAAAAGATGCGCGCGCTGGCCCGCGAAATGCCCGTTGCGCGCCCCTTCGGCCAGGATCGACAGCATGGGCGCGAGGCCCGAGCCGCCCGCGATCATCACGAGGTCCTTGTCATCGGCGCGCAGATACGCCTTGCCCAGCGGACCAAAGAGCGTCACCGCCGTCCCGGCACGATCCTGTGCGCGCAGCCAGGCGGAGACGCCACCGCCCGGCATCATCTTGACCGTGAAGACAAGGCGGCGGCCATCCCCCGGCGCATTCGCCATCGACCAGCCCCGCAGGCCGGCGACGCCCGGGCACTGCACCAGCATGAACTGGCCGGCGAGGAAGGGCATCGGCTGGTCGGGCTCGATCTCGAGCTGCACGACATCCGCGTTGAGCCAGGACATCGCGGCGATGCGGCCGGGGCGATGCGCGGGCACGGGAACCCCGGTTTCCAGCGGCCCGGTCCTGCCACGCACCTGTAGTTCGCAGGCGCTGCGCGGCGTTGCCTGGCACATCAGGATCTCGCGTGTGCCGGCCTTGAGGAACTTGCGGCCCGGCGCGGCATCCCACCCCTCGTCCACCGCGCCATCAATGACCACTGCCTTGCAGGTGCCGCAGGTGCCGGTGCCGCATTCATGCGGGAGCGATATGCCCGCGCGCAAGCCGGCGAGCAGGATCGCTTCGTCCGCCGGACAATCGAACTCGAACCGCGTGCCACGCGCGTCGACGCCAATCTTCATGGATATATGGGCTACAGGGGAATGTGCGAACCGACGCCAAGGTCGCGGGTTTCCAGGTTAACGAAACGCGCGGTCAGGCGCGGGGCGGTGCCGCTGAGGTCGATCGTGTCGGTGTAGCGCGCAGCAGCAAAGAGCTTCGAGCGGCCATTCGGGTCGGTGTCGACGATCAGCACCGACGTCACGATCTTCATCTCGGTGTCGCTGACGCGGTCGATGATCCCCATCGACGGATGGCGGAACAGCGTGCCCAGCCGCTTCAGGTGTTGCGACACCATGTCGAACATCGATTCAAGCCCGCCATAGTCCTGGTCGAACCAGATCATCGGCTTGCGGATTTCGGGGCTGTAGGCGGAAATCCGGTACTCGAAGCTGGGTGCGCAATAGGACAGGAATTCCGAGAAATCCTCGCGGTCCAGCGCAAAGCACGAGCGGTGCACCAGCTCGCGCAACTCATTCGGTACAACGGTCATGACCCTTCCCCCTCTCTTCGGACGGGATCGCCAGGCAGACGGTCCATCCGCCGCGCCCATTCGGCGTACCAGGCGCGCAGCATGCCGTCGTCCTGGGCCGACATGTTCTCCTCCCGCGCGATGATCTGGAAGGCGGCGCCGCCGCCGGCAAAGCCCTTCTCGCAGGCCTCAACAGCAAAGGCATCTTCCGGCACGTTGCGGCCGAACGGCCCCCAATACTGGTTGTGGTGCCGCATGCGTAGCAGGCGCGCCGCGCCAGGCTCGCCGCGCGGCGCGAGGCCGCGCCACTCGACCAGGCAGCGCCGCGCATCGATGGGGGTGACAGTGTCGATGCGAATCACCGTGCCGCGCGCCAGCAGGGACGCGTTAGGAAACAGGTTCACGTAGAAGAAGTCGTCCGGCGCGATGCCCGGCAGCGTCAGGGCGTCAGGCCGCGCCTGCATTCCCGCATAGTTTTCATACTTCGCCTTGAGCCCTGAGCTGAGCGCATGGGCGTTGCGATAAAGCGTCACCGCGCGTTCGTCCATGCGGCCGGCCGTCAATTGTGTCCGGCGCAGCAGGACGTGCATGAACTCGTGATAGATGTCGAGGTTGGTTTCCTGCCACGCCTTCCAGTTCGCATCGAGAACAGCGCTGTGATAGTGGAAAACCTCAAGATCACCACGGCCCAGCACGTCGTCAAAAGCGGTCAGGGCGCCATCGAGGAAGTCGGCGAGCGGGGCGGCGTTGTCGTCCAGCGTGATGAAGACAAGGCCGAGATGGATTTCGGTGCGGACGGCGCGCAGCCCCGCATCCTCCTTGCGCAGTCCGGACTGGGCATAGCCTTCGGCGCGCGGAATGTCGATGCAGGCGCCGCGGTCGTCATAGCTCCACAGGTGATAGAAGCAGGTGAAGCGCTTGGCGTTGCCAGACGGCTCGTTGACGATCTTGGCGCCTCGGTGCGAACACACGTTGATGAAGGTGCGGACCATGCCGTCCCGCCCGCGCACGACGATGAGCGGGATGCCCGCATAGTCGACAGCGCGGAAATCATAGGCGTTCGGCACTTCGCTTTCATGGCAGGCGAGATGCCAGATCTTGCCGAAGATGCGGGCCTTCTCGTCGGCGAAGACGGCATCGTCGGTGTAAACGCGGCCGCTGACGAAATGCCCTGCGGGCATCGCCGGCGCCTTTTCCCAATCCGTGGCGTTGCGGGCTGTCATGGCACTCTCTACTGCTGGTCCGGCCTGAGCCTAGGCCATGGCATCGGGCAAAAAAAGTATGGATCGTCTTTGGCGCCGCATGCGGCCGTTCTAGCCGAGGAATCGCGCAAGGGCCGCCGCGTCCCCCGCCGGTTCGCCGGGCAAGTCGGACTGCGACGCGCCGGGCACCAGGGCGGCAGCCTGCGCGCGCCCGGCATGGCCGACATCGTTCTCGGCGCTGCAGACCAGGACCGGCTGGCGCAGGCGCGGCAGCGTCTGGCGCAGCGGCGCGGCGAAGGCGGCAAGCGCGAGGCCATGCCAGTGAACGGGATTCTTCAGCACCTCGACCAGGCGGTTGTGAACCGCGGCGGCGTCGAGATCCGGCTCGATCCGCCGCACCGCGCCGGCGGTGCGGCGATACCACGGCCAGAACAGCTGGTGGTCGCGCAGCATGTGCCAGAGGGCGGGCAAATGGCTGCCATCCTGCTGCATCACGAGGGGTGCGCCGTATTGCGCACGCAGTTCGCCGGCCAGCGCGTCATCCGGCAGCAAAAGTCCCTGAAGCACCAGCTTGCGCAGGCCGCCCGCACCCCTGGCCGCGAAGGTCGCCGCCACCGCCGCGCCGGCGCCGATGCCATGCAGGTCAAATGCCTTCAGGTGAAGGGCGGCGAGCACCGCGCGCAACACTGCGGCAAGGTCGTCGATGGTGGGCAGGCCCGGCCGGGTCCAGCGCGTTTCGCCGTTGCCGGGCAGATCGATCGCATAGACCGGGCGGGTCGCAGCCAGGGCCCCGATCAGCGGCTCAAGCAGGGCCGAGGACGAG
>CANJEJ010000052.1 GCA_947473325.1 Alphaproteobacteria bacterium | reverse complement strand
GTTGTTCAGCACTCTGTTCGTCGTCTCGCAGACCGAGCAGGCGCTGGTGCTGCAGTTCGGCGATCCGCAGCGCGTGGTCAACACGCCGGGGCTCCATGCGAAGCTGCCTTTCGTGCAGAATGTCGTGCGCATGGAAAAGCGCATCCTCAACTATGACGCGCCGGCCGAGGAAGTGATTGCCTCGGACCAGAAGCGCCTCGTCGTCGATGCGGTGACCCGCTTCCGGATTACCGATCCCCTGCGCTTCTATCAGGCCGTGGGCAACGAAGCCGTCGCCCGTTCGCGGCTGGGCTCGGTCGTCAACTCGGCCCAGCGCCAGGTCTTCGGCAGCGTGCCGCTGCAATCGGTGCTCAGCCCCGAACGTGCGGCGCTGACCACCCAGATCGCCCGTCTCGTCAACGCCCAGGTTCTGGAGCTGGGCATCCAGGTCATCGACGTGCGCATCAAGCGGGCCGACCTGCCAGAGGCCAACAACCAGGCAATCTACGACCGGATGAAGTCCGAGCGGCAGCGGGAAGCACGCGAATTCCGCGCCCAGGGCGCCGAACAGGCGCTGCGCATCCGCTCCCGCGCCGACCGAGAGCGCACCATCATCATCGCCGAAGCCGAACGCGAGGCACAGTTCCTGCGCGGCACGGGCGATGCCGAGCGCACGAAGGTGCTGGCCGACGCCTATGGCAAGGACGCGGAATTCTTCAGCTTCTACCGCACCCTGCAGGCCTATCAGACCTCGCTGACCTCGGACGGCACCAGCATGGTCCTGTCGCCGGATTCGGAGTTCTTCCGCTACTTCGGCCAGTTCCCCGATCAACTGTTCCGCGGCGATGCCCGGCGCGCCGCCGCACCCCGTCCGGCCGCGCCCGCCGTACAGGCGCAAACACCGCAGCCGGCGCAGTAGACGGCAGCGTTGGTCCAAGGATCAGGTCAAAGGCCGGCTGTTCTGCAGCCGGCCTTTTTCTTTGTCAGACGTGGGCTTTCCCGCCCTTGTGAACATGCCGCAGGCGCCCCAACTTGTCCCGCTGCGGCGCACCTCATATTATTTTCCCAATTCCCCGCAGGCCGGCCATCCGCGACTGACCTGGGCACCCGGTGGGTGCTGCCAGCGCAATTCCCGGCTCTGCGGTGAACCTAAATCCCAGGACCCGTTTGCGGGCCTGATTGCAAGGAGCCTTTCGTGAACCAACGCACGTACGGACATGCCGCCGCCACCCGCGCGCGGGCCCGTGCCGTTCCCAACCTCACGGACGGCGCGCGGCGCTGGCTGTTTGCCGGGCTGCTCCTGGCGGCGATGCTGCTGGGTCTGGCAGGCACGGCGCTCGCCCAGGCCAACCGGCCGGCGAGCTTTGCCGACCTTGCCGAGAAGCTCAGCCCGGCGGTTGTCAACGTCTCGACCTCGCAGGGCGTGCAGATGAGTTCCGACACGCCGGCGCCGCGCGGCGCGCAGCCCGACCGGCCGCAGGCGCCGCCGGGCTCGCCCTTCGAGGACCTGTTCAAGGACTTCTTCGATCGCCCGACGCCGGGCCTGCCCGGCCCCCCCGGCCGCGGCGCACCCAGCCCCCGGCGCGCGCAGTCGCTCGGCTCCGGCTTCATCATCGATGCCAAGGGCATCGTGGTCACCAACGCGCATGTCATTGCCGACGCGGACACGATCTCGGTGACGCTACAGGACAACACGACGCTGCAGGCCGAGCTGATTGGCCGCGATGCCAAGACCGACATCGCCGTGCTGCGGGTGAAGAGCGACAAGCCGCTGCCTTTCGTGAAATGGGGCGATGCCGACAAGTCGCGGGTGGGCGACTGGGTGCTCGCCATCGGTAACCCGTTCGGCCTTGGCGGCTCGGTCACCGCTGGCATCATCTCGGCGCGCGGCCGTAACATCAACGCCGGCCCCTATGACAACTTCATCCAGACCGACGCCTCGATCAATCGCGGCAATTCGGGCGGCCCGTTGTTCAACCTCGACGGCGAGGTAATCGGGATCAACACGGCGATCTTCTCGCCCTCGGGCGGTTCGGTCGGCATCGGCTTCTCGGTCCCCGCCAACCTGGCGCGGCCGACGGTCGACCAGCTGCTGGAATTCGGCCGCACGCGGCGCGGCTGGCTCGGCGTGCAGATCCAGACCGTGACCGACGAGATCGCCGAAAGCGTGAGCCTCGACCGCGCGCGCGGCGCACTCGTCTCCAAGGTCACCGAAGGCGGCCCGGCGGAAAAGGGCGGCGTCGAACAGGGCGATGTGGTCACCGACTTCGACAACAAGCCGGTCACCGACATGCGCGCGCTGCCGCGCCTCGTCGCCGAGACGCCGATCAACAAGGAAGTCGACGTCAAGGTCTGGCGCAAGGGCCAGTCGCGCACCGTCAAGATCAAGGTGGGCGAGCTCGACGAAACCGAAACCGCCTCGCTGACGACACCGTCGGCGCCGGGCGGCGGCGGGCCGGTCGCGGGTGAAACCGTGCTTGGCATGAAGCTGACGCCGATCACGCCGGAAATCCGCCGCCAGTTCGAGATCGGCGAGGCCTCGAAGGGCGTCGCCATTACCGAAGTGGCGGGCGATAGCGCAGCTGCCGAACGCGGCATCCGCCCCGGCGACGTCGTCGTCGAGGTGAGCCAGGAAGAGGTGAAGTCGCCGGCCGAGGTGTCGGCCAAGATCGAGGCGGTGCGCAAGTCGGGCCGCAAGTCGGTCCTGCTGCTGGTCGAACGCGGAGGCGAACTCCGCTTCGTCGCGCTACGGCTCAGCTAGGGCGAAATCCGCCGAACAGAAAAGGGGCGCCTCGTGCGCCCCTTTTTATTGGCTGAACTCGCTCTGCCGGTAGCCCTGCAGATAGAGGAGCGCGGTGAGGTCGCCGTGGTCGATACGCACGCGCGCGGCCGCCGCCACCCTTGGCTTGGCATGGAAAGCGACACCAAGGCCGGCAACTCCGATCATGGCAAGGTCGTTGGCGCCGTCCCCCACCGCCAGCGTGTCGGCGAGGGTGATGCTACGCTCGCGGGCAAGGCGCTCGAGCGCTTCGCGCTTGGCATCCTGGCCCAGGATCGGCTCGCGCACGATGCCGGTCAGCGCGTCGTGCTCGGATTCCAGGATGTTGGCCTGGTCGTGATCAAAGCCCGCCGCCTCGCGTACCCTGCCGGTGAAATAGGTGAAGCCGCCCGAGACGAGCGCAGTGAAGGCGCCGTGCTTGCGCATTGTCATCACAAGGCTGCGCGCGCCGGGGTTCAGCGTGATGCGCTGCTCGTAAGTCTCGCGCAAGCGGGCAAGCGGCAGGCCGCGCAGCATGCCGGCGCGCTCGCGCAGCGCCGCCGGGAAGTCGAGTTCGCCGCGCATGGCGCGCTCGGTAATGGCAGAGACGACCGTGCGCTTGCCGACCAGATCGGCGAGTTCGTCGATGCACTCCTGGCCGATCATGGTTGAATCCATGTCGGCGATCAGAAGCCTCTTGCGCCGCCCTTCGAGCGGCAGCAGCGCGACGTCGATCGGCCGGCCCATCAACGCGGTGCGCACCACCTCCTCGATCACCGGGCCGGCGGGCGCGGTGGTCGGGAGGTCCACGGCAATGCCCGGCGCAAGCCAGTCCGGCGCCCCGGCGGGGGCCCCCAAGGCGGTGGCGGCGCGGTCGAGGTCGCCCTGTTCGAGCGGCGCGACGGGGTTGGCGATCAGCGTCAGGACGGCGGACATCGGGGGCCTTGGGCGGGCGGTTGCGCTCTGGCGGAGGGGGAACGGGTGGTGCTAAGCCTGCGCCGCACATGCGACGGGCGATCCTGATAGCCGGACCCACGGCCAGCGGCAAGTCGGCGCTGGCGCTGCGGCTGGCCGACCGTCTCGCGGCTTATGGCGGCGCCAGCATCGTCAACGCCGACAGCATGCAGGTCTATCGCGACCTGCGCATCCTGACAGCGCGGCCTTCGGCGGATGAGGAGGCGCAGCATCCCCACCGGCTCTATGGCGTGACCGGGGCAGAAGAGGCCTCGTCGGCGATGCGCTGGCGAACGGAAGCGCTGGCGGCTTTGAGCGACATCTGGGCCAGTGGGCGCTTACCCCTCGTGGTCGGCGGCACGGGCCTTTATTTCCGCGCCCTGCTCGACGGCCTGGCGCCGATCCCCGACATTCCCGCGGCCGTGCGGGAAGCCGCGCGGGCCCGTCACGCCGACATGGGCGGTGCGGCTTTCCATGCCGATCTGGCCGCCCGCGACCCGAATGGGGCGGCGCGGCTGCAACCGGGCGACAGCCAACGCCTGATCCGGGCCTGGGAGGTGCTGGAGGCGACCGGCCGGCCGCTCGCGGCCTGGCAGCGCGAGCCGGGCGAGGGGCTGGGCGCCGAGACACTGCGCTTCGTCCTGATGCCCGACCGGGCCGTCCTCAAGGCGCGGATCGACGCCCGCTTCATGGCCATGATCGAAGCGGGCGGGCTGGACGAGGCTGCCGCCCTTCTGGCGCGAAACCTCGATCCCGATCTTCCCGCCATGCGCGCGGTGGGTTTTCGCGAGCTGGCTTCCCATATCAAGGGGCAGGCGGATCGGGATACCACGATCGCGGCGGGGCAGGCAGCGACACGGCAGCTCGCCAAGCGGCAGATGACGTGGATGCGCAATCAAATGTCAGACTGGCAGTCGATTTCGCAACAAGACGAAAGTTTTGAAAAGGAAATTTTTACGAAGATTAGCCAAAGCTGGTTGACGGGATCCCGGTGAGCCGTTAGGTTCCGCCCCGTTCCGCGAGGAATGCGGGTCTTTTCGCGAAAAAGACCCCGAATCACGACCAAAAGGGGTGTCAGGATCAGGGCCAGCCGTTCGCGGCAGGCCAGGGGAGGATACTTCGCTGTTGCCGGACCCATCCACAGGGGTAGGTCCGTGGTTTGGAAAAGAAGGTGTGTGCCATGTCCGAGACCCAGATGACCGGTGCCGAAATGATCGTCAAAGCCTTGGCGGATCAGGGCGTCGAGTTCGTGTTTGGCTATCCGGGCGGCGCCGTGCTTCCGATCTATGACGCGCTCTTCAAGACCAACAGCGTGCGCCACATCCTGGTGCGCCACGAACAGGGCGCCGTGCATTCAGCCGAAGGCTATGCGCGTTCGACTGGCAAGGTCGGCGTCGTGCTTGTCACCTCGGGCCCCGGCGCGACCAACGCGGTCACGGGTTTGACGGATGCGCTGATGGACAGCATTCCGATCGTCTGCTTGACCGGGCAGGTGGCGACGCACCTGATCGGCAATGACGCCTTCCAGGAAGCCGACACGACCGGCATCACGCGCCCTTGCACCAAGCACAATTACCTGGTGAAGGACGTCAACCAGCTCGCGCGCACGATCCATGAAGCCTTCTACGTCGCGCGCACCGGCCGGCCGGGCCCGGTGGTGGTCGACCTGCCGAAGGACATCCAGCTCTCGCTCGGCACCTATGCCGGGCCGGAAAAGGTGTCGCACCGCACCTATGCGCCCCGCATGCAGGGCGACACGCGCGCAATCGAGCAGGCGGTGGAGCTGCTCGCCAACGCAAAGAAGCCGATCTTCTACAGCGGCGGTGGCGTCATCAATTCCGGCGACAAGGCGAGCGAGCTGCTCACCAAGTTCGTCCGCATGACCGGCTATCCGATCACCAACACGCTGATGGGGCTTGGCGCCTATCCGGCCTCGGACAAGCAGTTCCTCGGCATGCTCGGCATGCACGGCACCTATGAAGCCAACCTCGCCATGCACCAGTGCGACGTGATGCTGTGCGTCGGCGCGCGCTTCGACGACCGGGTGACCGGGCGCCTTGATGCCTTCAGCCCGAATTCGAAGAAGATCCACATCGACATCGATCCGTCGTCGGTCAACAAGAATGTCGCGGTCGACGTGCCGATCATCGGCGACGTCGCCACCGTGCTCGAGGCGATGATCGATGTCTGGCAGAAGCGCAGCTACAAGGCGGACCCTGCCGCGCTGAAGCAGTGGTGGGGCCAGATCGGCGAATGGCGCGCGCGAGATTGCCTCGCCTTCCGCCAGGAAGGCGCGATCATCAAGCCGCAATACGCATTGCAGCGCCTGTATGAGCTGACCAAGGGTCAGGACACCTTCATCACGACGGAAGTCGGCCAGCACCAGATGTGGGCGGCGCAGTTCATGAAGTTCGAGAAGCCGAACCGCTGGATGACTTCGGGCGGCCTTGGCACCATGGGCTATGGCCTGCCGGCGGCGATCGGCGTGCAGCTCGCCCATCCGGGCAAGCTTGTCGTCGACGTGGCGGGCGAGGCCTCGATCCTGATGAACATCCAGGAATTGTCGACAGCGGTGCAGCACCGCCTGCCGGTGAAGGTGTTCATCCTCAACAACCAGTACATGGGCATGGTGCGCCAGTGGCAGGAACTGCTGCATGGCGGCCGCTACTCGGAAAGTTATACGGCGGCGCTGCCCGATTTCGTGAAGCTGGCCGAGGCCTTTCATGCCGTCGGCCTGCGCGCGACCAAGCCGGAGGAGATGGACGACGTCATCAAGGAAATGATGGCCGTCGACCGTCCGGTCGTGGTCGATGTGGCAGTGGACCAGAAGGAAAACTGCTATCCGATGATCCCGTCGGGCCGCGCGCATTATGAAATGATCCTTGCCGACGGCGACGCCCAGAAGCAGCCCACCATCACCGACGCGGGCCTCGCCCTCGTCTGATCCCGTTATTGCCGGAGCGGCACTGCCGCCGCTCCGGTCCAGCCGTCCGCTAGAGACGGCATTCAACCTTCGGACCCTGCCGACCATGGCCATCGCGACCGACCAGATTGCCCGCAGCCACACCATCGCCATCCTTGTCGATAACGAGGCCGGTGTGCTCGCGCGCGTCATCGGCCTGTTCTCGGGCCGCGGCTACAACATCGAAAGCCTGACCGTGGCCGAGGTCGATGCCGGGCGCCGCGTGTCGCGCATCACCGTCGTCACCTCGGGCACGCCGATGATCATCGAGCAGATCAAGGCGCAACTGTCGCGCCTGGTGCCGGTGCATCGCGTGTCGGACCTGACGGTCGAAGGGCCGCGTGTCGAACGCGAACTCGCGCTCGTGAAGGTCGCGGGCAAGGGCGAGACGCGGGTCGAATCCCTGCGCATCGCCGACATCTTCCGCGCCCGCGTGGTCGACAGTACCAACACCTCCTTCGTGTTCGAACTCACCGGTTCGGCCGAGAAACTCAATGCCTTCATCGACCTGATGCGCCCGCTGGGCCTGGTCGATGTGTCGCGTACCGGGATCGTGGCGATCAGCCGCGGGCCCAACCCCCTCTGAAATTTCTCATCAAGATCTGACGAAAAGGACCAGACCAATGCGCGTGTACTACGACCGCGACGCGGACGTGAACCTGATCAAGGCGAAGAAGGTGGCTATTGTGGGCTACGGCAGCCAGGGCCATGCCCATGCGCTGAACCTTCGCGATTCGGGCGTGAAGGAGGTGGCGGTCGCGCTGCGCGCCGGTTCGGCCACGCGCAAGAAGGCCGAAGGTGAAGGCCTCAAGGTCATGGACCCGGCGGAAGCCGCGAAGTGGGCCGATGTCATCATGATGCTGACGCCGGACGAGCTGCAGCGCGACATCTATCGCACCGAGCTTGCGCCCAACATGAAGAAGGGCGCCGCGCTCGCCTTCGCGCACGGCTTTAACATCCACTTCAAGATGATCGAGGCGCGCCCCGATCTCGATGTCTTCATGATCGCGCCCAAGGGTCCCGGCCACACCGTGCGTTCGGAATACAAGAAGGGCGGCGGCGTGCCCTGCCTCGTTGCTATCCACCAGAACCCGACGGGCAACGCGCTGGAAGTGGCGCTCTCCTATGCCTCGGCGATCGGCGGCGGCCGTTCCGGCATCATCGAGACGAGCTTCAAGGAAGAATGCGAGACCGACCTGTTCGGCGAGCAGGTGGTGCTCTGCGGCGGCCTGACGAGCCTGATCGTCGCCGGCTACGAAACCCTGGTCGAAGCCGGCTATGCGCCGGAAATGGCCTATTTCGAATGCCTGCACGAGGTGAAGCTGATCGTCGACCTGATGTATGAAGGCGGCATCGCCAACATGCGCTATTCGATCTCGAACACCGCGGAATATGGCGACTACACGCGCGGCCCGCGCATCATCACCGAGCAGACCAAGGTCGAGATGAAGAAGGTCCTTGATGAAATCCAGAAGGGCCAGTTCGCCAAGGAATGGATGCTCGAGAACCAGGTTGGCGCGGCGAGCTTCAAGACCGTGCGCGAACTGCAGGCCAAGCATCCGATCGAGGAAGTCGGCGCCAAGCTGCGCGCGATGATGCCCTGGATCGCCCAGAACAAGCTGGTCGACAAGGCGAAGAACTAAGCGGCGGCAACGCCGGAACAGAAAGCCCCGTCCTCGCGGACGGGGCTTTTTTTGTCCCGTACCGTCACGTCCCGGTCTTCGCGGCCGATCTGCACGTTCTCCTGGCCGGGCAGCATGCTGATGCTGATCAGTGTGCCACTGTAGCGGATTTCCATGGACGGTTGCCTCAGGGGGGGAGGCTGCCGGCAATTGGCAGGGAAGTTTGTCCCGGGCCCGGCTGCCTGTCGACACAGCGAAGAGCCATGGCGACCGATCCATGTCTGCGGCGTTTCCCGTTGATCTGCCGGCGCGCGCCCCCCAAGTTACGAGATGGGCCTTCCCCTCCGGGCGGGCCCGTTCCTTTTTGCGGGGTGTCCGACGTGATCCGGCCCGACGATGTGTTGCACTTCTGGTTCGGGACCATTGACGGCACCGGCCTGACGGCGCCGCAGAAGAAGTGGTTCGCCAAGGACCCGGTGTTCGACCAGGCCTGCCGCGACGGCTTCGGCGTGGCCTGGGAAGCGGCCCTGGCCGGGTCCTGCGACGACTGGCAGACCACACCGCGCCATGCCCTGGCTCTGGTCGTCCTCCTGGACCAGATCCCGCGCAACATCTTTCGCGGTGATCCGCGCAGTTACGCCAGTGATTTCAAGGCCTTGGCGGTCGCTCGGGCGGCGCTGGCAAACGGCTTCGACGAGAACCTGACGCCGTTCGAGAATATCTTTTTATTCCTGCCGTTTGAGCATAGCGAACGGCTTGACGACCAGGAGCAGTCGGTCGCGTTGGCCGACGGGCTGCCGGCCGGCGAGGGCTTTGACAGGGTGCGCCACGTCGCGCGGCGGCACCGCGAGATCGTCGAACGCTTCGGCCGCTTCCCGCATCGCAACGCGGTGCTCGGCCGAATTTCGACGCCGGAGGAGATCGCCTTCCTGCTGGAGCCCGAGTCGTCCTTTTGACGCAGGTGACTGATTGCGGGGGCGGCGAAGCGCAAAAGCAGTTGGAAAAGCAAGGAAAAAAGCGTAAAACCTGAAATTGAAGCGGGTTTTTCTCTGTTCTGAACCAGTTACCATCCGCCTCACGAGTCCTGACTCGAAGCTTTAACCTTAACGACCTGAATCCTAACCGTTTTGTTGGCGTATTGAGAGCTGGTCACGAAATGTCGTCAGTGCATGCCACGCAACAGGAGATCCGGACGATGACGTCCCGGTTCGCTGCTGCGCGTCTGCGTCCGACCGCCTTCGTGCCTGCGCGCCGCAACGGTGACCGTGTCCTTCGACTTAGCCGCCCCTGAACAGGGTTTGCCGGTGGGCGAGCTCGTTCAGGGGAAAGCGAGCGTCTGCATTGAGACATCGAGACACGTAGGACAGGATTTCCTCCCATGAGCACCGTCAACGACCCCAACCGAGTCATCATTTTCGACACGACCTTGCGCGATGGCGAACAGGCGCCCGGCGCGTCGATGAATCTCGAAGAAAAACTGCGCGTCGCCGAAGCGCTGGAGCATCTCGGCGTCGACGTCATCGAGGCCGGCTTCCCGATTGCGTCGAACGGCGATTTCGAGTCGGTGAACGAAGTCGCGAAGCTGCTGAAGAACACGATCATCTGCGGGCTCGCCCGCGCCGGCCGCAAGGACATCGACCGCGCCGCCGAGGCGCTGAAGCCGGCGAAGCAGAAGCGCATCCACACCTTCATCGCGACCAGCCCGCTGCATATGAAGTTCAAGCTGCAGATGGAACCTGCGGCAGTGCACCAGGCAGTGATCGACAGCGTCACCCACGCCCGCAACCTCTGCGACGACGTCGAATGGTCGAGCGAAGACGGCACGCGGTCGGAGATGGATTTCCTCTGCCGGGTCATCGAGGCGGCGATCAAGGCGGGTGCCCGCACCATCAACATTCCCGACACGGTGGGTTACACCGTGCCGTCGGAATACGAACAGTTCCTGACCACCATCCGCAACCGCGTGCCCAACATCGACAAGGCGCGCATTTCCGTGCATTGCCACAACGACCTCGGCCTCGCCGTCGCCAATTCGCTGGCCGGCGTGCAGGCGGGCGCCCGGCAGGTGGAATGCACCATCAATGGCCTTGGCGAGCGCGCCGGCAACGCCGCGCTGGAAGAAATAGTGATGGCGCTGCGCACGCGCGCCGACGCGATGCCGTACACGACCGGCATCACGACCGAGAACATCATGAAGACCTCGCGCCTGGTCTCGGCGATCACCGGCTTCCCGGTGCAGCCGAACAAGGCGATCGTCGGCGCCAACGCCTTCGCGCATGAATCCGGCATCCACCAGGACGGCATGCTGAAGCACGCCGGCACCTACGAGATCATGACGCCGGCGTCGGTCGGCCTGAACAAGTCCAACCTCGTGCTGGGCAAGCATTCCGGTCGCCATGCCTTCAAGAACAAGCTGCGCGACCTCGGCTTCGACCTTGGCGACAACGCCGTCGAGGACGTGTTCCGCCGCTTCAAGGACCTTGCCGACAAGAAGAAGGATGTCTTCGACGACGACATCATCGCGCTGGTCGACGACACCGCGATGCGGGTCAACGACATTATCAAGTTCGTGTCCCTGCGCGTCGTGGCCGGCTCGTTCGGCCCGCAGACGGCGGATCTCGAACTCGACATCGACGGCACGGTGAAGAAGGCGGTGGGCGTGAAGGGCGATGGCCCGGTCGACGCCACCTTCAACGCCATCAAGGCGCTGTTCCCGCACGAGGTGAAGCTGAACCTGTACCAGGTGCAGGCCGTCACGCAGGGCACCGACGCGCAGGCCGAGGTGACGGTGCGGATCGAGGAAAACGGGCGCACCGTCAACGGGCAGGGGGCCGACACCGACACGCTGGTCGCCAGCGCCCGGGCCTATGTGAACGCACTCAACAAACTTCTGGTCAAGCGCGAGAAGGCGGCACCCGCCGCACTCTCCGCGTAGTGGTCATTTACACCGGGGTCCGGCAGTTGCCGGGCCCCGGCGCACATAAAAGGCAGGAGGCCTATGTTTTCTAACCTGTTCGGAATGATGTCGGCCGATATGGCCATCGATCTCGGCACGGCCAACACGCTGGTTTACGTGAAGGGCCGCGGCATCGTCCTGAACGAGCCTTCTGTCGTGGCGATCGTCAACAACAAGGGCAAGAAGCAGGTTCTTGCCGTGGGCGACGAGGCCAAGCTGATGCTGGGCCGCACGCCCGGCAACATCGAAGCGATCCGTCCCTTGCGCGACGGCGTCATCGCCGACTTCGACATCGCCGAGGAGATGATCAAGCACTTCATCTCCAAGGTGCACAACCGTCGCAGCTTTGCGAGCCCGCAGGTGATCATCGCGGTGCCGTCAGGTTCCACCGCGGTGGAGCGGCGCGCGATCCAGGAATCGGCCGAGAGCGCCGGCGCCCGCCGTGTCTACCTGATCGAGGAGCCTATGGCCGCCGCGATCGGCGCCGGCCTGCCGGTGACCGAGCCGACCGGTTCGATGGTCGTCGACATCGGCGGCGGGACCACGGAAGTGGCGGTGCTGTCGCTCGGCGGCATCGTCTATTCGCGCTCGGTGCGCGTCGGCGGCGACAAGATGGACGAAGCCATCATCGGCTACATTCGCCGCAACCATAACCTGCTGGTCGGCGAATCCTCGGCCGAACGCATCAAGCAGCAGATCGGCACCGCCTGCCCGCCGGACGACGGCAACGGCAAGACGATGCAGATCAAGGGCCGCGACCTGATGAACGGCGTGCCCAAGGAAATCATCATCAACCAGCGCCAGATCGCCGAAGCGCTGGCCGAACCGGTGGGCGCGATCATCGAGGCGGTCAAGGTCGCGCTCGAGCACACGGCGCCGGAACTGGCGGCCGACATCGTCGACAAGGGCATCGTGCTGACGGGCGGCGGCGCGCTACTCGGCAATCTCGACCGCGTGCTGCGCAACGCCACCGGCCTGCCGGTGTCGATCGCCGACGAGCCGCTGCAATGCGTGGCGCTTGGCACGGGCCGTGCGCTCGAGGAACTGAAGACGCTGAAAGGCGTGCTCTACCAAGCTTACTAGGATCGCGTAACCAACAAGGCCGCGTCAAAGGCGGGGCCGGGCTGACGGGAGACGGAATGTGAGGGCGCCGCGAAGCAGCGTTCTGGGGATTGGAATCCCCCTGCGTAGCCTTCTGCAACGCTTTGCGCTGGTGCTGCTGATTGGCGCGTCCTTCGCGCTGATGGTGCTGGGCCGCGTCGATACGGCGACCGTCGAGCGCACCCGCACCGGCGTGATGGATGTGGTGGGTCCGGTGCTCGACGTCCTGTCTCGCCCCGTCGCTGCCGCCAACCGCGCGGTGGCCGAAGTCCGCGACATCATGTTCCTGCGCGCCGAGCTCGAACGCCTGCGCGACGAGAACGAACGCCTGCTGCAATGGCAGACCGTGGCGCGCCGCATGGAGGCCGAGAACGTGGCGCTGCGGCAGCTGCTCTCGGTGGTGCCGGAAACAATGCCCTCCTTCGTCGCTGCCCGCGTCATCGCCGATTCGGGCGCGCCGTTCGTCCGCACGGTCCTCGTCAACGCCGGCCACCGCGACGGCGTGCGCAAGGGCCAGGTCGTGATGAACGAGGACGGCGTCGTCGGCCGCGTGGTCGAGGTCGGCGAGCGGTCGACCCGCATCCTGCTGATCACCGATCTCAACTCGCGCATCCCCATCTTCGACGAGGATTCGGGCCTGCGCGGCATCCTCGCCGGCGACAACGGCGATTCGCCTGCACTGTCCTTCCTGCCAAACCAGGCGCAGGTGCTGCCCGGCAACCGCATCGTCACCTCGGGCCATGGCGGGCTTTTCCCGCAAGGCCTGCCAATCGGCGTTGCCACGGCGCGCGACGGCCAGATCCGCGTGCGGCCCTATGTCGATCTGCATCGCCTCGAATATGTCCGCATCATCCGCTACGAGCTGCCACTGCTGGCGCCAGCGGGTGAAGAGCGTCCGGTTGCCGCCGACGCGCCATGAACACAAGCCTTGCGGAACGCTCAGTCGTCGTTGTCCGCAACCTGATTCCCGGGCTGGCGACACTGTTCCTGCTGCTTCTCAGCGTCGTGCCGCTCAGCACGCCCAATTCGGCGCTGGTGCTGCCGCCGTTCGCCCTGATGGGCATCTATTTCTGGAGCGTCTACCGCCCCGACCTGCTGCCGATCGCGGCGGCCTTCGGAATCGGCCTGATGCAGGATATCCTGAGCGGCGGCCCGCCCGGCCTGTTCGCCGCCGCCTATCTCGGCGTGCACGCGGTGATGTCGTGGCAGCGCCGCTTCTTCGTCGGCAAGGCTTTCGCGGTCGAATGGCTCGGCTTCGCGGTGATGGTGCCGCCGCTCTACGCCGCGGTCTGGCTGGTCGGCTCGCTCTACTATCTGCGGGTCCTGCCGGTGGGCGAGATCTTCATCCAGGGCCTGCTCGCGCTCGCCTTCTATCCCGCCATTACCTGGGCGCTCGGGCGGCTGCGCGCCGCCGCGCGAATCTGAGCCGATGAAGCGCGACGCCGCCCACCAGCGCCTCTTCACCCGCCGTGCGCTGTTCGTGGGCGTCAGCCAGGTGGTGCTCGTCTCCGCGCTGGTGGCGCGCATGTACGACCTGCAGGTGGTGCAGTCGGACCAGTACAAGGTTCTCGCCGACGAGAACCGCATCAACCTGCGCCTGCTGCCACCGCCGCGCGGCCGCATCCTCGACCGCAATGGCGTCGAGATCGCAACCAACAAGCAGAACTACCGCGCCGTGCTGATCGCCGAGCAGACCAAGAGCGTGGAACGCACGCTGGAGTCGCTCGGCAAGGTCATCCCGATCACGTCTTACGAGCGCACCAAGATCATGCGCGACATCTCGCGCAACCGCAGCTTCGTGCCGGTGACCGTGGCGGAAAACCTGAGCTGGGACCAGTTTGCCGCCATCAACGTCAACAGCCCCGACCTGCCGGGCCTGCAGCCGGAGATCGGCGAGACGCGGCACTACCCGCTCGGCGATGCGATGTCGCATGTCGTCGGCTATGTCGCGGCGGTGGCGGAAGCGGATATCGGCGAGGACCCGATGCTCCAGCTGCCGGGCTTCCGCATCGGCAAGAGCGGCATCGAACGTATCCAGGACAAGGAACTGCGCGGCAAGGCCGGCGTCAGCCGGGTCGAGGTCAACGCCTTCGGCCGTGTCATCCGCGAACTCACGCGCCGCGACGGCCAGCCCGGCGAGGACGTCACCATCACCCTCGACGCCGAGCTGCAGAAATACGCCGTGGCGCGGCTTGCGGGGGAAAGCGGTGCCGTGGTGGTGATGGACGTGCGCAACGGCGACGTGCTGACGCTCGCCTCGACCCCCGGCTTCGATCCGCTGCCGTTCAATGTCGGCCTCAACCAGCGCCAGTGGCAGGAGCTTACGCGCGATCCGCGCAACCCGCTGGTCAACAAGGCGCTGTCGGGACAGTTCCCGCCCGGCTCGACCTTCAAGATGATGGTCGCGATCGCGGCGATGGAGTCGGGCCTGACGCGCGACCACAGCGTGTTCTGCAACGGCGCCCTCGACTTCGGCAGCCACACCTTTCACTGCTGGAAGAAGCAGGGCCACGGCAACCTGACCATGGCCGCGGCGATGGAACATTCCTGCGACATCTATTTCTACGACGTCGCCCGCCGCGTCGGCATCGACAAGATTGCCGAAATCGGCAACCGCTTCGGCCTAGGCAAGCCGACCGGCATCGGCCTTGCCGCCGAGAAGGCGGGCGTCATGCCGACGCGCGACTGGAAGCTCGCGACGATGGGCGAATCCTGGCAGCAGGGCGAGACGCTGATTGCCGGCATCGGTCAGGGCTTTGTGCTGACAACGCCGCTGCAGCTTGCGGTGATGGCGGCCCGGCTCGCTTCGGGCTACGCGGTCAAGCCACGCCTCATGCACCCGCGCAAGGGCGAGCCGGTGCCCGAGATTCTGCCCGTCGCCGTCAGCCCGGCCGCGCTCGCGGTGGCGCGCGAAGGCATGTACCGCGTGTCGAACTCGCCCTCCGGCACGGCCTATCGCGCGCGCATCACCGGCGATCCGGATTTCCTGATCGCCGGCAAGACCGGCACCTCGCAGGTGCGCCGCATCACCCGCTATGAGCGCGAGACGCGCGTGCTGAAGAACGAGGAACTGCCCTGGGCCGAGCGCGACCATGCCGTCTTCGTCGCATTCGCGCCGTACAGCGATCCGCGCTATGCCATCTCGGTGCTGGTGGAACACGGCGGCGGCGGCTCCGCCGTGGCGGCGCCGATCGCGCGCGACGTGCTGAAGGAGCTGCGCCGGCTGGAAAAGTTGCCGCGCCAGCCCGCCCGGCCGATGGCGGCCGATCACGTCTCCGGCACGACGCGGGGCTGAGCGATGTCGATTGCCCTTGGCGAACGCCAGCAGGACATGACGCTGCTGCAGAAGCTGCGCAACGTAAACTGGCTTCTTGTCCTCCTCATCTGCGTCACGGCAAGCTACGGCTTCGCCATGCTCTATTCCGCCGCCGGCGGCTCGGTCGATCCCTGGGTGACGCGGCAATCGGCGCGCTTCGGCATGGGCCTGGTGATGATGCTGTTCGTCGCGATGGTCGACCTGCGCTTCTGGATGCGCATCGCCTATCCCTTCTACGGCCTCGCGCTCTGCCTGCTGATCGCGGTGGATGTGATTGGCACGATCGGCGGCGGCGCGCAGCGCTGGCTGTCGCTCGGCTTCGTCAGCCTGCAGCCCTCGGAGCTGATGAAGGTGGCGCTGATCCTGACGCTCGCCCGCTATTACCATGGCCTGACGCCGGAAGACGTGGGCCGGTTGCGCTACCTGTTTCAGCCGTTCCTGCTGATGCTGATGCCGGTTGGCCTGGTTGTCATCCAGCCCGACCTTGGCACCGCGATCCTGCTGCTGATGGGCGGGCTGACGGTAATGATGCTGGCGGGTGTGCGCTGGTGGGTCTTCGGCACGCTGATGGCCGCCGCGCTGGCCGCCATGCCGGTCTTCTGGGCGAACTTGCGCGACTACCAGAAGGATCGCGTCTTCACCTTCCTGAACCCGGAGCGTGATCCGCTCGGCACCGGGTATCACATCATGCAGTCGAAGATTGCGCTCGGCTCGGGCGGTGTCTGGGGCAAGGGCTTCATGCAGGGCACCCAGAGTCACCTCAACTTCCTGCCCGAGAAGCAGACCGACTTCATCTTCACCACGCTGGCCGAAGAAATGGGCATGGTGGGCGGGCTGCTGCTGATCGCCCTCTACATCGGCATCCTGATCCTGGGCTTTGCCATCGCGTTGCGGGCGCGGCACACATTCGGCCGGCTGCTCGCGGGCGGCCTGATCACGGTGTTCTTCGTCTATCTTTTCATCAACATCGCCATGGTCATGGGCCTGCTGCCCGTGGTGGGCGTGCCTTTGCCGCTCATTTCCTATGGCGGCAGCGCGATGGTGACGATTTTGCTGGGATTCGGCTTCATTCTGTCGGTCTACGTCCACCGCGACCTGCAGATTCCCAAGCGCCCCGGCGGCGATCCGTTCTAAACGGCGGGCCCGGGGGCAAAATGCCATGGCCGGGACCCTCGACAAGCCTGCCCCCGTTTGCTATTACGCCGCCTTCGCTGGGCGCATAGCTCAGTTGGTAGAGCAGCTGACTCTTAATCAGCGGGTCCCAGGTTCGAGTCCTGGTGCGCCCACCATTCCCCTCAAGCGCT
>CANJEJ010000051.1 GCA_947473325.1 Alphaproteobacteria bacterium | reverse complement strand
TGCGCTACCGCAGCCCGTTGAAGCCCAACGACACGATCGAGATCGAAATGCACATCAAGGCGTTGCGGCCGTCGGGCTCGCGCCCCGGCACGCTCGTCACCACGCTGCATGATCGCGTGCTGGCGGACAGCGACCGCCTCATCATGGAGATGGACCGCTCCTATCTCCTCAAGCCCATGGCGGGCTGAGCATCAGCGGCCGGCGGCAGGAGAGAGGCCAGGACGAGGCTGAAAAGCCGGAGCGCGAGGGTTATCGGAGCCGCCAGAAAAAGGGGCCAAACCAAACGCCGTCCTGCCCTTGAATCAAGGCGGCCTGCTGACCTGCTTGGCCAGAATTCCCCAGAATTCCATTGTTTCGGCGGGGCCGATCTCCTACCAACGCGGGATCAAACAGGAGCACCCCTTGGCCATGACGCCGTTGAATGGCCGCCCGCTGTCCCGCACGGGATTGGCATGACCGTCGCCGTGATCGGCGCCGGTCCCGCCGGCCTGATGGCGGCCGAGGTGATCAGCGCGGCCGGTGTGGCGGTGACGGTCTATGACCGCATGCCGTCGGCAGGGCGCAAGCTGCTTATGGCCGGGCGCGGCGGTCTCAACCTGACCCATTCGGAGGCCTTCGACGGTTTCCTCCAGCGCTATGGCGACGCGGCACCCTGGCTAAAGCCGGTGCTGGCGGCGTTTCCGCCGGCGGCGCTGATGGACTGGGCCGAATCGTTGGGCCAGCCGACCTTTGTCGGGTCGAGCGGCCGCATCTTCCCGAAAGCCCTGAAGGCTTCACCCCTGCTGCGCGCCTGGCTGCTCCGGTTGCGGCAGCAGGGCGTCACGTTGCGCCTGCGCCACGACTGGCTGGGCTGGGCCAGGGACGGCGCGCTGCGCTTCGCGGCGGAGGCCGGCGAGGTGAGGGTTCCCGCGTCTGCCACCGTGCTGGCGCTGGGCGGCGCGAGCTGGCCGCGGCTTGGCTCCACCGGCGCCTGGTCTTCGGTGCTGGCGGGTCAGGGTGTGGCGGTGACGCTGTTCCGGCCCGCCAACGCGGGCTTCACCATCAGCTGGACGCCGGCCTTCGCGCGTTTTGCCGGCACGCCGCTGAAAAGCATCGCGCTCTCTTTTGGCGGCCAGACCATTCGCGGCGAAGCGATGGTGGCGGGTTATGGCCTGGAAGGCGGCGCGGTCTATGCGCTGTCGGCGCCGCTGCGCGAGGCGATCGCCAGAATCGGCCTTGCCATCCTGACCGTCGACCTGAAGCCCGACATGACGCTCGACCAGATCGCGGCACGGCTGGCGCGGCCGCGCAAAAGCGAATCGCTGTCGAATTTCCTGCGCAAGGCGCTCGGCCTAGCGCCGGTGCAGATCAACCTGCTGCGCGAAGGCCACGGCATGATGCTCGCGGACGATGCGGCGGCGCTCGCCCTGCAGGTCAAGGCGGTGCCGCTGCGGCTGACCGGCATGCAGGGTCTGGACCGCGCGATCTCGTCTGCCGGCGGCGTGGCATGGGATGAAGTGGATGCGCGGCTGATGCTGCGGGCGAAGCCCGGTGTCTTTGCCGCAGGCGAGATGCTGGACTGGGAGGCGCCGACTGGCGGCTATCTGCTCCAGGCGACGCTGGCCACCGGCGTGGCGGCGGGGAAGGGTGTGCTCCAATTCATGGAGCAGCACCCGAAACCCGGTAAAAAGAACGAACAGTTCAGCCTGCTCTAGCGGAGCTCGAGAAGCTCCACGTCGAAGATGAGCGTGGCGTTCGGCGGTATCACGCCGCCGGCGCCGTTGGCGCCATAGCCGAGCGCGGGCGGCAGGACCAGCGTGCGCTGGCCGCCCACCTTCATGCCGGCGACGCCTTCGTCCCAGCCTTTGATGACGCGGCCGCCGCCAAGCGGGAAGCCGAAGGGCTCGTTGCGATCGCGCGACGAGTCGAACTTTCGCCCTTTCTCGCCATTGGTGTAGAGCCACCCGGTGTAGTGGACGACAGCGGTCTGGCCGGCGCGGGCGGTTTCGCCCGTTCCAGCCTTGACCTCGGTGATGCGCAGGCCAGAGGCCGTGACAGTTTCTTGAGACATGGCCGGCACCGTAGCAGACAGACCGAGGGCGAAGGCAAGCACGGCGAAGGCGCGACGGGAGAAAATCATGGGGATTCCCTGACGGGTTGGGGTGCCGCAATCTAGCGGCCCCGGCCCGCCAAAACCATCTCGGCGCGCGCAAATGGCGCACGCGTGATAAAAGGGCGGACCGGTACGCCCGTGCCGCGACGGAGAACATGCGTGGTCAAGCAACAACGCCTCTATATCGACACCCCGGCGCCGCAGCGCCAGATCCACACCCGTTGGGCCGGTGACAAGGGACCCTGGATCATCCTGCTGCACCAGATCCCGATTTCCTGCCGGCAGATGGAGCGCATCGTGCCGGTGCTGGGCGACTATGCCCGTGCCTATGCGCTGGACCTGCCGGGCTATGGCGTTTCGCCGGCGCCGCCGGGCCCGCTGGAGTTTTCCGACTATGCACGCCGCCTGATCGACGCCATCGATGCGCTGGGCGCCCGGCGCTTCGTGCTGCTGGGCGTCGAGATCGGCGTGGCGCTGGCGGCGGAAATCTATCGCCAGGTCGGTTCGGACCGCATCTCGCATTTCATCGCCGTCGCACCGCCGCCGCTGGATGCCGCGGCGAAGAAGGACTTCATCGCCGAGATCGGCGTGCCGCAGGAAGAAGACGGGACACACGGCCTGCCGATCTGGAAACGCTTCCAGCGCCGCTGGGGCGAGAATGCCGATAACGCCATGCTGCGCATGGCCTTTACCGAGAACCTGAATGTCTATCACCGCTACGACTGGGCGCTGAAGCCCTTCGCCGGCTATGACATGGAAGCGGCGCTGAAGGCGGTGAAGGTTCCCGCCCTTGTCATCTCGGCATCGGAAGACCATCAGCGCCCGCATGGCGAAGCGGTGGCGAAGCTGATGGGCGCGAAACACGAAGTCATTCCCGGGGGCGGCGTCATCCTGTCCACCGAGCCGGACAAGGCCGGCGACGCGATCAAGGCCTTCGTGGGAATTGCCTGACGCTAGAGCGTCAGGATCTGGTGGGCGCGGACGACGATCTCTGCCTGGCGGAGGTCGCGTTCCAGTTGCTGGCGAAAATCCCGCCACCAGGCTTCGTTGAGGTCTTCGACCATCACTTCGACGACGACAATGTCGTCGGTGCTCGTGGCGCCGCCGTCGGGCGACCAGCTGCCTTCCGCCGGCGCGCGGGTGAAGGCGGTGACGCCGCCGAAGCGGTCTGACAGCGTCTTGCGGATGCCCGCCATGACGGACGGGGCGAAGCGCACCCCGGCATTGTCGCGTTCGGGGAGCAGGATCTGGACGAGATAGCGGTTCTTCATCGGCGGGCCTGTTCCCGGATCAACGCGCCGCCACCCGGCGGGTGCCGGGGGCGGCCACCGGAATTATGGCCCGGCCTGGGTACGATGCGATACGCTGGGGCCATCTTCCCTTCCGTCTCGCAGGACAGGCCATGGCCACCGACGCCGCGCATCCCCTTATCACGCGCCACTTCGCCACCATCGACGGCACGCGCCAGATTCACTACCGCCGCGCGGGCAAGGGGCCGCCCGTGCTGCTGGCGCATCAGTCGCCGACCTCGGGCCGCGAGCATATCCCGCTGATCGAATATCTCGCCGCCGACTTCACGGTGATCGCGCCCGACACGCCAGGCAACGGCCAGTCCGATCCACTGCCCGATCCGGACGCCACGATGGACAACTACGGCGACAGCCTCGCCCTGTTTCTCAAGGTCATCGGCGTGCCCAAGGTCACCTGCTATGGCTTCCATTCCGGCTCGTCCGTCCTGGCGGGGTTCGCCACGCGCCATCCTGAGATGGTGCATGGGGCCATCCTCAACGGCTTCGTCGCGCAGACGCCGGAGGAGCGCGCCGACCGCCACAAGTCCTACCTGATTCCGGTGCCACCGCGCTGGGACGGAAGCCACCTGGCGCTGATCTGGGCGCGCATTCGCGAACAGTATCTTTTCGGCGCCTGGCACAATATGACGCGCGCAGGCCGTTCGCTGCAGCGCGAGTTTCCGTCCACCGAATATATCCAGTGGCAGATGATGGAGTGGCTGCGGTCGGGCGACACCTATCGCCGGCCTTATGGTGCGGTCTTCAATTATCCAGGCGACGAGGTGGCGAAGCGCTTCAAGACGCCGACGATCGTCTGCGCCTCGGATTTCGATGGACTCGCCAAGCACCTTGACCGCCTGAAGGACCTGCCAGACTGCGTGAAGATCGAACGCATCGGACCCGACCCGGCCGCCGTGTTCCCCTTCGTCAAGGAGCGCCTTGCGCGCTTTGCCAAGGGCGACACGCCCCCGCCACCGCCCAAGCCGCAGCCGATGAAGGCGCGCGCGACGCAGGACTATGTCAGCGTCGGCGGCGGCCAGTTGCACATGCGCTGGGTCGAAGGCACGGGGCGTCCGGTGCTCATCAGCGCCGACGCGATTTCCGACAACAGTGTCATCGATGCAGTGACGAGTGGCTTCCGCGGCCAGCGCCCGGCCTTCGCCATCGACCTGCCGGGCATCGGCGAGTCCGACAACATCCTCGGGCCTGAGGCGATCACCGCCGCGCGCTACGCCCAGGCGCTGGGTGGCGCGCTTGACGCCCTTGGCATCCGCGAGGTCGATGCGCTGGGCATCGGCGGCGGCGCGGCCGAACTCGTGGAACTTGCCCTGTTGCGGCCCGCGCTCGTTAAGCGCCTGGCCCTGGTCGGTCCGCTGAATGTCGATTCGGCCACCGCCTTCGAGATGGCGGACCGGGCGAAGCCGCTCGGTGTCGAATCCCATGGCGGCCATCTCCTGCGAGTCTGGCACATGGTGCGGGACGAGGCGCTGTTCTTCCCGGGCCACCGCCGCACGCGCGACAGCAACGTCTATCGCCACGAATGGATCCAGACCGACATGGTGCACCGGCGCTTCGTCGCCGCCATGAAGTCCGGCGACATGCTGCAACACCGGCAGCGTACCCAGGCGACCTACCGCGTCGCTGACGCGCTCGCGCGCCTGACCCAGCCGGTGCTGGTGGCGGGCGCGAAGGATGATGCGACGCACCAGCCGGCGCGCGACCTTGCCAAGGGCAAAGTGGCCTGGGCCGACCTGCCGGAGGCGATGGCGGAATGGCCCGCGGCGCTAAACGGGTTTCTCAAGAGTTAGGGCAACGGCCAGCCAGATCGCGCTGCCGCCCCTTTCGTGCTGACAGGGCGGTGGCTGGCCAGTATGGAGGATGGCGGCTCGTCACGCCGGCCATCCATCTCTCGCTAGGGGAAGAATCATGACGGGCTTGCCGCTTTCCGGCCTCAAGGTTCTCGATGTCACCGTGGCCCGCGCCGGCCCCACCTGCGTCCGCCACCTTGCAGACTGGGGCGCCGAAATCATCCGCGTCGAGGCGCCGCTGCAGCCGGGCGAGGAGGACATGTTCGGCGACCGCGACGGCAGCGACTTCCAGAACCTGCATCGCAACAAGCGCATGGTGGAACTCAACCTCAAGGCGCCTGGCGCACGAGATGTCTTCATGAAGCTTGCCGCGAAGTCCGATGTCGTCGTCGAGAACATGCGCGTTGCGGTGAAGCACCGGCTCGGCATCGCCTATGACGATGTGCGCCAGGTCAATCCGCGCATCGTCTATGGCAGCATCAGCGGCTTTGGCCAGGAAGGGCCCTACAGCGAACGCCCCGGCGTCGACCAGATCGTGCAGGGCATGGCGGGATTGATGTCGGTGACGGGCAAGCCCGGCGACGGGCCGATGCGGGTCGGCATCGCCATTGCCGACTCGACGGCCGGCAACCTGCTCGCACTCGGCATCATGATGGCGTTGTTCGAGCGCCAGAAGACCGGCGTTGGCCGCTGGGTCCACACCTCGTTGCTCGAAGCCCAGATCATGATGATGGATTTCCAGGCGGCGCGCTGGCTCGTCCACAAGGACGTGCCGCGGCAGGCCGGCAACGATCATCCGACCGGCATCCCCAACGGCGTCTACGAGACCAGCGACGGACTCATCAACATGTCCGCCGTGGGCGGCCGCCTGTGGCTGCGCTTCTGCGAGTTGATGCAGAATCCGATGTGGGAGAATCCGGACTGGCAGACCACGCGCGGCCGCAGCAAGCACCGCGCCGCCATCAACGAAGCGATCAACAAGATCACGCGCGAGAAGCCGAGCGCCCACTGGGTCGAGCTGTTCAACAAGGCCGGCATTCCCTGCGGCCCGATCAACGCCATGGATGCCGTGTTCGACGATCCCCAGGTCAAGGCGTCGGGCATCATGCTGCCGATCACGCATCCGAAGCATGGCGCCACGCATCTGGTCGGCTCGGCGCTGAATTTCTCAGGCACGGGCAAGATGGACTCGACCGCGGCTCCACCGCGCGGTGCCCACACACGCGACGTTCTCGCCGGCCTTGGCTATTCCGCCGGCGAGCTTGAAAAGCTGAGGGCCGACGGCGCCATCGCCTGACATTGCAGGAACTGGACAAGCATCCATGTCGACCGATCCCAGCAAGATCCTCTGCGCCGTCGCCGATGGCGTTGGCCGCGTCACCATCAACCAGCCGGAAAAGCGCAACGCGATGTCGTCCCACATGTGGGACCTGCTCGCCGATGCCTTCGAGCGCCTCGCCGCGGACGACACGGTCCATTGCGCGGTGCTGAGCGGGGCCGGGGGCAAGGCCTTCATTTCGGGCGCCGACCTGACCGAGAAGCCGGACCCGAACGAAGACCCGGCCGCGGCGCCCCGGCGCTTCAAGCGCGGCCTGTCGGCGCTGCAGGACTTTCCGAAGCCGCTGATCGCCCAGATCGAAGGCTTCTGCCTTGGCGGCGGCATGGCGATCGCGCTGCAGGCGGATTTCCGTATTGCTTCCGACGATGCGCGCTTCGGGATTCCCGCCTCAAAACTCGGCCGCTCCTACAGCTACGACCTCATCGCCAAACTGATCAGTATCGTCGGTGAATCCGAGGCGCGCATGATGCTGCTGTTGGGCGAGCCGATGAACGCATCGGAGGCGCTCCGCGTCGGCCTCGCCCAGCGCGTCGTCGCCAAGGCGGATCTGGCGGAGACCGTCAACGGCATGGCGCGAACTATCGCGACGAATGCACCCTTGTCGGTGCGCGGCATGAAGCGCGTCATCGCCGATGTCGTGCGCCAGCAGGCGGGGACGGAAACGGCGGCAGCCAAGGCCGCCATCGCGGCCTGCGCGAACAGCCAGGATGTCCAGGAAGGCCGCATCGCCTTCAACGAAAAGCGTCCGCCGCGCTTCACGGGGCGTTAGGGAAGCAACGCGCCGGCACAACGAACCACATGTTCGGTGTGCGGGCCTGGTTGCGCCCGGTCAATAAGACTTTGGCAGCCCCAGCACCTTCTCGGACACGAAGTTCAGGATCATCTGCGGGCTGACCGGCGCGATGCGCGGGATCAGGCTTTCGCGCAAGTAGCGCTCGACGTGGTATTCGGCGGCATAGCCCATGCCGCCCAGCGTCATCACCGCCGTCTCGCAGGCGGTGTAGCAGGCCTCGGCGGCGAGATACTTGGCGCTGTTGGCCTGGGCGCCGCACTCCTCACCGGCGTCATACATCTGCGCCGCCTTCATCATCATCAGGTCGGCGGCCTCCAGGTTCATCCAGCACTTGGCTAGCGGATGCTGGATGCTCTGGTTCTGGCCGATCGGGCGGTCGAACACGACACGTTCCTTGGCATATTGCGTCGCCTTGCGAAGCGCGGCACGGCCGAGCCCGATGGCTTCCGCAGCGATCAGGATCCGCTCCGGGTTGAACCCATGCAGCATCTGCTTGAAGCCGTTGCCTTCGACGCCGATCAGGTCGGCGGCGGGAATTTCGAAGCCGTCGAAATGGATCAGGTTGGAGTCCACCGCATGGCGGCCGAGCTTGCGGATTTCGCGGATCTCGACGCCCGGGCGCTTGAGGTCGGAATAGAACAGGCTCAAGCCCTTGCTGCCCTGTGCCGGCGCGGTGCGGGCGAGCAGCAGCACCTTGTCGGCGACCTGGGCGGTAGAGATCCAGATCTTCTGGCCGGTGACGATATAGGTGTCGCCGCGCTTTTCCGCCCGTGTCTTGAGCTGGGTGGTGTTGAGGCCCGCGTCCGGCTCCGTCACCGCGAAGCAGGCCTTCTGCTCGCCTCGGATCAGCGGCGGCAGCATGCGTGCCTTCTGTTCCGCGGTGCCGAACACGACAACCGGCTGCAGGCCGAAAATGTTCATGTGCACGGCGGACGCACCGCTCATGCCCGCGCCCGATTCGGCGATGGCGCGCATCATCACGGCGGCTTCGGCAATGCCGAGGCCCGCGCCGCCATGGTCTTCCGGCATGGCGATGCCAAGCCAGCCGCCATCCGCCACGGCACGGTGGAAGTCGAGCGGGAAGCCGCCCGACTGGTCGCGCTGGAACCAGTAGTCGTCGTCGAAGCGGCGGCACAGGTCGGCGATCGCTTTTGCCAGCGTGTCGTGGTCGGGGTGAAGGCGGCGGTCCATGATGCACTGTAGCGAGGCAGCCGGGGTTTCCTCAATGCCGGTGGTGCGCGCTTGGCGTTGGCGGCGTGATCAGGCAGTGTTTCGCTATGCAATTTGATCCACACCGGGGTTCCGCCACCCTGATTCCGCTGTTCGAACCGAAATCCGTGGCGCTGGTCGGCGCCGGGCCGGAGTTCGCGCGCTATGGCGGGCGCGTCTTCCACTTCCTGCAGGCCTTCGGCTTCCAGGGGCCGGTATGGCCGGTCAATCCGCGCTACACCGAAATTCGTGGCACGCCCTGTTACCCGAGCCTGAAGGATCTCCCAGGCCGTCCCGACCATGTCGGCATTGTCGTCGCGACCGACCGCATCCTGCCCGTGCTGCAGGACTGTGCCGATCTGGGCGTGAAGGCGGTGACCGTGTTCACCGCGGGTTTCGCCGAGACCGGCAACGCGGACGCCATTGCGCTGCAGGACCGGCTGGTCGATTTCGTGCGGGGTCATGGCATTCGTCTGCTCGGCCCGAACTGCAACGGCATCATCAACTGGCAGAACCGCCTGTCGATGGGCGCGTCGGCCACGGTGCTGGAAGAGACGGGCCGTGCCGGCACCATCGGTATCGTGTCGCAAAGCGGCGGCCTGGGTCAGGTCAATGTCATGTGGCGGGCGCTGCGCGCCGGCCTTGGCATCAGCTACCAGGCAAGCTGCGGCAATGAGGCCGACGTCGATGTGATCGATGTTGCCGACTTCCTTGTCGACGATCCAGGCACCAAGGTGGTGCTGATGGCGATCGAGGGCATCAAGAGCGGCGAGCGCCTGCGCGCCGTGGCGGAGAAGGCCGCGCGGGCGAAGAAGCCCATCGTGATGCTGAAGCTCGGCCGCAGCGAAGGTGGCCGCCGCGCCGCCGCCTCGCACACCGGCTCGATGACCGGGGCTGACGATGTGCATGATGCCGCACTCGCCCAGATGGGCATCCTGCGCGTCGACGATGCCCAGCATCTCGTCCATGCCGCCATGCTGTTCCAGCAGGGGCGGGCGCTCACGGCCGATGGCGTGGCTTCGGTCGCGGTGTCGGGCGGCTGCCTCGCGCTGCTCGCGGACCAGGCCGACCGCTTCGGCCTGCGTTTCCCCGACTACGCGCCAGAGACGCAGAAGACGTTGAGCGGGATCGTGCCGAGCTTCCTGTCGGTCGCCAATCCAACCGACCTGTCGGTCGAGGTGCTGGGTCAGAAGGATGGGCTGAAGCGCGTTCTCGCCGCTGTGGCGGAAGATCCCGGCGTCGGCATCCTGATGCCGACGATCACCATGACGCCAAAGCGCGATCTCGACGTCTACCTCGCTGCCACGCGCGAGAGCCGCAAGCCGGCGGCGCTGATCTGGTCGGGCGGCTGCTCCGATGCCCCCTATGCCGAAACGGAAACCCTGCTCGAAGGCGTGCCCGTCTACCGCGATGTCGATACCGGCCTGCGCGCAGCCGGCCTGCTGGTGAGGCACGCGGCCTTCCTGCGCCAGTTGGCGACGCGGCAGGCACCGCGGCGGCCGTCCGATGTGGATCGCGCGGCCGCGCAACAGGTTCTGGCGGCGACCAGGGGCCCCGTGCTGACGGAACGGGAGAGCAAGCAGGTTCTTGCTGCCTATGGCCTTGGCATCACGCGCGAGTCCTTGGCAACCAGAGTGACTGAAGCGGTCGAGCAGTTCCGAGCCCTAGGCGGGCCGGTGGCGATGAAAATCGAATCCCCCGACATCGCTCACAAGAGCGACATTGGCGGAGTGCGCCTGGACGTTGCTTCGGAAGATGCGGTGGTTGAGGCTTTCGCCACCATCTTGGCCGATTGCTCCCGCGCGATGCCGAAGGCGGTGCTCAACGGCGTGCTGATGCAACAGATGGTGCCACCGGGGGTGGACCTGATCCTGGGGGCCGTCACCGACCCCACCTATGGTCCGGTGATTGCGCTGGGCGCAGGCGGCATCTTCGCCGAATTCCTCGGCAAGCCAGTCCTGCGCCTGCCGCCGCTTGCTACCGAGGACGCCAGCGCCATGATCGACGCGTTGCCCAATCGCAAGATGCTGGATGGCGTGCGCGGCCTGCCGGCGGCGGACGTCGCGGGCCTTGTGGATGCGGTCGTACGCTTTTCATGGCTGGTCGCAGACCTGGCCGGCGCGATCAGTGAAATCGACGTCAATCCGCTGATCGCCGGGCCGGGTGGTTCCGTCGCTGCTGATGCGCTGATTGTCCGCAAGACGTCCTGAGACCGCACGGCCTGGCAATTACCGTCTGGCGTCCTGTGGCCGGAGGGGTAAAGTCGGCGCCGGCTAGACACGGAGTCGGACATGACGTTGTTGCCGGGAAACATGCGCGCCGATCTGCCGCCGGGACCGCGCTTCGCGGCCGACACGGCGCCGCGGGCCTGGACCGCGGCCACGCTGGCACCCTCGCAAACCTTCGTCGATCTGCCCGCCGGCGTGAATGCCGAGATACAGGCGGCGCTGCAGGGCATCCGCGACAACGGCCTGACACTGGAAACGGTGGAGCAGGAGGATTTTCGCGCGCCGTCCTTCGCGCGCATGGTCGGGGCCATCCACCAACGCCTGGATGGTCCCGGCATCGCCATCATCCGCGGCCTTGACCTGACGGGCCTTGCCGAAGGCGACGTCGATATCCTGTCTTGGGCGCTCTGCAACTATGTCGGCCGCCCGATTCGCCAGGGCCTGCAGCAGGACCGCCGCCTGTTCACCGTCACCGACAATCGTGCCCAGCATGACGACCCGATCCGGATCGGCGCGACGACGCAGGAATCGCGCATGCACACCGACAACGGCTGCCTCGAGCCACGCGCGCCGGACTATGTCGCGCTGCTCTGCGTTAATGCCTCCGAGGCAGGCGGGGAAAGCACGCTGGTTTCGGCGGCGAGCGTCCATCGCGTGCTGCGCGAGGAAAGCGGAAACCTGCTGCCGGAACTCTACAGCCGCTTCCACTTCTTGCCGCCGCGCCTGCACACATGGCCCGCCGGGCCGAAGACGATCTGCAAGCCGATCTTCGAGGCGGTGGGCGAAGAACTGCACGTCCACTATGCGCGGGTGATGGTCGAGCCCGGCATGGAACTGGCCGGCACACCGCTGTCGGAAACCCAGCGCGCGGCTTTGGACCGGCTGGATGACGTCGTGGCCCGGCCGTCTCTTGTATTCCAGTATGCGCTCCGGCCGGGGGAGATCCTGATCAACAACAACCTCACCACGCTGCATGGCCGGCGGGCCTACAAGGATGCGTCCGGCACGCCGCGCATGCTGAAACGCATCTGGATGTGGCGCCGGCACCGGGGGGCGGGTGATGACCCCGTCCTTCTCGACGCGGCCGAGCTTTGAATCCGCCCGGCGCCATCCTGCATACCGGATCAACCCGGCAACGGAACGGTTGGCGCTGGCCTATGGAATGGTAGGATGCCGCAAAAGGCCCGCCCGCGCTTGCGCCGGAGAAGGGTCAGGGAAGGCACACGAATTCAACGCAGGGAGATAAACATGACGGATGTCCGTAAGAAGACAGGCCGCACAGGCTTGACATTCCTGGCGCTCGGCGCCGCCCTTGTCCTCGCCACCGGCGGCGCGCAGGCCCAGAACACGCTGGTGATCGCCCAGCCGGTCACGCCGGAAGGCTTCGACGGTGACGCTGTTCGCCCTGGCACCCAGCATGTCGTGGTGCAGACCTATGAGGGCCTGACCCGCTATCCGCGTGTCGAACGCGATGGCCGCCAGTATCACGATCCCTCGCGCGTCGATGGACATTTCGCCGAACGCTGGACGGTGTCGCCGGACGGCAAGACCTACACCTTCAAGCTGCGCGAGGGCGTCAAGAGCCCGATGGGCAACGAGATGACCTCGGCCGACGTCGAATTCGGCTGGAACAAGTCCTTTGCCCAGAAGCGTACCGGCGCCTTCATCGCGAACGTCTCCAACGTCACCGAAGTGAAGGCGAAGTCGAAATACGAGGTCGATTTCACCCTCGGCGCCCCCAGCGCCATTCTGCTCAGCGCGCTGACGTTGTACTTGCCCGGCGTCTATGACTCCAAGGTGATGAAGGAGAACGCCACCGCCGAAGATCCCTGGGCGCTGAAATACACCGACGCCCACACCGCTGGCTTCGGTGCCTATCACTTGCAGGAGATTCGTCCCGGCGAGCAGGCGACCTTCGTCGCCAACCCGAACTACTTCCGGCTGAAGCCCTATTTCGACCGCGTCATCTGGCGCGCCGTTCCGTCCGAAGCCAACCGCAGCACGTTGCTGCGCAGCGGCCAGGTGCAGTGGGTCGAGCGCCCGAGCATGCAGCAGGTGGTCGAGTTGCAGAAGGACCCGCGGGTCAAGGTGCAGGCGGCCACAGGTCGCGCCATCGCCTCGATCCGCATGAACCCGAAGTTCAAGCCCTTTGAAGACGTCCGCGTTCGCCGTGCAATGAACTATGCGGTCGACAAGGAAGCGATCAAGAAGGGTGTCTTCTTCGGTACCGGCACAGTGGCGAAGTCGATCGTGCCACCGATCGTCGATGGCTATGACCCGAGCTTCTATGCCTATGACTTCGACCTCAACAAGGCCAAGGCGCTGCTGACCGAAGCGGGCTATCCCAACGGCTTCGAGGCGGAACTTCTCTATGCCGGCCTGTGGCCTTGGGAAGAAACGATGGCCATACAGGTTGCCGACCAGTTGAAGGCGGCGGGCCTGCGTATCACGGCGAAGCGCATCTCGGACTCCGACATGCGCGCCCGTTCCGCCCCGGCGGTCATGGACATGCCCTTCTTCTCCTTTGAAGACGGCCCCATCGTGCTCGACCCCGTCTACAACAACTACCTGCTGGCCCATTCGAAGGGCGTGTCGAATCGCGCGGCCTACAACAACCCGGCGGTCGATGCGGCGGTCGATGCCGCGCGGCAGGAACTCGACCGCACCAAGCGCAACGAGCTGATGCGGCAGGTGCAGAAGCAGTGGATGGAGGACGCACCCTGGATCGTGACCACCTATCCGGACACGTTCGAGGCCATGGCGCCCAACATTGTCGGCTGGGTACATTTCGCCGACGAACACGAGCGCTGGGTCGACCTGCGTCGCCAGTAGGACTGGATAGCCCGGCCGCACCGTGCGGCCGGGCATCTCTCCCGGATCTTAGTCCGTGGCCCTCCGCATCTTCCTGATTCGACGGCTTGCGCTGTTTGTGCCGCTGCTGCTCGGCATCCTGCTGTTCACCTTCTTCCTGGTGCGCATCGGCGGGCAGGACCCGGTCGGCCTGATCGCGGGGCCGACGGCGACGACGGCGGAAATTGCGATGATCCGCGGCCAGCTGGGGCTTGATCAGCCAATCCCGACCCAGTTCTGGATCTATCTCGGCAACGTCCTGGAAGGTGATCTCGGCCGCTCCTGGATCAGCCAGAAGCCGGTGCTGCGCGATGTGCTCGATCGCTTCCCCATCACGCTCGAACTCCTGCTGTGGGGCACGCTGATCGGCGCGCTGGTTGCGGTGCCCGTCGGCCTGCGCGCGGCCTTCAAGCATGACCGGCTGTTCGACATCGTCAGCCGCAGCATTTCGCTGCTCGGCTTCTCGGTGCCGACCTATTTCCTAGGCCTTCTGATGCTGTTCGTCTTCTTCTACCTGCTCGGCTGGGCGCCGCCGGGGATGGGGCGCATCAGTCTGATGGTGACGCCGCCACCCACGGTGACGGGCAGCTACCTGATCGACAGCCTGCTGATCGGCAACCTGGAAGGTGCGCGCTCGGCGCTGGGCCAGCTCGTCCTGCCCGTGCTTTGCGTCGCCATCATATCGGCTGCCCCCATCGCCAAGCACACCCGCGCCATCGCGCTTGAGGTAATGAGCAGCGACTATGTGCGCTATGCCGATGCGACCGGGCTGGAGCCATCCGCGCGCATCCGCATCGTGCTGCGCAACAGCCGGACGCCAATCCTCACCTTCGTCGGCACCGAGCTTACCGGCCTGATCGGTACCGCGGCGCTGATCGAATATGTCTTTGCCTGGGGCGGGCTCGGCCAGTACGGCCTCAACGCCATCATTCGCGGCGATTTCTCTGCCGTGCAGGGCTATGTGCTGGCGCTGGCGCTGTTCTCGCTGATCGTCTTCCTGGTGATCGACATCCTGGTCCTGCTGCTCGATCCCCGCACGGCGGAGACGTCATGACCCAGGCCGTGCAGGATGCCCCGGTGGTGGTCGGGCGCAGTGTGCGTCCGTCCGTCCTCGACTACATCGTCGGCTTCGCGAAGCGGAGCCCGACGGCCACCATCGGCCTCGTTCTCATCGGCTTCTTCGCCCTCCTTGCCATCTTCGCGCCCTGGCTCATGCCCTATGATCCGGTCGCGGTGAACGTGAATGAGATCCTGCAGGCGCCCAGCGCGAAGCACTGGTTCGGCACCGACAACAACGGCATGGACGTGCTGTCGCGTGTCATCTATGGCGCGCGCTATGCCTTCGGCATCGCCGTGCCGGCGGTGTTTCTCGGCCTGACCATCGGCGTGCCCATCGGCCTCTACACCGGATATCGCGGCGGCCTGATCGACGAAGTGGTGATGCGCGTGATGGACGCGCTGCGGGTTTTCCCGTCGATCATCCTCTCACTTGCCGTCGTGGCTGCGGCCGGTCCGTCGCTGTTCAATGTCGTCGTCGTCATCGGCGTGCTCGATGCGGCGCTGTTCGTGCGCATCGTGCGCGCCGAGGTGCTGGCCTTGCGCTCCAGCAACTTCGTCGAATCCGGCGTGGCGCTGGGCAATCCGCTGTGGCGCATCCTGTTCATCCACCTGCTGCCCAACGCGATCCAGGGTGCAATGGCGCAAAGCGCCGTGCGCGGTGCCTGGGCTGTGCGAATTAGTGCAACCTTGGCCTTCCTCGGCATCGGCATCCAGCCGCCGACGCCGGAGTGGGGTGCAATGATCCGCGTCGGCGCGGAGAGCATCGTGAATGGCCAGTGGTGGGTTGGCATCTTCCCCGGCGTGGCGCTGATCCTGATGGTGCTGGGTCTCAACATGCTGGGTGACGGGCTGCAGGACCTGCTTGACCCGCGCCGCAAGTCCGGGGCGCGCTGACGTGCTCGAGGTTCGCGGACTGCACACCCATTTCCTGGCGCGCGGCTTCGACAACCAGGTCCGCGTGGCCCGTGCGCTGAATGGTGTGGATTTCACTGTTGGCGAGCGCGAGATCGTCGGCCTGGTCGGCGAAACCGGCGCAGGCAAGTCGCTCACCGCCTATTCCGTGATGGGGCTGCTGAAGCCGCCGGCGAAAGTGGTGGCGGGGCAGGCGCTCTACAACGGGCGAGACCTCCTGGCTCTCAGCGACGATGAGCGGCGCAAGCTGCGTGGCGGTGAGATCGCGCTGGTGGTCCAAAGCCCCAAATCCTCGCTCGAGCCCCTCACCACCGTCAGCCAGCAGCTGGTGCGCGTGCACCGTGCCCATCGCCAGGTCGACGAGGCGGCGGCGCGCGTCCGTGCGGTCGAGATGCTGGCCGCCGTGGGCATCCCCGACCCGGAACGCCGCGCCAATGCCTATGCCCACCAGCTCTCGGGTGGCATGGCCCAGCGCGTGCTGATGGCGATGGCGTTGATCAACGAGCCGAAGCTGCTGATCGCGGACGAACCGACCACGGGTCTCGACGTGACCGTGCAGGCCCAGGTGCTCGACCTGCTGCGCGACCTGGTGCGCGCCCGCGGCATGAGCGCATTGGTCATCACGCATGATCTTGGCATCGTCGCGCAGTACTGCGACCGTATTGCCGTTATGTATGCCGGCCAGGTGGTGGAAAGCGGAGGTGTCATGGACGTCTTCGCCCGGCCATCGCATCCCTACACCCGCCGCCTCATCGCCTCGACGCCCGACAGCCTCGCGCGACGGGGCGGCCGGCCACTTGGCGGCGCTGCCAACCCGCCGAACCTCTATGCCTTGCCTGACGGCTGCCTCTATGCTGATCGCTGCGACCATGCCGCGGCGCAGTGCGCCGTCGCGCCCCGGGCCGACCCGGTCGCCGGCACGCATCTTGTGCGCTGTCATTTCAGCCGCCAGTTCGCGCTGGAGCCGATGGCATGAGCGTGCCGACGCTCGAGATCCAGAATCTCGTCAAGCGCTTCGCCGGACCGTCTCCGGGCCAGCAGGTTCATGCCGTCAACGGCGTCTCATTTGCCCTGCAGGCGGGCGAGACGGTCGGCATGGTGGGCGAAAGCGGCTCGGGCAAGTCAACCGTCGGCCGGGCCGCGCTGCGCCTGCTGCGGCCAACCGAAGGGCGCATCGTCTTCGCCGGCACCGACATCAGCGAAGCGAGCGAGCGCCAGTGCCGGCCACTGCGCGCCGACATGCAGATGGTGTTCCAGGACCCGTGGAGCTCGCTCAACCCGCGCATCCGCGTGCGCCGGCTGATCGCCGAGCCTCTGGTGCTGCATTCCGATCTCGACGCGGCCGAGCGCCGGGCGGCGGTGGATCGCATCGCGGCCCGTGTGCAGCTGCCCCTGGCCGTGCTGGACCGCTTTCCGGGCGAGCTTTCGGGCGGCCAGTTGCAGCGCGTCTGCATCGCCCGCG
>CANJEJ010000050.1 GCA_947473325.1 Alphaproteobacteria bacterium | reverse complement strand
TGGCGTCTGGCGCCCCTGTCACTCGAACTTGAGCCTTCCGGGCGAAACGCTCAGGGCGTGTTTCGCATCCACAACGAGGACGCGGAGGCCATCGCCGTTCAGGTGTCGATCGCCCGCCGCAGCGTGGCTGAGGACGGCACCAACACGATGGAGCCCAGCAGCGACGAGTTTGTTCTGTTCCCCACGCAACTGGTCTTGCAACCCGGCAAGAGCCAGGCCGTACGCGTGCAGTACAAGGGTGACAGAAACCTGATACGGGAGCAGAGTTTCCGTATCATCACCGAACAACTCCCGGTCAACCTGCAGCGGGAGCGCATCGGCGGCGCGCAGGTCACGATGCTGTTGCGCTACATAGGAACTCTTTACGTCGCGCCATCTGGTTCCAAGGCTGCGATCGCCATCGAGCAGGCGCGTGTGGAACAGACTACCGATGGCAAGTCGCAGCTTGCCGTGCTTGTCGTCAACAATGGCACAAAGCACGCGTTCCTCAGTGAGCCAAAGCTCACCATCCGCTCGGGTGGACAGCAGACCAAGCTCGAACGCGAGACCCTCACAGGCGATCTGGTGGGTGCCAACGTGCTGGCGGGCGGCAAGCGCTGGTTCATCGTTCCGCTCTCGGCACCCCTACCGATCGGCGCGGTCGAGGCGGCGCTCAGCTTCGAGGACATTCTCTGAGGTTGGTGCTCCAATCCGGGAGATGAGGATGAAGGCAGCAACCATGGTGTCATAGCCGTCCGTGCCCCGGCGTGGTGGTGTTGGGTTTCACCGGCGGTGGCTATGCGACGCCGGGAACGGCGCCGCGACTTTGCGCGGCAGGAGCCGCACATGCGATGGCCAATTGGGCCGAAGCGCAGGCGCTGTTCGCGAAGTGGCGGTGCTAAAACCGGGGGGCGGCCGGGGAGCCCCGGCGGTCCTTGCACCCAGTTTGACCAAAATCAAAGTCAGCCCACAACCCCAGGCGGATAGTCATCGATCGGGTGGCCGGCGGTAGACTGCCTTGCCTGCCATCATCTGAAGTCTGCCGCCGAACGTACCGGCGGCGAGGCGAAGATGCACCGTGCACTGACCGTGGAAGGTAGCCCTGGTATGCCCGACAACTCGATGAGAGCCTCGACATCCGGCCACGCGCCGCCGCGCCGCCGGATCGTGCTGGCGGGCGCGGCCGGCCGCGACTTTCACAATTTCAACCTGCTGTTCCGCCACGACCCGGCCATCGAAGTCGTCGCGTTCACGGCGGCACAGATTCCGGGCATCGACGCGCGGCACTACCCGGCCGACCTTGCCGGGCCGCTGTATCCGGCAGGCATCCCCATCCGTCCCGAATCGGAAATCGAATCGCTGTGCCGTGCGCAGGCCGTGGCGACGGTCCAGTTTGCCTACAGCGACGTCTCGCACAGTCAGGTCATGCACCTCGCCGCCCGCGTTCTGGCCGCCGGGGCGAGCTTCGAGTTCGCGAGTCCGCAAGCGACGATGCTGCAGTCGGCCCGGCCGGTCATCGCGATCTCTGCTGTCCGCACCGGCTGCGGCAAGTCGCAGACAAGCCGCTGGCTGCTGGCTCACCTGATCGAGCGCGGCCTGCGGGTTGCCGTTCTGCGTCACCCGATGCCCTATGGCGACCTTTCGGCGCAGGCCGTGCAACGTTTTGCCACGCCGGGCGATCTGGATGCCGCCCACTGCACGATCGAGGAGCGCGAGGAATACGAGCCCTATCTGGAACAGGGCGCGGCAGTCTTCGCCGGCGTCGACTATGGCCGCATCCTCGTCCTCGCCGAGCAGGAAGCCGACATCCTGCTGTGGGACGGCGGCAACAACGACACCCCCTTCCTGAAACCGGACTTCCATATCGTTCTTGCTGACGCCCTGCGTCCCGGTCATGAGACCCGCTATCACCCGGGTGAGACCAATCTATGGCTTGCCGACGTGGCGGTGGTCATGAAGGCTGACGCCGCGCCGCCTGCCGCCACGCTCAGCGTATGCGATGCGATCAAGCAACTGCGGCCGGACCTGCCCGTGCTCCTGGCCGCATCGCCGGTACGGCTCGAGCCGGAGCGGTCGCTGGCGGGACACGATGTCATCGTGGTCGACGACGGGCCCACACTGACGCATGGCGGAATGCCCCACGGTGCGGGCTTCGCCGCAGCGGAAGCGGCAGGGGCCCGGATCGTCGACCCGCGACCCTATGCCACTCCCCCGGTTGCCGCCCTGTACGATCAATATCCGCACTTGGGTCCAGTCCTGCCGGCCATGGGATATTCTGCCGCGCAGGTGGCAGATCTTGCAGAGACCATTCGCAACAGCGGAGTCGCCTGTGTTGTGGCTGGCACGCCGATCGATCTTCGCCGCGCGTTGGACCTGAAGGTGGATGTGGTGCGCGCCCGCTATCGCTATGCCGATGCGAGCCGGCCCGGCCTGTGGTCTCTTGTGGAAGCCTTTCTCCGCCGCCGTGGATTGTGATGAGCTCGAACTCTTGGCGCCTCTATCTGCCGAAGACCATCACCGTCCTGCGTGAAGGCTATGGCGTCTCGCGGCTGCGAGCCGACCTTGTCGCTGGCGTCACGGTTGCCATCGTCGCGCTGCCCCTGTCGCTCGCCCTTGCCATCGCCTCCGGTGCAACGCCAGAACGCGGGCTCTACACCGCCGTCATCGCCGGCTTCCTTATTTCGCTGCTGGGCGGCAGCCGTTACCAGATCGGCGGCCCGACGGGCGCCTTCGTCGCCGTGGTGTTCGGCGTCATCCAGCTGCACGGCTATGACGGTCTGGTGCTGGCCACGCTGATGGCGGGTGGGATCTTGATCGCCTTTGGCCTTTCGGGCCTTGGCACCATGATCAAGTACATTCCCTATCCTGTCGTCACGGGGTTCACGTCGGGCATCGCGCTACTCATCTTTTCAAGCCAGGTGACGGATCTTCTCGGCCTGCGCATTGCCGACATGCCCGGCGATTTCCTCGGGCGCGCCGGCGCCATCGTGGCCCATATCGGCATGCTGGATCCCCTCACGCTGACCGTCGGCCTGGTGTCGATCCTGCTCATCTTTGCGCTGCGCCGCATGGCGCCGCGCCTTCCCGGGTTTCTCATCGCGGTGGTGTTGGGCGGGCTTGCGGTCGCGCTGTTCGGACTTGATGTCGAAACCATCGGCTCGCGCTTCGGGGAACTGCCCCGTAGCCTGCCAGCGCCGGCGCTGCCCGCCTTCGACTGGCCGAAGATCGTCGCCGTGGTGCCGGCCGCCTTCACCATCGCCTTCCTCGCCGGCATCGAATCCCTGCTGTCCTGCGTCATCGCCGATGGCATGACGGGCGGTCGCCATCGCTCCAACAGCGAGCTCGTGGCGCAGGGCGCCGCCAATATTGCGTCCGTCCTGTTCGGTGGCATCCCTGCCACTGGTGCACTCGCGCGCACCGCGACCAACATCAAGGCGGGCGGGCAGACGCCGTTTGCCGGCATGATCCATGCCGTCGTGCTGCTGGGCATCCTCTTCGTCGCGGCGCCGCTCGCAGGCTACATCCCGCTCACAGTGCTGGCGGGTGTATTGGTTGTCGTGGCCTGGAACATGAGCGAGGTCGAGAGTTTCCGCCACCTGATGCGTGCACCACTGGGCGATCGCATCGTGCTTGTGGTCACCTTCCTGCTGACGGTGCTGGTTGACATCACGGTGGCGGTGGAGATCGGGGTGCTGCTTGCCATGTTCCTGTTCCTGCGCCGCATGATCGACGCCACGGTAGCTGTGCCGCAGCGCGGGCTGCTGGAAGACGATGTCGACGACTTCATCCGCCCGTCCGACGCGGCGTTGCTGCGCGACCATATCCTGCCGCCGGGAGCGGAAGCCTTCCAGATCAACGGGCCATTCTTCTTCGGCGCCGCTGCCCGACTCAACGAGGTGCTCGACCGGCTGGAGAAGCCACCGCGCGTTTTTATCCTGCGTCTTGGCCGGGTGCCCTTCATCGACGCGAGCGGAGCCCATGCGCTGGAGGAATTCATCGATCGCTGCCGGCGCCACGGGACCGCGGTGATCCTTTCAGGACCCCGGCGGCAGGCGCTCCGGGTACTGCTGCGCATGGGGCTTATTGACCGCATCGGCCGCCGCCATGTGGTGCCCAACTTCGATCGCGCGCTCGCACTCGCCCGGGCGATCGCAGATCCCGCCGTCGCCAGGTCTTGACCTTCCTGCCGCGTCAGGGCGTTTGATGACGCTGTTCTGTTGCGTGGAGGTTGTCATGAGAAAGCTGGTTGCCGTTGCCACCCTGTCGCTACTGGTCGGTGCGGGTGGCGCCTATCTCGCCGGGGCGCAGGCGCCGGTTCTCGCGCAAACGGGTCATGCAGGCCACGGCGCGGCGGCCAAGGGCGCAGACACAGCAGCAACCAAGGCCTTCCGCGCTGCCAACGACAAGATGCATGAGGACATGGACATCACCTTCAGCGGCGATGCCGACGTCGATTTCCTGAAGGGAATGATCCCACACCACCAGGGTGCCATCGACATGGCCAAGGTGGTGCTGGCGCATGGCAAGGACCCGGCTGTGAAGAAGCTCGCCACCGAGATCATCAAGGCACAGGAAGGCGAGATCGCCATGATGAAGGACTGGCTGCACAAGAAGGGCGTTCACTGAGAGCACGGCCCGGCGGCAGAGCCGACGGAGATACGTGCTCGAAAACAGGCTGCGCCCGCTACCCTTGCGTTCCCCCGGCCACCCCGTCACCATGGCGACAACGGCCCGGTTCCGGGCCGGCCATCCTGTCGGGGGGAGAACGCGCCGTCGCGGCGGCCGGTCTCATGCAGCGCCCTCGGCCCCATGCCTGTTCGGCGTCTCACGGCGCCGGCTGACGAAGGTCGCAGCGCCATGTCCGCCCGCCATGCTTCCCGCTCTCTCTGCCCCGCCGCTGTGCGCGCATGAGGACGCCGGTCCACCCGCCCGCCGTGCCGGCCTTCGATGAAATGCGCGATGCCGGCGGCTTGGTGCGGCCGGCCTATGACCGTCTTGCCGACTGGCTGACCAAGACGCCGAAAAGCGTGTTCCGCCGCAAACGTCAGGAAGCCGAACTCCTGTTCCGCCGCCTCGGCATCACCTTCGCCGTCTATTCCGACGATGCCGGCGTCGAACGGCTGATCCCTTTCGACATCGTGCCGCGCGTGCTGACGGCCGCCGAATGGGCAAGGCTCGAGGCGGGGCTGATCCAGCGCGTGCGTGCGCTCAACGCCTTTATCCATGACATCTATCACGGCCAGCAGATCCTAAAGGCCGGCGTGATCCCGGAGGAATTCGTGCTCTGCAATGCACAGTTCCGCCCCGAAATGCTGGGCATCGTGCCGCCCGGCGGGGTGTGGGCGCATGTTGCCGGCATCGACGTCGTGCGTGTCGACGAAGGCGACTTCTATGTGCTGGAAGACAACCTGCGCTCGCCCTCGGGCGTCTCCTACATGATCGAGAACCGCAGCGTGATGATGCGGCTCTTCCCCGAGCTCTTCTCGCAGAACCGCATCGCACCCGTTGATCACTACCCCAACGAACTGCTTTCCATGCTGCGCTCGGTGGCGCCACCGCACGCCGGTAACCCGACCGTCGTGGTGGTGACGCCTGGGATGTACAACTCGGCCTATTTCGAGCACGCCTTCCTCGCTGACGAGATGGGCGTCGAGCTGGTCGAAGGGCAGGACCTGTTCGTCACCGACGGTTTCGTCTTCATGCGCACGCCGCAGGGGCCACGCCGCGTCGACGTTATCTACCGCCGCATCGACGACGATTACCTGGACCCGCTTGCCTTCAATTCCCAGTCGGTCCTCGGCGTGCCCGGGCTCCTCTCAGTCTATGCCCAAGGCAATGTCGCGCTCGCCAACGCGATCGGCACGGGCGTTGCCGACGACAAGTCGATCTACCCCTATGTGCCCGACATGGTGCGCTTCTATCTCGGGGAGGAAGCGATCCTGAAGAACGTGCAGACCTGGCAATGCCGCGAGCCCGATTCGCTGCGCTATGTCCTCGACCATCTCGACGAACTGGTCGTCAAGGAAGTGCACGGCTCGGGCGGTTACGGCATGCTGATCGGCCCGCGCGCCAGCACGGCGGAGCGCGCGGAGTTTGCCGCCCGCCTGCGGGCCACGCCCGACCGCTACATCGCCCAGCCGACGCTGGCCCTGTCGACCTGTCCCACCTTCGTGCAGCAGGGCATCGCGCCGCGCCATGTCGATTTGCGCCCCTATGTGCTGACCGGCCGCACCACCCGCGTGGTGCCTGGCGGCCTCACCCGCGTCGCGCTGGAGGAAGGCTCGCTTGTCGTCAACTCCAGTCAGGGCGGCGGCACCAAGGACACCTGGGTGCTGCAGGAGTGATGCCATGCTGAGCCGCACCGCCAACGACCTGTTTTGGATGGGGCGCTATGTCGAGCGCGCCGAGAACACGGCGCGCATGCTCGATGTCACCTGGCGCATGTCGCTGCTGCCCTCGGGCGACCGCGCCGCCGGCGACTGGGGCGCGGCCCTGCAGATCGGCGGCGGTGAGGATGTCTTTGCGGAGCGCTACGTCAGCGCCAACGCGCGCAACATCATCCAGTACATGGTGCTCGACGGCGACAACCCGTCGAGCATCTATTCGGTCTTCCGCCTGGCGCGCGAAAATGCCCGAGCCACACGCGGCACCACGACAACCGAGTTGTGGCAAAGCCTGAACGACACCTGGCTCGAAGTGCAGGCGCTTGACTATGACAAGATCGCCAAGCGCGGCTTTAGCCGCTTCTTCGACTGGGTGAAGGAACGCAGCCACCTGTTCCGCGGCGTCAGCACGGGCACGATGTTGCGTGACGATGCGTATTTCTTCCAACGCCTCGGCACCTTCCTGGAACGGGCGGACAACACCGCCCGCCTGCTCGACGTGAAGTATCATATCCTGCTGCCGGCGGGGGAGCCGGTGGGCGGCGCGATCGATTACTACCAGTGGGGCGCATTGCTGCGCTCCGTCTCGGCCTTCAGCGCCTACAAGCGCCGCTTCCACGACGCGATCTGGCCGCAGCGCGTGGCGGAGCTGCTGATCCTGCATGGCGACATGCCGCGCTCGCTGCATTCCTGTTACCGGGAGCTCGACGGCCTGTTCGCCGCCCTGCGCGAGCTCTATCGCCGCGACTTCGAATGCTTCCGCCTGGCGGGAAAAAACTATTCCCGCCTGCGTTATGGTCGCGCCGAGAGCATCTTCCAGCGCGGCCTGCATGAATACCTGGCCGACTTTCTCGACCGCAACGCCGACCTCGGGGCGCAGATCAGCTCCGACTTCATGCTGGGAAATTGAGCGTGCATATCGTCGTCGAACATGAGACCGCCTACAGCTACGGGGCGCCCGCCCGCAGCACGATCCAGTATCTGCGCCTGACGCCACGCCAGCACGCGAATCAGAGTGTGCGGTCGTGGCAGGTGACAGGGCCGGGGAAATTCACCGAATTCACCGACGGCTTTGGCAACATCGTCCATGTGCTCAGCCTGACCACGCCGCATGAGCAGATCGTGCTGCGCGTCCGCGGCGAGGTCTATACGACCGACACCCACGGCGTCCTGCCGCCGGAGAATGACCGCTGCAGTCCGCTTGTCTATGCGATGCCGACCCGCCTCACGCGGGCGGAGGGCGACCTCGCCGAATTTGCCGCGGGGATTCGCACGCCGCTCGCCAAGGAGCGCCTGACCGGCCTCCACGATCTGATGGTGGCGCTGCACAAGCAGGTCGCCTACCGTCTTGGCGTCACGGACGTCGAGTCCACCGCCAGCGATGCCTTCCGCAAGGGCGAGGGCGTGTGTCAGGATCAGGCCCATATCTTTCTCGCCGTCTGCCGCGCCGCGGGTATTCCCGCGCGCTATGTCAGCGGCTACATGTGGACCGATTCCGGAGGCCGCGACTATGACGCCAACCATGCCTGGGCCGAAGCCTGGGTTCCAGCCCTGGGCTGGGTGAGCTTCGATGTCGCCAACGGCATTTCGACGACTGCCTCCTATGTGCGAGTCGCGCAGGGGCGCGATTACCTCGATGCCGCGCCCGTGCGCGGCGTGCGCCGCGGCGGCGGGGACGAGGCGATGCGCGTCTCGGTCCGCGTTACCGACGGCCAGCAATAACCCCGCCCTTCCGTTCCCGGATTTTTCGCGATGACCTATTGCGTCGGACTGCTGCTGCGCGAAGGCCTTGTCTGCCTCGCCGATTCCCGCACCAACGCGGGCGTCGATTACATTTCAACCTTCCGCAAACTCACCGTGTGGTCGAAGCCAGGCAAGCGCATGATCGCGCTCATGACGGCCGGCAACCTGTCGATTTCTCAGTCGGTCATCACGCTGCTGAACGAAGGCGTGCCGGATGAGGACGGTAGTCTGAAACGGATGGACGAGGTCACGTCGATGACCGCTGCGGCGCGGTTGGTTGGACGGGCAATCCGCGAGGTGGAGCGGATCGACGGGCCGGGCCTCAAGGAACATGGCTCCGAATTCAACGTCACGATGATCCTTGGCGGCCAGCTCGCCGGGCGCAACCTGCGCATGTTCATGTTCTATGCGCCGGGCAACTACATCGAGGCCAGCCCCGAGACGCCCTTCTTCCAGATTGGCGAGTCGAAATACGGCAAGCCGATCCTCGACCGTGTCGTCACTTTCGACACCAGCCTGAATCAAGGCGCCAAGTGCGCGCTGATCTCGATGGACTCAACTATTCGCTCAAATATTTCGGTCGGCCTGCCACTCGACCTGCTGATTTATCCGCGGGATGCCGAGAAGCCCGCGGTGCAGCGCCTGATTACCGCCGACGACCCCTATTACTCGATGATCCGGGACGGCTGGTCCGGCGGCCTGCGCAGCGTCTTCCGCACCTTGCCCGACCCCACCTGGCCCGACTGATCTCGCTGATTGCCGCGTTTTTGCTCCCGGACGCGCGGTTCCGGGTCTAGTCTTCCTCATGTCCTCTCCCCCGGCGGCCTCTGGCCGCCTTTTCCTTGCGGCGCTGGTGGCAATCACCTCGCTCGGCCCGCTGGCGTTGCAGCTTTTCGTGCCATCGCTGCCAGCGATCGCGCGCGACTTCGGCGTGTCGATCGGCAAGGCGCAATACGCCTTCTCGCTCTCCATGGTGGCCATCGCCTTTGCCACGCTGGTCTATGGCCCGCTGTCCGACCGCTATGGCCGGCGACCGGCCCTGCTGGGCGGCATCTCCCTGTTCCTGGTCGGCACGGTCGTCTGCGCGCTGGCCACCAGCATCGAGATGCTGATCGTTGGCCGCATCCTGCAGGCATCGGGCAGTTCCGCCGGCCTTGTCGTCTCGCGCGCGATCGCCCGGGACGTCTACGGACCTGACCGTGCCGCCAGCGTGATTGCCTATCTCACCGTCGCGATGATCCTGGCCCCCTTCTTTGCCTTGATCCTCGGTGGTCTTTTCGTCGACACCGTGGGCTGGCGTTACAACTTTGCCTTTGCGCTTGCCTGCGGCCTGATCGTCGTCGCCCTGCTGCGGATGGGCTTGCCGGAAACGCATCAGGGACCGCGCATCGGCATTCGCCCGTCCGACCTGCTGCGCAACTATGGACGGCTTCTGCGCTCGGGCACGTTTCTGGGCTATGCCATCCACGGTGCGGGTGCGGCGGGTGGCTTCTTCGCCTTTGCCGCCGGGGCGCCCTACCTGATCACCGACGTGCTGGGCCGGCCGGCGCTGGAGTTCAGCCTTTATTTCGCGGTGCTGTCGCTTTTCTTCATGCTGGCGAACTATCTTGCCGGCCGCTACACGCGGCGCATCGGGTTGGACCGCATGGTCATCTGGGGCGGCGTGTTCTCCGTTGTCTGCGCGGTTCTGGCGATTGCCGCTCTGGCCATCTGGGGCCTGACCCCGCTGGCGCTGTTCGCGCCGGCCGCGTTCATCTGGCTGGGCAACGGCATTACGATGCCCAATGCCAACGCCGGCGCCATCAACGTCGATGCCCGTCTGGCGGGCACCGCCTCGGGCCTTACCGCCTTTCTGACCATGATCGTCGGTGCCATCTGTTCACAGGCGGTCGGATCGCTGGCGGATGGCACGGCCTGGCCATTGGTTCTGTGCGTCTTTGTCATAACAGTAATATCCTGCGTGGCGGGGATACTGCCGGCCTGGTTGCGCCGGCGCGCGCAAACCGGCATGGCCGCCTGACGGCCCGGGAGCCGGAAACGAGGGTTGATGACCGAAGCGACGGACCTGCGCGACGAGACGCAGCCCCGGCTGGGCCGGGGCTTTGTCATCGGCCTGCTCGCCGTCACCTCGGTGGGGCCGTTGTCGATGCAGCTTTTTGCGCCAGCACTTCCCGCCATCTCGCGTGAATTCGGCGTCAGCATCGGCCGTGCCCAGCTCGCGCTCAGCCTTTCCATGGTTTCCATCGCGGTGGCGACGCTTGTCTACGGGCCCCTGTCGGACCGGTTGGGCCGGCGGCCGGTGCTGTTCGCGGGCTTGCTCCTGTTTCTTGCCGGCACGCTGCTCTGCACGCTCGCGGGCAGCATCGAGGCGCTGATCTGGGGGCGCGTGCTGCAGGCGGGCGGCGCCGCAGCGGGCATTGTCGTCGCGCGGGCCATAGGCGGCGATCTCTACGGCCCCGATCAGGCGGCGCGGATCATCGCCTACCTGTCGGCTGCGGTTGTTGGCGCGCCCATGGTTGCCGTGGCACTGGGCGGCGTCATCACCGACATCGGCGGCTGGCGCCACACCTTCGCTTTCGCCTTCGCCTGCGGCGTTGCCGCCATTTTCTTCACGCAATGGGGCGTGCCGGAAACGCGGTCGCGGGCGGTCCGCGCCACGGATCCCAGCGGCATCCTGCGCGACTATGGCCGGGTGCTGCATGCGCTGCCGTCCTTCATTGGCTATGCCCTGCATGCGGCGTGTGGCGGTGCCACCTTCTTCGCCTTCATGGCGGCGGCGCCGCACCTGATGGCCGACACGCTACACCGGCCGGCCAGCGCCTTCGGCTTCTACTTCGCCCTTGTTACGCTCGCCTTCATGCTGTCGAGCTGGGTGGGCGCGCGCTGGTGCACCCGCGTGGGCGTTGACCGCGTGATGCTGGCTGGCGGTGTCAGCGCCTTGGTGGTGTCGCTGCTGGCGCTGATCGGGCTCAATCGCTTTGGCCTGTCGGAAGCCACCCTCTTCATTCCTGCGGCGATCATCGCGATGAGCTTCAGCCTGTCGCTGCCCACGGCGACGGCGGGCGCGGTGGCGCCGCTGCCGCATGTCGCCGGCACGGCTTCGGCCTTGCTCGGCTTCCTGCAGATGATCGTTGGCGCGGCTGCGGCGCAGGCGGCCGGCGCGCTGTCGGATGGCAGCGGCATTCCGCTGTTCCTCTGCGTCGCCGTCCTCAGCGCCGTCGCCGTGCTGGCTGGCCTGGTGCCGCCGCTGCGGCGCTGGCGTGGCGGTCTTGCGGTGCGGACACGGCCATGAAGCGGCGGCGCGACATCGTCGTCGATGGCATCAGCCGCGATGACCTGACGGAAGAGCGCATCGAGCAGCTGCGCCGCGAATGGTCGCTGCCGGAAAACTTCAGCCTGCTGACGGCGGAGCAGCGTGAGAAAAGCCGCACCGCCACGCTGGAGCCGCTGGGGGCCGGCAACGACCTCTGGGTTTTCGGCTATGGCTCGCTGATGTGGAACCCGGCGATCCATGTCGCCGAACGGCGCGCCGGCCTGGTGAAGGGCTGGCATCGCCGCTTCTGCCTGTGGATGCCGGTCGGCCGCGGCTCGCCGGAGGCGCCGGGCCTGATGCTCGGGCTTGACCGTGGCGGGTCCTGCCGCGGCATCCTGTGGCGGGTCGCGGCGGACCAGATCGACAACGAAACGCGCATCCTGTGGCGGCGCGAGATGACGGCAGGCGGCTATCACGCGCGCTGGGTCACTGCGCACACCGACGAGGGGCCGATCCGGGCCATCACCTTTGTCGTCAACCGAGACTATCCGGCCTATGCGCGCGCCATCACGCCGGAGCAGACAGTGCATGCCCTGGCGGTGGCCAGGGGGCCGCTCGGCCGCGCCCGCGACTACCTGCACAATACGGTCGCGCATCTCGACGAACTCGGTCTGGAGGACGGCCCGCTGCACCGCCTGCTTGCCGAAGTCGACGCGTATGCACGCCGCGACGGAGGCGATTCGTGAGCGAGGGCGTCGACGCCGCCGTCATTGGCGGTGGCATTCTCGGGTTGTGCACGGCGCTGGAACTGGCGCGCGCCGGCAAGCGCGTCACGCTGGTCGAGCAGGAGGCGCTCGCCGGCGGCACCACCGGCCACAGCTTTGCCTGGATCAACGCCACGGCGAAACGCGACGACCGCGACTATCACGCCCTCAACGCCGCGGGCATGGAGCGCTATGTCGACATCGCCCGCGACTTCGGCGAGCGCGCCATCGGGCTGGAAGGTTCGGGTTCGCTGCACTGGACGCATCCGGCTGGGCCCGGTGGTGTCGCGGGTATTCGGCATGCGGCGGATGTTCTGGAAGGCTGGGGCTATCCGCTCGCCCGACTCGATCGGACTGGCCTGCAGGCGCTTGAGCCGCATGTGGCGTTTCCTGCTGGCGCCGAAGGGTTCCTTGCGCTCGCCGACCGCTGGATCGATGCGCGCCGCTTTGCACATCGCCTGGCCAGCGAGATCGCTGATCTGGGCGGCAGCGTGCGCGCGCCCTGTTCGGTCACCGGCTTCCTGCGCAACCGCCAGCGCGAGATCGCCGGCATCGAAACCGACCGCGGCCCGATTCCGGCAGCGACGGTGGTGATTGCCGCGGGTGTCGCCACGGCACGGATGGCGGCGCTGGCGGCCGGCTCGCTGCTGCGTCTGCCCCTGCGTGCGGTGCCGGGAGTCCTTGTCGATGTGCCGACGGGTCCGGCGCGCTGGGTCAACCATGTCATCTTCCTGCCCGATGCAGGCGGTCTCCATGTGCGGCCCACCGGCGACGGCGGCATGACGATTGGCGCCGACGATATCGACGCGGCGCTTGCCGGCCGCAGCGATGCCGATCTCGGCCAGGCGCCGGCGCAGGCGCTGGAACGTCTCGCCACCTTCATTCCGGGCCTGCCGCTGCGCGACCTCGTCGCTCCCGCAACGGTGCGGCTCGGGGTGCGGCCGATGGCAAGCGACGACCGGCCCATTGCCGGACCGCTGCCGGGCGTGGCGGGTGTCTATCTTCTCGCCACGCATAGCGGCATCACGCTCGGGCCGCTGCTCGGCCAGCTGGCCGCGCGCGAGATCGTATCTGGGGAACCGGCGGCCCTGCTTGCTCCATATCGTCCCTCCCGTTTCACGGTGATCTCCTCATGATGTTCCAGCGTCCCGCGCAGTCGCGCCGCCTGCAGGCCGGCAACCTTTCCGTTCACGCACTCGACTGGCCGGGCGACGACAGCCGTGCCGTCCTGCTGCTGCACCCGAAGCGCGGCAACGCGCGGCACTGGGACTTCATGGTCGAGCACAGCCGCTGGCGCGGCCGCTTCGTCGCCCCGGACCTGCGCGGCCATGGCCTGAGCGACTGGCCGGCGGATGGCCATGACGTCAACCAGTATGTCCGCGATGCGCTGGGCGTGATGGACGCGCTGGCGCTGCAACGCTGCGTGATCGTCGGTGCGGCCACCGGCGGCAATCTTGCGCTGCTGCTGGCTTCGAAACATCCCGACCGCGTCGCCGGCATCGTCGTCGCCGATGCCGGCATCGAGGTGCCGCCGGCCATCGCGGCCCAGGTGTCGCACGAGATCGAGCATTCCTACGACTTCCCCAGCTTTGCCGCCGCCAAGGCAGCCATCCATTTCAGTGACCTGTGGCCCGAGGCGCTGCGCGACCACTACGCCGAACACAGTTTCCGGCCGCAGCCGGGCGGACGCTGGTCCTGGGCCTATGACCGCGCGGCGGCGCGCGGGATTGGCGGCAGCATCAACGTGCCGATCTGGGGCCAGATCGCCGTGCGCTGCCCTGCGATCATGCTGCGCGGCGCGCGCAGCGAGGTCTTCACTCAGGCGCATCTCGACCGCCTGAAGCAGATCATTCCCCAGGCGCAGACATTGTCGCTGCCGGGCTCCGACCACATGCCGGCGCAGGACAATGCGCCGGCCTTTGCCGCCCTGCTCGACGATTTTCTCCCCGGCTGCTTCCGCTAGAGCCGCGGCAGCGGCGGACTCAGGCCGATGGCGATCAGGCCGTCGAGGATGAACTGCACCGACAGCGCCGCCAGCAGCACGCCGGAGACGCGGGTGATGACATTCAGGCCGGTGACGCCGAGCACCTGACGCGTACGGTCGGCGACAAGCAGCAGCGCCAATGTCAGCGCCATCATGAGGCCGAGGGCGATCACCACCTGGCCGATGCGCCAGACATCGCCATGCGTGTCGGCGACCAGCAGGATCGCCGCGCCCATCGCGCCGGGCCCGGCGATCAGCGGTGTGGCCAGGGGAAAGACCGAGACATCCTTGCTGCGCACCGCCTCGGCCTCTTCCTCGGCCGTGGTGGAATTGGCGCCGCTCTGGCGCGCGAAGACCATGTCGATGGCGAGCAGCAGCAGCAGGATGCCGCCGGCGATGCGCAGCGCCGGCAGCGAGATGCCGAGGAAGCTGAGCAGCGGCTGGCCGAACAGCGCGATGACCAGCAGGATGCCGGTCGCGATGGCGACGCCCTTGATCGCCATGGTGCGGCGCTGCGTCGCGTCCACACCCGGTGTCAGCGCGGTGTAGAGCAGAGCGACGTCGACGGGTCCGACCGTCGCGAACAGGGTGGCAAAAGCGATGAAAAGACTATCGAACATGGTGCGAACACCCGCCGATAAGGGCTAGGGCGAGGGAGCAGCAGCCGCTATCATCCATTCAAATTGCCCCGCCAGATAAGTTGCAGGATACGCCGCCCATGAAAGACACGCTCGGTTTCCGCGCCAAGATCGGCGCCATGGCTCCCTTCACCAACACGATCGTGCAGCCCGAGTACGAGATGTTGACGCCGCGCGGCGTGACCAATCACATGGCGCGCATTCCCAACAAGAAACGTCCGCCGGGCGACATGGATGCGTATCGCGCGTCGATTCGTGCCGGCCATGACGACCTTTACCCCGTCATCGACCAACTGGTTCCGGCGGGGTTGCAGCTTATCCTGCTCGGCCATTCGCTCGAATCCTTTGCCGGTGGCATCAAGGGCGCGACCAAGATGCAGACCGAGCTGACGCAGCACGCCAAGGTGTGCGAGGTGCTGGTGCCATCGCTGGCCGCGCACGAGGCGCTGCAGGCGCTTGGCGCGCCGAAACGCATTGCCATCCTGACGCCCTACCAGGTGCCGGGCGACGAAGTGGCGGACGAGTTCTTCTCCGACGCCGGCTACAAGGTGATGAAGGTCAAGGGCCTGAAATGCCCGACGCCGCTCGCCATCGCCGCCGTCACCGAAGACGAGGTGCGCAAGAGCATCCGCGAGCTGAACGGCCCCGACATCGACGCCATCGTCCAGGTCGGCACCAACCTGCCGATGCTGAAGGTGGCCGCCGAGGCCGAGTTCTTCATCGACAAGCCGGTCCTTTCCATCAACCTCGCCACCTACTGGAAGGGCCTGCGCCACCTCGGCATCAAGGACCGGATCCAGGGCCTCGGCCGGCTGATGGAACAGCACTGAAACTGCCGAAGCAAAGCCAAGGACCGAGCCGGAATCAAAGATTTCCTATGATATTACCGCATTGTTTCCGCGGTGTTCCGGCCGCTTCCGGGCGGCGTGTGCCTGTTTCAATCTGCCCCTTCCCCTGACCCTTTCGGATCCTTGAGGATATATGTATTGTGCATATATTCCGCAAGGGCAGGACTGCCTCCCGGCGGCCGTTTCCGCTAGGGTCCCCGCCGCGCTGGGCCCGTAGTTCAATTGGTTAGAACCCGCCGCTCATAACGGTGTTGTTGCAGGTTCGAGTCCTGCCGGGCCCACCACGCGCTTTGTGTACTTAGTATCGTCTGAAATTCCAGCGAGAAACGCCGCACTTCCACGGGGTTTCTCACCGGGTGAGAGTCATCATGCGCGGATTTAGCCATCTGAACCTGCACACAGAGGCGCTGGAGGAAGCAAAGAACTTCTATGTCCGCCAGTGCGGGCTTGGCGTTTCCAGAGACGATGGCAACGAAAACGCTGCCTTCCTGTCGTCCGGTTCCAACCACCATGAGGTTGAGATATTTCGCGACGACCGGCCGTTCGTCCGTCACATGGGGCTGGAATACGATTCTCCGGCAGAGTTGGAGGCCTGCCTGCACCGACTTGAGGGATCTGCTGCAATTATCGAGCGGCTAAGTCTGGTGCCCGGTCTGATGCAAAGCATCTTTTGCAGGGACCTGGAGGGGAATGGTTTGCACCTCTTCGCCAATCTGACGACGGATTGGCGTGCATGGCAAAAGGGGGAGTCAGGTCAGGCTGAGACCTGGGTTGTCGATCCGACACGGCCTCCAGATCGGACGAGCTATCCCGCCGCCCCGCTTGATGTCCAGCATCCCCCGGATTCGAAACGTTTCGCGTCACGTTTTCTCGGCGGAGGGCTGGCTGCCGCAGCACCCGATGCATTGCGCCCGTTTTACACGGACGTCCTTGGCTATACGGAAATACTCCAGATGGATGGCGGATCGCAGTCCGCTGGCGGTGGAAACAACCGGCTGGTCATCGAGCCCGCGGGCGCCGGAACACCACCTGGTTTGGCTTGGATTTCCTTTGCTCTGTCAGGACTTGCATCGCCCGAAACGCTGCGTGACCCGCTAGGACTGACAGTCCATCTATTGCCAGCCGCCTAGGCAGTCAGGACACGGCCTGCTTCCGCGACAGTGTGGCGCGGCAAGGACCGCCGGCCTCAGCCACGCATTTCGTAGTTTGGTCCGTTCAGCGCCAGCCATACCAGGTTGTTGAAATGGTGGGTTGCGTGCTCGGCCCAGGATGAATGCGCGGCATCCACCATATGGCGCCCGCGGATATAGCCGCGAGACCTGATGCCTGCCGTCTGCCGCTCCATTGCTTCCTTGTCCTGGGGCCACACGATGTCGCGGTAGAAGTTCATGTGACCGAGGTCGGCCTCGGTCGGCGGGTCGTTGAGGCAGAAGTTGATCTGGTTTCGGATGGACAGCTCGGTGCCCATCGGAACCGCCTCGAGGATCTGGAAGTTCGGCGGTCCCTGACGGCTTGCGAACACGAGATTGGGCCAGAGATACCATACCGACAGGTCGCGCACGGTCTGCGGCCCCATCGGGTAGGGGAGCTTCTCCGGATGCTTCTCCATCAATTCGTAATTGCCCTTGGAGCGGTGCAGCTGCCAGATCTCGTGCAGGGTGGAGGTGCGCGGAAAGATATAG
>CANJEJ010000049.1 GCA_947473325.1 Alphaproteobacteria bacterium | reverse complement strand
CATCGGGTGATCGACGGCATGTATCGCCTGTCGGACGACCAGGCCAAGGCCATCCTCGAACTTCGTCTGCAGCGCCTGACGGCGCTCGGCCGTGACGAGATCGACAGCGAGATCAACGAGCTTGCCGTCAAGATCGACGACTATCTCGAGACGCTGCGCAGCCGCCCGAAGCTGCTCGGCATTTTGCGCGCCGAACTGCAGGAGATGCGCGACAAGTTCGCGACGCCGCGCCGCACGGCGATCGACGAGAATCTGCTCGAGCACGACGAGGAAGACCTCATCCAGCGCGAGGAGATGGTCGTCACCGTTTCCCACACCGGCTACATCAAGCGCGTGCCGGCCTCGGCCTATCGCTCGCAGCGCCGCGGCGGCCGCGGCCGCGCCGGCATGGCGACGCGCGATGACGATTTCGTCGAGAATGTCTTCGTGGTGAACACGCACACGCCTGTCCTTTTCTTCTCCTCGATAGGCAAGGTCTACAAGCTCAAGACCTACCGACTGCCGCTCGGCACGCCACAGGCGCGCGGCCGGCCGATGGTCCAACTGCTGCCGCTGGTGGAAGGCGAGACCATCAGCATGCTGCTGCCGCTGCCGGAGGATGAAGAGACCTGGGGCAGCCTTGACGTCATGTTCGCGACGGCGCAGGGCAACGTGCGGCGCAATTCCATGGCCGACTTCGCTCATATCAACGCGAATGGCAAGATCGCCATGAAGCTCGACGAGGGCGACCGAATCATCGGTGTGCAAATCTGCACCGACGCGAATGACGTACTACTGGCCGCCGCCGGGGGAAAGTGCGTGCGCTTCCCGGTCAGCGATGTCCGCGTGTTCAAGAGCCGCGTGTCGACCGGCGTGCGCGGCATGAAGCTCGCCGACGGCGACCAGGTCATTTCCATGACCATCCTCAACCATGTCGAGGTCCAGACCGAGACGCGCGAGGCCTATATCCGCTACGCCAATGCGCAGCGCCGTGCCGAAGGGGCCGACAACGACGCGGTCGAGCCGCCCTTTGATCCCGAGATCCTGAAGCACCTCATCGCGGGCGAGGAATTCATCCTCTCGGTCACCGCCAACGGCTTCGGCAAGCGCACCTCGTCCTATGAGTACCGGATCACCAGCCGTGGCGGCAGCGGCATCATCAACATCGAGACATCGACGCGAAATGGCCCGGTTATTGCCGCCTTCCCGGTCAATCACAGCGACGAGATCATGCTGGTGAACGACGCCGGCCAGCTCATTCGCAGCCCGGTGTCCGATATCCGCATTGCTGGCCGCAACACCCAGGGTGTAATTTTGTTCAAGACCGGCGAGGGCGAGCAGGTTGTTTCCGCCACCCGCGTCGTCGAGGCCGAAGACACTGCGACCGACCCCGGGCCCACCGGGGCGGAAGACGCCGAGGGCGACTCATCGGCAGCGGATGAGGCGCCGGACAGCGAGACGGGGGAGAACTGACGTGGCGAATCGCATCGCTGTCTATCCAGGGACTTTCGATCCCATTACCACCGGGCATCTCGACATCATTCGCCGCGGCGCCAAGCTCGTCGACCATCTGATCGTCGGTGTCGCCGCCAACGCGGGCAAGGGCCCGCTATTCGGTCTCGACGAACGCCTGATGATGGTGCGGGAGGAAGTGAAGCCGATTGCCGAGAAGACCGGAACCATCATCGAAATCCGCTCGTTCAGCAATCTGCTCATGCATTTCGCCGAAGAGTGCAAGGCGGTGATGATCATCCGCGGCCTGCGGGCGGTATCGGACTTCGACTATGAGTTCCAGATGGTCGGCATGAATGCCCGCCTCAATCCGGACATCGAGACCGTGTTCCTGATGGCCTCGGAAACCCAGCAGTTCATTTCCTCGCGATTCGTCAAGGAAATTGCCCTGCTCGGCGGTAATGTGTCGAGCTTCGTGACGCCCCGCGTGCTCAACCGGCTGCAGACCTATCTCAGCCGCAAGCAGGGGGCAGCCGAGTAACCTCTCGCCGAAAAACCTCTCAAGTGAGGCTTCGTATGGTCAAATGGCTTTTCCGGACGGTGGTAGCCGGTCTGCTTCTGTCTTTACCCGCTCTCGTTTCCCCCGCAGCTCTAGCGCAGGCGCCTAACTTGGAAGATACCCTCTACATCGACCTGAAAGACGGTCGCGTTGTGATCCGTATGCGGCCCGATCTGGCGCCTGGCCATGTCGCCCGCATCAAGGAACTGGCCCGCGCCGGCTTCTATGACAACACCCCGATCCATCGCGTGATCGACGGTTTCATGGCACAGATGGGCGATCCCACCGGCACCGGGTCGGGCGGCTCGGACAAGCCGAACCTGAAGGCGGAATTCTCGCGCGAGCCGCATGTCCGCGGCACCGCGTCGATGGCCCGCACCAATGATCCGAACACGGCGAACTCGCAGTTCTTCATCTGCTTCGCGCCCGCGCCCTTCCTCGACGGCCAGTACACCGTGTGGGGTCGCGTGACCGAAGGCATGGATGTCGTTGACAAGATCAAGAAGGGCGCCGGCCAGAGCGGTTCCGTTCGTGATCCCGACAAGATCGTTCGCGTCCGCGTCGCCGCCGACGTAAAGGACGAGAAGAAGAGCTGATCGCCCAATTGCGACGGCTGCTGCATCAGACCCCGCGGCCCGGCGCCGCGGGGTTTTGCTTTGTGTGTCCATGAAGACCGCCGATTTCGATTTCGACCTGCCGAAGGACCGTATCGCGTTACGACCGGCGAGCCCTCGCGACTCGGCACGGCTGCTGCGGATCGGGCATGACGGTCTGGCTGACCATACGGTGCGTGACTTGCCGCGCCTCTTGCGGGCGGGCGACCTGCTGGTGGTCAACAACACGCGCGTCCTACCAGCACGGCTGACCGGCCGGCGTGGCGCGGCGAAGATCGAGATCACGCTGCACCAGCGCCATGCCGACGGCAGCTGGAGCGTCTTCGCCCGGCCTGGCAAAAGGCTGCGCCCAGGCGACACGATCGAATTCCCTGCCACGCTTTCGGCCCGCGTGCTGGCCAAGGAGGAGGACGGTCTTGTCCGCCTCGATTTCGCGCTGGACGAAGAGGCCTTTGCCGCCGCGCTCGATGCTGCGGGGACGATGCCATTGCCACCCTATATCGCGGCCCAGCGCACGCCCGACGCGCAGGACAAGGCCGACTACCAGACCCTGTTCGCCCGCATCGCCGGAGCAGTCGCCGCGCCGACAGCCGGATTGCACTTCACGCCCGATCTGCTGGCGCGGCTGGAGGCGGCCGGAATCGGGCAGGTGGAGGTCACGCTGCATGTCGGTGCCGGCACCTTCCTGCCCGTGAAGGTGGATAATCTCGCCGACCATCGCATGCACGCCGAACGCGGCATCATCACCGCCGCGGCCGCCAGCCGGATCAACGCCGCCCGGGCCGCCGGCGGGCGCATCATTGCCGTCGGCACCACCAGCTTGCGCGTGCTTGAATCGGCGCCGGGTGACGGCGGAGTGATTCCGGCCTATGACGACGACACCCGTCTCTTCATCACGCCGGGCTATCGCTTCAGGGCCGTCGATATGCTGCTGACCAACTTCCACCTGCCGCGCTCCACGCTGTTTGTCCTCGTCTCCGCGCTGGCGGGACAGGAGCGGATGCTGGCGGCCTATGAACATGCCAAGGCGGCGGGGTATCGCTTCTATTCCTATGGCGATGCCTGCCTGATAGAGCGCATCGCATGACGGGACTGGAATTCTCAATCCTCGCAACCGACGGCGCGGCCCGACGCGGCAAACTGACGACCGCCCATGGCGTCATCGATACGCCGGCTTTCATGCCGGTTGGTACGGCGGCAACGGTGAAGGCGCTGACGCCGGACCAGGTCGCCCAGACCGGCGCCCAGGTCGTGCTCTGCAACACCTATCACCTGATGTTGCGCCCCGGGGCCGACCGCATCGAGGCGCTGGGTGGACTGCACCGGTTCATGAACTGGCCGGGCCCGATCCTGACCGATTCGGGCGGCTTTCAGGTCATGTCGCTCGCGAGCTTGCGCAAGATTGACGAAGAGGGCGTCACCTTCCGCTCGCATGTTGACGGCAGTGCCCATGCGCTGACGCCGGAACGCTGCATGCAGCTGCAGCACCAGTTCGGCGTCGACATCACCATGGCGCTCGACGAGTGCACGCCCTTTCCGGCGACGCGCGAGGATGCGACCAAATCCATGCGGCTTTCGATGCGCTGGGCAAAGCGGTGCAAGGCGGCCTTCGTGCCGCGACCGGGTCATGGCCTGTTCGGCATCGTCCAGGGCAGCACCTTTGCCGACCTGCGTGCCGAATCGGCGGCGGCGCTGCGGGAGATCGGCTTCGACGGCTATGCCGTCGGCGGCCTCGCGGTGGGCGAGGGGCAGGAACAGATGCTGGCGACGCTCGATGTCACCGTCCCGCATCTTCCCGCCGACCGGCCACACTATCTGATGGGCGTGGGCAAGCCCGACGACATCGTCGAGGCGGTGCTGCGTGGCATCGACATGTTCGATTGCGTATTGCCGACCCGTTCAGGCCGCAACGGCCAGGCCTTTACCCGCCAGGGTGCGCTCAACCTGCGCAACGCAAGACATGCGACCGACCCGGCGCCACTCGACCCGCTGATGGATTGCCCGGCAAGCCGCGACTATTCCCGCGCCTATTTGCACCACCTGGTGAAGGCAAACGAGATTCTCGCCTCGGTGCTGCTCACCTGGCACAACATTGCCTTCTACCAGACGCTGATGCGCGATCTGCGGTCCGCGATAGAAAGCGGACGGCTGAACGAATTCGCTGCCCGCTTTCTCGAAGACTACCGCCGTCCGAAGGCGGAAGAGCCCTGATCTAGGCGATGAACCAGGGCTCCACCCCCTTGCCGCCGGCCTGACGGCGAATGTCGGCCTTGGCTTCCTGGCGATCCTTCAGGGCATTCAGGCGCCCTTCGACCGCGCGCCAGTTGACGAGTTTGCTCAGCACGGTGTCGACGAAGGCTTCGCGCTCATTGCGGTGGTCGATGTAGTAGGCGTGCTCCCAAACGTCCGTGACGAAGACCGGCTCGCCATGGCGCAGGAAGCAGGGATCGCCGTCGGGCGTGCCGACAATCGCGAACTTGCCGTCCTTCTGGTACAACCAGACCCAGCCGCTGCCGAACGTGTCCATCGCCGTCTTCTTGAACTTCTCGGCGAATTTGTCATGACTGCCGAATGCGGCGGCAATGCCTTCGGCGGTCATCTTGCCGGGGCTCTCGGACTGCGGCGCCAGAGAATCCCAGAAGAAGGCGTGGTTCCAGGCCTGGGCGGCGTTCGTGTAGATCTTGCGATCCTTGCGCGCCTTGGCGCTGCGCTCGACGATCGCCCGTAACGGCATCGTGTCGTAGCCGGTCCCGGCGATCAGCTTGTTGAGCTTCTCGACGTAGGACTTGTGGTGCTTGCCATGGTGATAACGCAGGGTTTCCACCGACATGGCGGGTTCCAGCGCATTTTCGGCAAAAGGCAGGGGCGGAAAGGGGATGGGCATGACGGCCTCCTGGCTGTTCGGGGAACGGGCAGTGACGCCCGGCCCACTGGTCCGGAAGGCCGGCCGCCTATATAGTGAGCTAACGCCACATTGCCGCCAGGGGTTCGCTCAATGACGTCCACTTCGCCGCATCCGATGTATGCCACGCCCAACCATGACGAGGGCGCGCGGGAACGCTATGTCCGGGAAATGATGGTCCATGTGCAGAAGGACCTGCTGCCCGGCAAGCGCAAGATCTATGACGGCATGGTCAAGCCGTCACTGACGAAGAAGCTCGGCCGCACGCCGAAGGATCGCCACGAGATCCGCAAGGCGATGGAAGAGGTCGAATACAACCTCTACTGGAACGCGCTGCGCCGCACGACGCAGGAGATGATGTTCGACTCGATCGGCGAAAGCGTCGAGCGCCAGCTACCGGACCTGCTGCAGCGGGCGCAGACGATGACGAAGCCGAACGGCCGCAACCGCCGCAGCACGCTGACGCTCGACCCAGAGCTGCCGATCCCGCGCTACCACACCGCAGTCGACATCCACTGCAAGCCGGGTGGCTATCACACCGAGCTCTGCGCCGACGACATCTTCGCCGGCGCCGAATACGACCGCAGCTACAATCTGTTCGCGATGGGCGGCTCTGGTCCGCTCAACGACGACATGGGCCGCAGCCTCGCGCGTTTCACCAGGGAACGTTTCCCCAGCCTGAAGCCGAAGCGCATCCTTGAGATGGGCTGCACCGTCGGTCATTCCACGCTGCCCTATTGCGATGCCTTCCCGCAGGCCGAGGTCTATGGCATCGACGTGGCGGCGCCCTGCCTGCGCTATGCCCATGCCCGTGCCGAGGGGCTCGGCTATGCGGTGCATTGGTCGCAGCAGAATGCCGAGCACACCAACTTCCCCGATGGCCATTTCGACCTGATCGTCTCGCATATCCTGTTTCACGAAACGTCGAACACGGCGCTGCGCCAGATCATGAAGGAATGCCACCGCCTGCTCGGCAAGGGCGGCGCGATGGTGCATTTCGACGCGCCGCAATACGAGGACATGGCCGACCCGTATGACCACACGCTGGGCGACTGGTCGACGCATTACAACGCCGAGCCCTTCTGGGGCACGCTGCACGACCAGAACCTGCCGGCGATCATGGAGAAGGCCGGCTTCGCGAAGGAAAGCATCTACAAGGCCTGGACGCCGAGCGTGTTCCTGGAAGAGCGTCCGGAATTCGCCAAGGTGGCACGCCTGGGCAAGTTCTACGTCTTCGGCGCCCAGAAATAGACCAGGCGTATTGAACGAAAAGGGCCGCGGAAATCGCGGCCCTTTTTTTGTGTGCCGTTCGCCGAGGACCTAGTCGGGCAGGTCGCCGGGCGAACGGATCTTCCGCGTCACCGGCATGCCATCACGGCCTTCCATCTCGTCCTCGATGTCATGCGGAATGGCCTGGCCGCGCGCGGTGCTGGGCGCGCCATCCTTGTGCGTGGTCTGGTGGTCGATGCCGGGCGGCTTCCGCCACGGGGCGTTGGATTTGCGGTCTGCCATTGTGTGTCTCCTTGGGGTGACGGTCAGTCTTCTTCATCGATGGCCGTATCGTCCTCCGCCTCGTCGTCGTCCTCGCCGCTGTCGCGCCAGCCAAGCCAGGCAATGCCCGGTGTGGCGGGAGAGGAAAGCGGCTGGGGATCGGACAGGGACAGGACCACGGACAACTCCCGAGCGAACTGGGGCTCTGTCGGGAAAACGCCGGGGCATGCCAGCGGTGCCGGAGGCGGGCGACATCGCGGACCGGCGGTAACACCGCACCGCCATTGATCGGCTAGGGACTCACGGGCCAGTGATCGGCGACGCGCACGGCCTCGCCCATGCCCGGCCAGGGCGGCAGGGTCACGATGACGAATGTCAGGGCGTCTTCGCTGGTGCAGCGAAACTGGAAATGGGTGCCGAGCGGAATGGTCACGCTGGTGCCGGCGCACAGCGGCGTGACCGTTTCGTCCTCCGCAAGCCGCCGCCACAATTCGCCGGCGCCGGCGGTGACGAACCAGACTTCCTCGACCGTGCGATGCCGCACGGCCAGGGAGGTCCGGCCCGGCGGCAGGGTGCAATGGACCAGCGAGGCCGCGCCGCCTTCGGTCCCGGGCAGGAAGCGGATTTCCGAGCCATCAGGGGCGAGGGTGTCGGGCTCGGCTGGCAGGTGGCTGGTGCGAAGGGAGGGGCGTGTCATGGGTGTGCGGTGGCGGGTGCGGCGTTCGGTCCGGCAGGATGCCATAATTTGGCCCCGATCCGGGCCAAGCTGGCGAGCGCGGGTTGACAGGGTCGCCCCGCGACCTATGTTCCTCGCCGAGTTACTCACAGGGGGCCTGTTCGGCCACAATCACATCCGTCCAAGCGGAGGTTTGCCGTGCGTTCAGGAATTGCCGTTCGTTTTCTCTCGGTCCTTTTGCTGCTCGCCGCGCCAGCGGCTTATGCGCAAGACAATTATCGTGGCATCTGGCTCTCGACCGCGTATCCGGCGCTCTCGGTGCCGGCTGACCGGCCGGTTGCGCTGGAGGTATCCGTCAACAGCAAGAATGTGCCGCCGCAGCGCGTCGATCTGACGCTCAGCAAGGCACCCACCGGCTGGACCGGTTCGCTGCTTGGCAAGAACGGGCCGGTCACGGCCGTGTTCCTGGGCCCGGATGGCAAGGCGGACGTGAACCTCCGGCTCGATCCGCCGCAGGGCCTGCCCAACGGCAATTATGATTTCACCCTGTCGGCCAAGGGTGAGGGCTACACCGCGGAATTGCCGGTCACGCTCACCATCGGCAGCAGCGCGCCGCCGCGCCTGACGATGAGCACCGAGCTGCCGTCGATCAAGGGATCGCCGACCAGCACCTTCAAGTTCCGCACCAAGGTGGAAAACTTCAGCGCCCGCGAGGCGCTGGTGCAGCTCGCGGCCGATGCGCCGCCGGGCTTCCGCATCTCCTTCACCGAGGCCTTCGGCGCACGCGAGCTCACCTCGCTGCCGGTGCCGGCGGGCGGCAACAAGGAAATCGATGTCGGCGTCGAAGTGCCGCGTGACACGGCTTCCGGGACCTATGCGATCACCGCGCGCGGCCAGGCCGAAGGTGTGCAGGCCGTCCAGCAGATGAGCCTCGAGATCGCCGGCCGTCCCACGCTCTCTGTCACCGGTCCAGACGGCCGCGTCTCGGGCGGCGCGGTGGCTGGCGAAGAAACGCCGATCGAGGTCGTGATCAAGAACACCGGCAATGCACCGGCACTCAATGTCGCCGTGTCGTCCTCGCCGCCGACCGGCTGGAAGATTGCCTTCAACCCGAACCGCCTTCCGGACCTGCCGGCGGGCGGCGAGGCAAAGGTTTCGGCGCTGGTCACGCCGAGCCCGCGCGCCATCGCTGGCGACTACATGGTCAACGTCAGCGCCAACGGTGAAAGCGTGCTGTCGTCGCAGGACTTCCGCGTCTCGGTGCGCACCTCGACGCGATGGGGCATCATCGGCATGGCGATCATTGCCGCGGCCGTGGTGATCCTCGGTCTTGCCGTCGTGCGTTATGGCCGGCGATGAGCGGCGCGATCATTGAAACCCGCGCGCTCTGCAAATCCTACGGCTCGTTCCAGGCGGTCAAAGACCTCAATCTGACGGTCAGCCGCGGCGAAGTCTTCGGAATGCTGGGCCCGAACGGGGCGGGCAAGACGACCACGATCCTGATGCTGCTCGGGCTGACTGAGGTGACGTCGGGCATCGTGCGCATCGTCGGCTGCGATCCGACGCAGGACCCGCTCGAGGTGAAGCGGCGCGTTGCCTACATGCCTGACAGCGTCGGCTTCTACGACCAGCTCTCGGCGCGCACCAATCTGCGCTATACCGCGCGGCTGGCGGGCATTCCGCGCGCCGAGATCGATGAGCGGATCGACGCCGCGCTGTCGCGCATCAGCCTGCTCGGCGTGGCGGACAAAGCGGTCGGCACATACTCGCGCGGCATGCGCCAGCGCCTCGGCCTGGCCGAGGTGCTGATGAAGAAACCCGACGTTGCCATCCTCGACGAGCCGACCTCCGGCCTCGACCCTGAAGTGACGCTCCACTTGCTCGATATCATTCGCGACCTGAAGCGCGACGGCATGACGATCCTGCTGTCCTCGCATCTGCTGCAACAGGTGCAGGACACCTGCGACCGCGTCGGCCTGTTCTACCGGGGCCAGCTCGCGCTCGAGGGCCGGGTCGAGGACCTTGCGCAGACGGTGCTGGGCAGCGTGTACCGCGTGTCAGTGGAGGCCGAAGGCGGCGATGTCGAGGCGGCCTTGCGCCGACTGCCGGGCGTCAGTGAGGTGGCCCGCGTGGGCGCCACCGCCTTCGCGCTCAAAAGCGCCACCGATATCCGTCCGATGATCGCCGGCACGGTGGCGGGATCGGGCGGCCGGTTGCTTGGCTTCTCGCTGATCCAGCCGAGTCTCGACGAGGTCTACACCACCTATTTCCGGGAGACGGCCAATGCGGCGTAGCGGATCGCCCTGGACCGGGCTGTGGACGGTCGTGTCCAAGGAAGCCGCCGATCACATCACCAGCGCGCGGATGCTGATGTTGCAGCTCCTCATTCTCTTCACGGCGGTGGGCGCGGTCTATGCCGCCATTGGCGTGATGAAGACGGTGGCGACGCAGGACCAGTTCCTCTTCTTGCGCCTTTTTACCATCGCGCGCGAACCCTTCCCGTCCTTCGTCAACTTCCTCGGCTTCGTCGTGCCGATCGTCGGCATCGCGCTCGGCTTCGATGCGGTGAACAGCGAATACCAGCGCCGCACCATGAGCCGCCTGCTCGCGCAGCCGATCTATCGCGACGCCTTGGTGTTCGGCAAGTTCCTCGCCGCGCTGCTGACGCTCGGCCTGACCTTCTTTGCGCTGTGGCTGCTGGTGACGGGCATGGGCCTCCTCATCCTCGGCGTGCCGCCCAGCGGCGAAGAGGTGGGGCGCGGACTGTCGTTCCTTGTCGTCACCATCGCCTATGCCGGCGTGTGGCTCGCAGTGGCAATGATGTTCTCGACGGTGTTCCGCAACGCGGCCACCTCGGCGCTGGCTTCGCTGGCCACCTGGCTCCTGTTCTCGGTGTTCTGGAACATCGTGGCCGGCATCGTCGCGCAGATGGCGGCGCCGTCGCACCCGCTGTTCGGACCGCCGCCGGAACAGGCCGACCTCGCGCAATGGGTGACACGCCTGTCGCCGAACACGCTGTGGACCGAGGCGACCATCGGTCTTCTTAGCCCCGAAACGCGCGCCCTCGGCCGTGTCTTCTTCGAGCAGTTGCAGGGCATGGCGATGGGTTCGCCACTGCCCTTCGGCCAGAGTCTCCTGCTGGTGTGGCCGCAAATCTCGGGCCTGATCGCTGCGATGATCGTGCTCTTTACCATCCTGTATCTCGTCTTCCAGCGCCAGGAAGTGCGCGCCTAGAGCGAGAGCGCCGGCAACAAAAAAGGGCGAGGCCGCGGCCTCGCCCTTTTTCTTTTCTGCAGCCGGCTCAGCCCAGTGTGACCTTGTACCCAGCCGCCTCGACCCCCGCGATGATGACGATCTCGTCATTGTCGGCGGTGTCGCCGGTGGACGCGGCGGCGCCCAGCACGGTGTTGTTGCGGTCGACGATCAGCACGCCGCCCGGGATCGGCAGGAAGCGCCCCTGCACCGCGGCGCCGAGCGCCGGGGCCAGCGACGGGTTGCCGCTCAGCAGTGCCGCCACTTCGCGCGACGAGCGCCGCAGCGACAGGCAGGCGTTGGCCTTGCCGATGCCGACCTCGGGCCCGATGTTGCCGGTGCCGTCCTCGCGGACCAGCGCTTTCAGGTGACCGCCGGCGTCGAGAACGACATAGGTCATGCCGTTCAGGTTCATCGCCCGCGCCTTCTTCTGCGCCTCGGCGATGATCTTCATCGCCTTCTTGATCGCCAGTTCGGCCATGCCAGCGCCTTACGCCGGGAGCTTGTGCGACAGGCCCGCGGCTTCGACGCCGGCGATGACGCAGATCTCGTCATTGTCGCCGGTGTCGCCGGTGGCCGCGAAGGCGCCGAGCAGTTCACCCTTCTTGTCGACGATCATCACCGCACCCGGTACGGGCAGATAGCGACCGCCCGTCATGGCGAGAAAGCTGCCAACCAGGGCAGGATTGGCCGCCGTGCGCTCGGCGCTTTCGCGTGACGAGCGGCGGAACTGGATCGTGGGGTAGGCCTTGCCCATGGCGATGTCGAAGCCGAGGTTCGGTGCGCCGTCCATGCGTTCGACGGCCTTGACGCAGCCACCGGCGTCGAGGATCAGGAAGGTCATCGGCTTCAGCTTCAGCTCTTCCGCCTTGGCCTTGCCCGCTGCGATGATCTGCTTGGCCTTCTTCAGTGTCAGTCCGGACATGGAACTCTCCGTGAAAAGAAATCAGGGCTTTGGCACGACGCCTTCGGGCAGCGAATAGATATGGTCCGCGATCTGGTGCGGGTGGCAGAGCCAGATGTCGTTGCGGAACGACGCATAGTGCTTGAACACGCGCCGCAGCTGGCGCAACCGGTGCGGTTGGCCCATCAGGAAGGTGTGCAGCGACAGGACATGCACCTGGGCCCAGCCATGGCGCGCCGATTCCTCGACCATCTCGTCGATCGTGTCGATCGCCATGCGGGTGAAGGCGTCGTCGTCGATGCCGCGGTTCATGAAGGCCGGAATGTCGTTCAGTTCCATCGACGGATAGGGCACGGCGAGGATCGGGCCCTTGTCGGTGCGGAACCATTGCGGCTGGTCGTCGAACCACCAGTCCATCATGTAGGTGTAGCCGAATTCCTTCAGCAGCTCGGGCGTCTGCCTGCTTTGCGAAATGAAGGGACCCAGCCAGCCCTTGGGCGTCTTGCCCTCTTCCTTCTTGAAGCGGGCATTCACCACCTCGAACATCTGGCGTTCGTATTCGGGGGTCATCTCCGCCTGGCGCTCGGAATTGGTGCGGCCATGGCCGACGATCTCGTCGCCGCGCTTGCGCCATGGCTCGAGGATTTCCGGGCAGGCATCATAGACCGAGGCGTTGAGCAGGATGGAGCAGGGGAACTCCATGTCCTCGAACAGCTGGTTCAGCCGCCAGATACCCAGCCGGTTGCCATAGTCGCGATAGGCATATCCGCGGTTGTAGGGCGCCGACGGCATCGAGGTGAAATCCGCCCCGGGATTCAGGCCGTATTCGAAAGCCTCGACATTGAGCGCGAAATAGACCGCCACCTTGGCGCCGTTGGGCCAGGAATATTTCTGCCGCTTCGGCAGGGCCGAAAACTTGTAACGGTCGAAGACAAGCTTGGCGGGTTTGGCGGGCTGGTTCATGGCTGCCTTGGCACTGGAAATTGAAGGGGGAGAACCGAAGCCTAGGCGGACCTGATCGTCAGATCAACAGCCTGTCGCTCTGGACGGTCAGATGAGCTGGCTTGGGCGTTCTTCCGTGTTGCGCCGCTCCAGCCAGGCGCCGCGCGTGATGCACCATTCGACACCTGCGTCGCTGCCCGGTCCACCAACGGGGCCGGAGCGCGGATGGCGCCGCACCTCGACCGCTCCGAACCAGGAGGCGAGTCGCGCCGCGCGGAAATTCGAATCGGTGGTCATGCCGTAGATTTCGTGCAGGCCGAGCGTGCCAAAGCCAAAGGCCACCATGGCACCAATGATCTCGATGGCAGCACCGTGGCGGCCCCAGAAATCGGGCGCCATCTCAATGCCGAATTCAGCACGGTCGCGCACCTCGCGCAACCCGCAGCAGCCCACCAGGGCCTCGCCGTTTCGTTCTACCACGGCAAGCTGGTAGTTGAGGCGGGGCTTCTCCGCCACCCAGGTGGCAAAATTGTTGAGCAACGCTTGTGCGGATGGTGCGACGGCCTCGCCGGCGCGCCGGCGAAAGCGCGGATCGGCGTGATAGGCGACAAAGGCTGCCGCGTCTGCCGGGGTGAAATCCCGGATTGCAAACCGCCGCGTGGTCATCAGCATGAGCAATCGGTAGCACGCGCGCTCCGTCCTGAGAACAGGGCCGGTCCGCGCTGCGGCCAGACGCGAATTCAGGGTGGCGCTGCGGCGTGCGGGGCTTATTCTGCGCGCCTGTGTTTTCTCCGGCGGGCGCGCTGCCGGGCGTAAGGATTACCGATGGCGGACATCAAGGCGGTGGAAGCGGGCGGTCTCGGCAAGGCCGTGCGGCGGGTGGAAGACGTGCGCTTCCTTACTGGGCGGGGAAACTACACCGATGACCAGGCTGTGCCCGGGATGGCGCGCGGCTATGTGCTGCGTTCCCCGCATGCCCATGCCCGTATCACCGGAATTGATACCCGTGAAGCCGTAGCCATGCCGGGCGTGGTCGCCGTGCTGACCGGCGCTGATCTTGCCGCCGACGGCATCGGCCTGATGCCTTGCATGATTCCGGTGAAACGGCGCGACGGCTCGCCGCTCTATGTGCCGCCCCATCCGGCGCTCGCGAGCGACACCGTGCGCTATGTCGGCCAGGGCGTCGCCTATGTGGTTGCCGAAACGGCGAAGCAGGCGCGTGACGCCGCCGAACGCGTGGTGGTGGACTATGATCCGCTCGACGCCATCACCGACACCAGGGCCGCCGGGGCGCCCGGGGCGCTGATTGTGTGGCCCGAATGTCCGGACAATATCTGCTTCACCTTCCAGCAGGGCGACCGGGCGGCGGTGGATGCGGCCTTTGCTCGTGCGGCCCATGTCACGACGCTGGATTTTGTCATTACTCGCGTGGCGCCCGCGCCGATGGAACCACGCGCCGCGCTGGCATCGTGGGATGAAGCGACGCGGCGGTTCACCGTCGTAGCTGGATCGCAGGGCCCCCACAACGCGCGCCGCATGCTGGCCAACGTCTTCTTCAAGATGCCGGAGAACGCCTTCCGGGTGATCAGCCCGGATATGGGCGGCGGCTTCGGCATGCGCTCGGGCATCGACAACGAAACGGTCCTCAGCACCTGGGCAGCGCGGCGGCTCAAGCGGCCGGTGAAGTGGACCAGCGACCGCAGCGAAGGCTTCCTCTCCGACAACCAGGCGCGCGACAATGTTACGCGAGCCGAACTCGCGCTCGACAAGGACCACAAGTTCCTCGCCTTCCGGGTCAGCACCCAGGCCGGTATGGGCGCCTATCTCACCGGCGGACCGGGCCCGGCGATCAACAATCTCGGAAGTCTCGCCGGCGTCTACACCACGCCGGCAATCTGCGTTGAGGTGAACGGTGTCTTCAGCCACACGCCGCCGACGGCGGCCTATCGCGGCGCCGGGCGGCCGGAAGCCTCCTACGCCATCGAGCGGGTCATCGACACGGCGGCGCGGGAGCTGGGCGTCGATCCGGCCGACCTGCGCCGCCGCAACACCATCCCGCGCATCACCACGCCGTTCCAGACCGGCCTCGTCTTCGTCTATGACTCGGGTGACTTCCTCGACAATCTGGAAAAGGCGCTGGCGCAGGCCGACTACACGGGGTTCCCGGCGCGCCGGGCCGAATCGAAGGCGCGCGGCAAATATCGCGGCTTCGGCATGGCGAATGTCATCGAGCGCTCCGCCGCCGGCCCGGAAGAGGCGGCGGAGATTCGCTTCGAACCAGACGGCACTGCCACGCTGATCATGGGCACTCACTCCCACGGCCAGGGCCATGAGACGGTGTTCCGCCAGTTGATGACCGACGCCCTAGGCATGAGCTTCGACAAGGTGCGCTATGTGCAGGGCGACACGGACCTTGTTTCCCAGGGCTCGGGCACCTTCGGCTCGCGCTCATCGGGCCTCGGCGGCGCGGCGGTGCGGGGCGCGGCCGACAAGATCATTGAGAAGGCGCGCAAGATCGCCGCGCATGGCTTCGAGGCGGCGCCCGAGGATATTGAGTTCGAGGGCGGCACCTTCCGCATCAAGGGCACCGACCGCACCATGTCGCTCGCCGATGTCGCCAAGGCCGCCGCCGATCCGGCCAGGCTGCCGGCGGGCATGGAACCCGGCCTTGCCGACAAGATGGTTTATGCGCCCAAGGCGGCGACCTATCCCAACGGCTGCCATTGCTGCGAGATCGAGATCGATCCCGAGACCGGCCATGTCGAGATCCTGCGCTACATCGTCATCGACGACGTCGGCACGGTGATGAACCCGATGCTCCTAAAGGGCCAGATCCATGGCGGCATCGTCCAGGGTGTCGGCCAGATCATGGGCGAGCAGATCGTGTGGGACCCGCAGACGGGCCAGCCGCTGACCGGCTCCTTCATGGACTACGCCATGCCGCGCGCCGACCTCGTGCCTAGCTTCGAGGTCGAAAGCAACCCGGTGCCGACGCCGATGAACCCACTCGGCATCAAGGGCGCGGGCGAGGCGGGCACCGTGGGCGCCATGCCCTGTCTCGTGAACGCCATCGTCGATGCGCTGTCGCCGCTGGGCGTGAAGACCTTCGACATGCCTGCCTCGCCGCAGCGCATCTGGCAGGCGATCAAGGACGCGACGACAAAAGGCTAACGATTGTCCGCGAGCCGCGGCGCGCCGCTTGGTGCGTTGCTGGCGATTTCCAGGATCAGCTTGCGCAGCACGGCGTCGGCGAAGCTGAGCTCGCGGTTGGCGACGATGACGAAGGCGCCGACGCCGCCAATGACGTCGCGTGAGAAATGTTCTTCCAGCGAAATGCCGAAACGGGCGCCGCCAGGCCGTCCCGAACCTTCTCGATCGATGGCGAGGCCGTTGATGGTGATCCCCTGCGCAATGGTGGCGGCGCGCACCGTCGGCAGCGGCAGCCCACCCATCTGCGGCCCGTCACCGGATACGTCAATGATCTTGCGCGGGCCTTCATAGGCGTTGCTCGCGATCATATCGGCGGCATAGACCAGCGCGTTGCTGATCGAGTTGTAGCCGAAGGCGGCGCGCGGCCGTGTGCGCAGGTTGTGGGCGAATGTCTCGGCCGAGGCCTTGTCGGAGACCACGGTCCAGTCGACGACAGTGTGCTGCGACGATGGCCCGCCCCATTCGACATAGGCGATGGCGATGCGCTGGTGGTGGCCGAACTGGATCGAATCGATCACGCGCGGGTCGGTGATGGCGCGGGCATAGCCATCACGCTGCAGGCGCATCTCGTCTTCATCGATGGACCCTGATCCGTCGGCGGCCAGCACCAGCTCAAGATCAACCGGTGTCTTCGGCTGCGCGAGGGCGGCGCCGGCCATGGTCAGCCCTGCCAGGGCGAGTATGACAACACGCCTCACGATTTGGTCGCCTTCGCCTGCTCCCAGGCCTCGATGGTCCGCTTCGCCTCCATGACAACCCCCACCTTCTCGCCCTCGTTGAAGGCATTGTAAGTGGTACGGAGCAGCCCGGGCCCGTCGCTCGCGGGCTTGTGTTGCCCGGCCATGCGCGTTAGCGCCATGGCGATGCGCAGATGGGCGAGGCGGTTCGCCTGTTCCCCGGCGATACGCCAGGCGGTGCGGAAGGCTGTGTTGGCGTCCTCCAGGGACCCGCGCGCCAACGCCACCTCGCCGCGCAGGCGGTGGACTTCGGCTTCGAGCCAGCGTTCGGTCACGCTGCGCTGCGACAGGATGGGATCGTTCAGCGCGCCTTCGGCATCGTCGAAGCGCCCAGCGAAGAGGTAGCTTTCGGCGAGCACGACGAGGAACAGCGAGAGACCGATGGTGGCGCCGCTGCCGCGCCAGGCGCGCACGGTCTCCTCCACTTCCGCCAGCCCCTCGACGTCTTCGCGGCGAAGCCGGGCCCAGCCACGCACAACCTTGCCGGCAACGCCCAGATAGGGAAATCCACGCTCGGCGGCGAGCGCGATGGTGGCATCGGCCCAGCGCTCCGTGCCCGCCGTTTCCCACAGGAACTTGTGCGCCCACATCGCCGCGCCGTAGGCAAAGACCCGGGTGAAGGGGTGTTCCATTGCGTCGGCGCGGGTTGTCGCCTGCCGGATGTGCGACAGCGCCGTGTCTGGATAGCCAAGGAAGCAGAGCGCCCAGGCGAGGATGCCGCGGTTGGCGACATCGGGGTCCTGCCCGAACTGCGCGACGAGGCCGGCGTGTTCCTCGGGGCGGTAAAGCGCCACAGCCTGTTCCATGAAGCGGCGCGCGGCGCCAAAGTTGCCGGTCCAGTAGGCGTTGTTGCCGAGCATGCGGTTGGCTTCAAGCAGCAGTGCCGATTCGCCCGACAGGGTGGCGAGGTCGATCAGGTCCTGGCCGATGCGGCTTGCCTCGGCCGTGTCGCCCTGGCCGGAGTGGTACTGCCACATGCCGCGCATGGCGCGGAACATCTGGGCGTGGTCACCCACTTTTGCGCAGAGATCGCGGGCGCGCCCATAGGCGACCTGCACCTCGGGCGCGGCATAGCTCTTGGCTGCGACGGCCGCGGTACCGAGCGCGAGTT
>CANJEJ010000048.1 GCA_947473325.1 Alphaproteobacteria bacterium | reverse complement strand
TGGCTGCCGGATTACGACCGGGCGGCTCTGCTGCAGCAGCCCACGCCGTACCATTGGGTTGACGGAATCATGGAGTTGAAGCCCTGGGTGTGCAGCCGCCACAGCCAGGCCGCGATCCAGGCCGCCGAGGACCTGGCGCGCGAGCACGCCATCGATCCCAAAGCGGTGTCGTCGGTGCGGCTACGGCTTTCGACCATGTATCTCATTCCACACCAGTTCGAACCGGCGCCGGATACTATGCTGCAGGCCACGCTGTCGACCCAATGGGCCATCGCCATGGTGCTGCAGGGCATTCCCGCCGGGCCGAAATGGTTGAGCACCGAGCGCCTGGCCGATCCCTTCAGCCGGCTGCTTGCAGCACGGGTCGAGATTGTCGAGGACCCGGAATCGACCCGTGCCTACAAGGAACTCCGCTGGCTCGACATTCGCGGCGCGGCGGAGATCACGGCGGCCGGCCGGACATACACGCGCGATTACAGCATCGGCGAAACCTATGGCAGCCCTGGCGCCGACATGACCGAGGCCATGGTCGAATCCAAGTTCATGGAAGCCACGGCGCTGTACCTGGACCAAGCGCGCGCCCGACGGCTTCTGGAGGCGGTGCGCCGCTTCGACGAATTCGGCGACATCAACGAACTTGCGGCCCAGTTTTAGCCCCATGACAGCGGCGCGCCGCAAGGACACAGCATGACCAAGGCCATTTCCCAGATCATGTTCGAGCAGGCGAACCTGCGCATCGAAGGGCCGCACCGGCGCTGGCTGGTCGCCCGCCATCCCGTTGGGCCGATTACCGAGGCCGATTTCCACTATGTCGAGGACATCGTGCCGGTGCCGCCGCCGGGCAAGTACCTTGCCCGCATCGTCTGGCTGGGGATCGACCCGAAGCAGCGGCTGCTGATGAATGCGACCCCGCGCAACGTCGAGCTGGTGCCGTTGTTCAGCCCGCTGTTCAGCTATGGCGTGGGCGAGGTCATGCTGTCGAACCACCCGAAGTTCCAGCCCGGCGACATCGTGTGGGACATCTTCGGCTGGCAGAGCCACGCACTGATGGACGGCACCGGACACTATGTGAACAACCCCTTCGGCACGCGCAAGGTGAAGCCGGAATATGGCCCGATCTCCACCGCGCTCGGCGTGCTGGGCAACGGCGGCCTGACCGCCTATTTCTCGGTGCTGCGCGAGCTGAATCCCAAGGCCGGCGAGACGATGCTGGTGTCAAGCGCCGCCGGCAATGTCGGCTCGATCGCCGGTCAGATCGGCAAGATCTTCGGTTGCCGCGTCATCGGCCTGACCAGCACGGACGAGAAGTGCCGCGCCGTGATCGAAGACTTCGGCTATGACGATTGCATCAACTACAAGACCGCGCCTGACCTTGCCGCCGCCATCCGCAAGGCGGCGCCGAAGGGCATCGACGTGTATTACGACAATGTCGGCGGCCCCATCGCCGAAGCCGCGGCCAGCGTGCTGAACCCGGGCGGGCGCGTCACCATTGTCGGCATCGTCGGCAACTACAACGCGGTGACCAACGGCAAGGCCTGGACCTGGCCCGCGCACCAGGTGAAGTCGCAGTTCATCTACCACGACTACCACGCCGAATTTGACGACGGCCTCGCCCAGCTCGCAGCCTGGATCAAGGACGGCAGGATCCGCTATCGCGAGGATGTCATTGACGGCTTCGAGAAAGCGCCCGCTGCGCTGATCGGCCTGCTCAACGGCGGCAATATCGGCAAGCGCATCGTGCGGGTGGCGCCGAACCCGGACGGCATCGCCTGACCTAGTCCTTTTTCTTCTCCGTCCCCACGACCCCCAGGTCGTGCGGACGCAGCTTGAGCGACGGTCGGTCCTTGATCTTGTCGTACCAGGCGAGCAGGCGCGGATGGCCGCTGCGCCAGTCGAAACTGGCATCGGACGGTTCGAGAAGCAGCTTCTGCAGCGGGCCGCGGCGGTCGAGGAACGAGAGGCCGCCCGCAATGCAGGCATGGCCGATATGAAAGGGCTGGTCGGCAAAGCGCGACGCGTCGGCTTCCAGCTGATCCAGTGAAGCAAAGATGCGCTGCCGGTTGCGCAGCATCTCCACCGTCTTGCGCTCCGACGCCGGGCGCTGCGTGTCGGTCGAGAGCGCCGACACGGCATCGAACAGGCCATCGCCCAGCACCATGAAGGTGAGCGCGGGCCAGCGCGCCGCGCCTTGTGGATAGAGCCGCTTCGCCGGGTCGGGGTTCAGCGAATCGAGGTATTCACACAGGATCAGCCCGCTGTAGAGCACCAGCCCGTCGTCAAGCTGGAGCACCGGATGGCGGCCGAGTGGCGAGTAGTCCCAGATCGCGGCGCCTTCCACGATCGGGTTGTTGACCACAAAGTCGAGCCGGTCGAGCACGCCTGCTTCCGCCGCCACCACCAGTGCCTTGTGGATATAGTTGTTGCCGCTGAACACGAGGGTCATGCGGCCGGGCGCCGGCGGCGCCGGCTTCTTTGTCTGGGTCAACGGAGAACCTTCCTGCGCGTCATGACGATCCGCAGCATGTTCCGCAGCAGATTGATCTGCAAAACATCGTCGTCGTGTGTCTAGAATAACGCACTTCCGCCATTCTGCATGCAGATCGGTCCTCCCGCATGAGCGAAAAACCCGGCGTCTCCGGATATTGCGACCCCGCCTTCCACCGCCTGCGCGACCTGTTCGCCGGGCTGCTCGCCGACGGGCACGAGGTCGGCTGCGCCGTGACGCTGTATGCCGGGGGCCGCAAGGTCGTCGACCTGTGGGGCGGCTGGGCGGATGTCCCGCGCGCCGTTCCCTGGCAGCACGACACCATCGTCTCGACCTTCTCGGTGTCGAAGGCGCTGGTCTCGACCATGGGGCACATGCTGGTCGATCGCGGCGTCATCGATCTCGACCAGCCGGTGGCGCGCTACTGGCCGGCCTTCGGCCAGAACGGCAAGGAGGGCATCCTCGTCCGTCACCTGCTCGACCACCGCTGCGCCATCAGCTACGTCGACCGCCCGCTGGCGCCGGGCGAGCTCTACAACTGGGAAGTGATGATCCAGGCGGTCGAGCAGACCGCGCCGAACTGGGCGCCGGGGCGCCACCCTGTCTATCTCAACATGACCTATGGCTACCTGATGGGCGGCCTGGTCTACAAGCTGACCGGCAAGCGGCTGGGTCAGTTCAACCGCGACCATTTGTGCGGCCCTCTTGGCCTCGACTACCACTTCGCGCTGCGCACCAATGAACGCGCTCGCGTCGCCACCGTGATGCAGAAGGGCAGCCCGCGCGCGCTGTTCGACGAGATCGCGCGCAACCCCGACACCGTCTTCGCCCGCACCATGCAGGGCTTCGCGCCGGACGAGGATTTCAATTCCGACGGCTGGCGCTCGGGCGAGGTGGGTTCGGGACAGGGCCATGGCAATGCCCGCGCCATTGCCGGCCTGTTCGAGATGCTGCGCGCGGGCGGCGAATTCAACGGCACGCGCCTCTTGCGGCCCGAAACGCGCGACCGCGCCATCGCCTTCCAATGCGAGAGCGACGGGCTCGACCCCATCCTGTCGGTGCCGATCCGCTTCGCGCTCGGCTACGAAGTCAATTGCGGCCCCTTCCCGATGGGCCCGAACCCCAAGGCCTTCGGGCACTGGGGCGCCGGCGGGGCCTTCGGCTTCGCCGACATCGACGCCGGCGTCGCCTTCGGCTACACCCCCAACTTCATGCATCCCAAGTTGGAACTCGGCCCACGCGGCGGCGCGCTGGTGCAGGCCGTCTTCGAATGTCTCTAGAGAAAGTGCTGTCCATGTCGAGCTTTCCGCCCGCGGGCCGATCCGTCACGAACGACCCGAACGTGCTGCCGATCCTGCATTCCATCGTCCATGCCGACCACATCCTGAAGGTCATCCAGGAGCACTGGGATTTCCCCAAGCCGCACTTCTGCGAGCTGATCGCGCGCGGCATGAACGACAACTACCTGCTACGCGCCGGCGACACGCAATATGCCGTGCGCTTCTACAACGCCCGCGGCCGCACCCCTGACGAGATCGACTACGAGGCCGACTATCTCGACTACATCGAGGACGAGGGCAAGTTGCCAATGTCGCGCGTGATCCGCACCCGGGACGGCCGCAGCCATGTTCCCGTGCAGGCGCCGGAAGGCACGCGCTATGTCAGCATGTTCAACTGGGCCAAGGGCCGCGAGCTGGTCGAGGTGCTGGACGCAAAATACGCCTATCGGCTCGGCGAGCTGATGGGCCGGCTGCATGTGGTCTCGCCGGGCTACAAGGGCGGCAACCGCCGCCTGCTCGGCCATGCCGACTCGATCCGCAAGAATTTCCCGTTCCTGGAAAAGCGCGTGCTGCACCGCCCCGACGACCTTGCCTTCTACCGCAAGGTCTATGAGATCCTGCCCGACCAGCTCGACAAGATGGACAAGGTCGTGCCGATGGGCCCGACCCATGGCGACATGACTGTCTTCAATGTCTTCGAACACCAAGGCGAGCTGATCCTGATGGACTTCGAGACCTGCGGCTATGGCCACTTCTCGCATGAGCTTGGCAGCTTCTGCTGGTCCGCCCACAAGAACAGGTTCGCACCCGAGGTGACCGAGAACTACCTCGCCGGCTATGACAGCGTGCGCCCGCGCGACAAGGTGGAGAAGGACCTGCTGCCGATGGCCCGACTGATGAAGGACTTCACCCAGCTCGTCGGCGTGTCGCGCGGCATCAACGCCATCGGCTACAGCGCCTACAAGTTCAAGGGCTTCGACTGGGCCATCGATTCCTGTCGCACCCACGTTGCCAACGCGAAGCTGTTCGACAAGCCGCTGGGCTGAGCACCTCGACCCGGTTGGTTCATAAAGCAGGGCGCGATCCCCCGGGGTCGCGCCCCTTCCTTTTGCCCATGATACGCTGTCGCTGTTGCCCGCCGCCTGCGGTTCCCCGCGAAATCGGATCCTATCGCCATGACCGAGACAGCGATCATCTTCGACTGCGAATTTCTGTGCCTGCGCGAATCCCCGCGGCGCTTCTGGTGTGCGCCGGTCGATCCCGATCCCGTGATTGCCCAGATCGGCGCCGTGAAACTTTCACTCACCGGCGACTTCGCGATCATCGACCGCTTTCGCGTCCATGTGCAGCCCATCGACCGCTATGGCAAAGCCTATGAAGTGTCCGAGTTCTTCACCTGGCTGACCGGCATCACCGCACAGACGCTGGCGGACCAGGGCACCTCACTGTCCGACGCTCTGGCGCAGCTCGACCGCTTTGCGGATGGCGCGCAGATGTGGTCCTGGGGCAAGGACGAGCTCAACATGATGGCAATCAGCTGCTACATCGCCGGTGTCGCGCCGCCGATCCCGGCACATCGCTTCGACAATGCCTGCAAGCTGTTCCTACAGGCAGGCATGCCGGAGGAAGATGTGGCCAAGACGCGCAGCGACAAGATCAGCGAATATTTTGGCCTGACACACCCGCCGCTGCGAGGTCATGACGCGCTGGACGACGCACTGTCGGTCGCCTATGCGCTGCAGCATGTGTTGAAGCAGGGCAAGCTGACCCTGCGCCATTTCGCGCCCGCCACAGAGTCCTTCCGGATGGAGATGGTGAACGCCGGCTAGGCGCGGATGCAGGCCACTTCGTGCCCCACCCCCACCGCATGCAGCGGCACGGGCGCTTTGGAACATTCTGACACTTCCAGCGGGCAGCGGCCGACCAGCGGACAGCCGGGGATGAAGGCCGTGGGCGACGGCGGGTCGCCCGTCATCGGGAAGTGCGGCGGCGACACGGTGGGATCGACCGACAGCCGCGCCGACAGCAGCGCCTGGGTATAGGGATGGCGCGGGCGCGCCAGCACCTCGGGCGTGGGCCCGCGTTCCACCACGCGGCCGAGATAGAGCACGATCACCTGGTCGCTGAAATATTCGACCGTCGTGATGTCATGCGAGATGAACAGGTAGGTGAGGCCGTGCTTGGCGCGCAGGCGGCCGAACAGTTCCAGGATCTGGGCGCGCACCGACAGGTCGAGCGACGAGGTCGGCTCGTCCAGCACGACGAGGCTCGGTTCCAGGATCAGCGCGCGGGCGATGCCGACGCGCTGCTGCTGGCCGCCACTCATCGCCTGCGGGTAGCGGTCGGCGACCTGGGGGTCGAGATCGACCTCGCGCAGGGCCTGGTCGACGCGGGCGCGCCGCTCGGCCCTGGTCAAGGCCGGGCGATGGATGATCAGCGGTTCTTCGACAATGGCGCCGACGGTGAGGCGCGGGTTGAGCGATTCATAGGGTTCCTGGAACACGACGCCGAGGCGCGCGCGCAGCCGCCGCATCTCGGGCCGCGGCAGGCCGGCGATGTTGACGCCTTCGAAGGACACGGTGCCGGAATCCGGCGGCAGCAGCCCGAGCACGAGGCGGCCGAGAGTCGACTTGCCCGAGCCGCTTTCGCCGATCAGGGCCGTCGTCTGGCCCTGCTCTACCGTCAGCGAGACGTCGTTCACCGCCCAGACAGACGAACCGTCCGGCCGGCGAAAGGAGCGGAAGACGTTGCGGAGGTCAACCAGCGGCAAGGGCGGGCACCTCGCGTTCGACATCCAGGTGGCAGGCGACCGTGCGCCCAAGAGGATTCGTTGACGCCACCGGCCGGATTTCCGGCGTCTCGGATTCGCAGCGCGGCTTGGCGAAGGCGCAGCGGTGGCGGAAGGCGCAGCCGACGGGCTTCGACAGCAGGTCGGGCACGCGGCCGCCCAGGGCCTGGATCGGTTCGCCGCGCCGCGGCACGGCGCGCAGCAGCGCCAGCGTGTAGGGATGCAGCGGCCGGGTGAAGACGGTCGCCACCGGCCCCTCTTCCACCACGCGGCCGGAATACATGACGACGACGCGGTCGCAATATTGCGCGACGACGCCCAGGTCGTGCGTGACGATCAGCATCGAGCGGCGGCCTTCGCGGATCAGGCCGGCGATGAGGTCGAGGATCTGCCGTTGCACCGTCACATCGAGCGCGGTGGTGGGCTCGTCCGCCACGACCAGCGACGGGTTGAGCAGCAGGGCGAGCGCGATGACGACGCGCTGGGCCATGCCGCCGCTGAGTTCATGCGCATAGCCGTCGAGCACGCGCTCCGGCCCGGCGATGCCGACGCGCTTCAGCATCTCGAGCGCGTTCTGGCGGATGGTCGCCCGGTCGGCCCGGCCATGCGCCCGCGTCACGTTGGCGAATTGCGCCTCGATGTTGAGGATCGGGTTGAGGGCGCCGAAGGGGTTCTGGGCAATGAAGCCGATGCGGGCGCCGCGGATGTGGCGCAGGGCGCGTCCCGGCAGCTTGAGCAGGTCGGTGCCGTCGAACATCGCTGAGCCACCGACCACGGCGCCGGGCGGCCGGATCAGTCCGAGGACCGAGCTGATGGTGACGCTCTTGCCCGAGCCGCTTTCGCCGACGATGCCGACGATCTCGCCGTCGCCGACGTCAAAGGATACGCCGTTGGCGGCATAGACGACGCCGCGCCGGGTGACGAAACGCGTTTCCAGGTCGCGGACCGACAGCATCAGCGGCTCGACCGCTCGAAGATGATGTCAAGCTCGTCGGCGATCAGGTTGAGCGACATCACGGCAAGGAAGACGGCGAGGCCGGGGAACAGCGACACCCACCATTCGCCCGAGGTCATGAGGCGCGCGCCGCCCTGGATCATCACGCCCCAGCTGGGTGTCGGCGGCGACACGCCGATGCCGAGGAAGCTGAGCGCCGCCACCACCGTGAGCGCATTGGCGGCGGCAATGGACAGTTGGACCATCACCACGCCGGACACGTTGGGCAGCAGGTGGACGAACAGGATGCGCGCCGGGCTTGCCCCCATCGCTTCCGCCGCCTCGATGAAGCGCGATTCGCGGATGGCGAGGCCCTCGGCACGAATCAGGCGGACGAATCGCGGCGTCTGGATGACGATGATGGCGAGCACCACCATCTCGAGCCGGTTTCCGGTCAGCGTCACGAGCGCGATGGCGAGCACCAGCAGCGGGAAGGCCTGGAAAGCGTCGAGCCCGCGCATGATGAGGTTGCTGGCGCGGTTCTTCAGCGTGGTGGCAAGGCCCAGCGGCACGCCGATCAGCGCCGCGACCAGCGCCCCGCCCAAGGCCAGCGGCAGGTCGCGCTGCGCCGCCGCGATGACGCGCGAGAAGACGTCGAAGCCCAGATTGTCGGTGCCGAACCAGTGCGCGGCCGACGGCGGTTCGAGCACGGCGTTGGCGTCGGGCTTGATCGGGTCATAGGGCAACGGCAGGAAGAAGCCCGCGAGCAGCAGGCCGAACACGATGGCGAGCCCCAGCCAGAGCCCCAGGTTGCGACGCACGATGCCCGGACGCGACAGAGCCAGGCTACTCATGCGTCACCCGTGGATCGAGCGCGGCGACCAGCAGGTCGAGCGCCAGGTAGACCAGCATGGAGAACAGGCCGGTGGCGATGATGAATCCCTGGATGGCCGGCACGTCGAGCGCGATGATCGAGGCGAGGCCCCACTGGCCCAGCCCCTGCCAGGCGAACATGGTTTCGATGATCGAGGCGCCGCCCACCAGGGTGCCTATCAGGATGGCGGCGTAGGTCAGGATCGGCGTGCGTGCCTGCAGCAGGGCATAGCGCAGCACCATGAACTCCGACAAGCCGCAGGCGCGGGCGAACTGCACCTGGCGCGATTCCATCGCCGCGCCGATGGTGGTGCGCGACACCTTGGCGAAATAGGCGGCGGTGCCGATGGCCAGCGTGAGCACGGGCAGCAGGGCGCGGTGCAGAGCCGAGACCAGACCGTCCCAGTCGCCGGCGATGATGAGGTCGATAAACAGGAAGCGCGTCACTGGGTCCGGATAGGAATCCGACAGCCCGAGCCGGCCGACCGGCGGCGGCGCCAACCGCCACAGGTAGAAGACGGTGAAGATGAGCAAGAGGCCGATCAGGAATTCCGGCACCGCCTGCAACGCCGTGATGCCTATGCGGGCGATGGAATCGGGCGCGCGGCGGCGGAAATATCCCGCCATCGCGCCGATGGAAATGCCGATCAGCGCTGCAAGGGAGAGCGAAAGGACCATCAGCTCCAGGCTGGCCGGCAGGAAGCGGAAAATGCTTTCCCGCACGCTCTGGCCATCGAAGAAGGAGATGCCGAAGTCGCCCTGCACCACGCCAGCTATGAAGGAGGCATAGCGTTCGTCGAACGGGCGATCGAGGCCCAGCTGCTGGCGAATGATAGTGACCTCGCGTTCGCTCGCGGTCGTTCCCGCGATGGCGAGCGCCGGATCGCCCGGCATCATCTCCACCAGGAAATAGGAAAATGTGATCACGAAGAACATCGAGATCGGAATGAGGAGCAGGCGGCGCGCCACCAGGCGCAGGAAGCCGCCTGAGCGCGAGGGCTTCGCAACGCGCTGCTGCGCCGCCACCGGCGCGGGACTGGACTGAGCGTCGCTATTCGCCTGCACCACGTTTGCCATCCCGCCGCGGGGTCGTTCCCCGGTTCTTCGTTTCTTTATACCAGCGCGGGGCGTACAAATAGGGCAACGCCCCATCCGGGGGAACCCTTTTTTAGCAACGGCTCGACGATGCATCCCGCGGCCCGCCACACCGTTCACGCCCAGCATTGCCATTTCGGCTGGGACCGTGGCCTGGCACCCGTGGTGACCGTGGCTCCGGGCAGCACTGTGGCCTTCGCCTGCCAGGATGCTGCCGGCGGACAGATCACGGCCGCGAGCGGCGCCGCCGACCTGGCTGGGCTCGACTTCGGCCGGATAAACCCGGTCACCGGCCCGGTCCACGTCGATGGCGCCGAACCCGGCGACACGCTGGCGGTGCGGGTGGAATCCTTCGCACCATCGGGATTTGGCTGGACCGCCATCCTGCCGGGTTTCGGCCTGCTTGCCGCCGACTTTCCTGAGCCGCGGCTGCACCTCTGGTCCTACGATCGCGGCGGGTCTCAACCCGCTGCGTGGGGCCGGTCGGGCCGCATCCCCATCCGCCCCTTTGCCGGCACCATGGGCGTGGCGCCCGCCGCGCCCGGGCTGCATTCGGTGGTGCCGCCACGCCGCGTCGGCGGCAACCTCGACATCCGCGACCTGACGGCCGGCAGCACGCTCTATCTGCCGGTCGAGGTGGCGGGTGCGCTGTTCTCGGTCGGCGACACGCATGCCGCGCAGGGCGATGGCGAGGTCTGTGGCACCGCGATCGAAAGCCCGATGGATGTCGCGCTGTATTTCGACCTGATCAAAGGAGAGCGCCTGGCCTTCCCGCGTTTCACCACGCCTGGCAGCGCGCTCACACGGGGCGAGTCCAAGGGGTGGGACGCCACCACCGGCATCGGACCCGACCTGATGCAGGCCGCGCGCGATGCGGTGCGCACCATGATTGATCTGCTGGCAGCGCGCCACGCCCTCGCCGCCGCCGACGCCTATATGCTCTGCTCGGTCGCAGGCGACCTACGCATCAGCGAGATTGTCGATCAGCCGAACTGGGTGGTGTCCTTCCACCTTCCACGTGCCGTGCTGGAATGACATTTACGTGCACGTCAGCCGCCCAGCGCACGCGACGCCGCACGGCTTGCTTGAAGGCCGCTCGATCCTCGTGAATGATCCTGAGAGCGGTGTAGATTCAATGCGTCGCGCAACTGGGAGGATTTCATGAATCGATTCTTATCCGGCCGCCGGGCCGTCTTGCTGGGCGCGCTCGCCGCGGGCCTGCTGCTGGCGCCGGCTGTGCACGCGCAACAGCGCCAGACCGCCACCATCGTCAAGGCCGTGCCAGCCGTGCCGCAGCAGCTCGACCTGCAGACACGCTACGAAGGCGAGGCGTCGGCCTATGTCGCCAACGAACAGGCTTCGACACTGCTGCAAGTCGCGGCCGAGAAGCTGAAGGGCAATGGCTGCCTCGAAAGCCCGCGGGTCCAGACCGACCTGCGCGGCAACCTCGCCGAATCCTGGGGCTACACGGCCGATGGCAAGGCGCTGGAGTTCAAGCTGCGCAAGGGCGTGAAAAGCGCCGCCGGCAACGAGATGACCTCGGCCGACGTGAAGTGGAGCCTCGACCGCGCGCTGAAACAGGCCAGCATCGTCCGCTTCCTGGCCTTCGACGTGAACTCGTTCCGCGAGGATCCGATCGAAGCCGTCGATCCCTATACGGTGCGCGTGCACCTGAAGACGCCCACCATCTTCGACTTCATCGCCTTCACCTGGGTCCAGACCCAGATCTACGACATGAAGACGGTGCAGAAGAACTCCGCCGCCGACGACCCGCTGGGCCTTGCCTTCCTGGGCAAGAACTCGGCCGATTTCGGGCCGTGGCAGCTCAGCACGCCGGCCAACTTCACGCCGGGATCGCGCCTGACCGTGACGCCCAACCCGAATTTCTGGGACGCCGCGCGCCGCGGCAACGCGGGGCGGCTGGTGGTTCTCGGGCTGTACGACAGCTCGATCCGCTCGCAACTGCTGCGCAGCGGCGAGTCGGACTTCTCGGCCGTGCTGCCGCTGCAGGAATATGCCGCGCTCGCCAGCGACAAGAGCGTCAAGCTTGACACCTGCGTCGGCAACATCCGCGACACGCTGCTTCTCAACTACCTGGACGAGCGCCTGGCAAAGCCGAAGGTGCGCGAGGCGATCTCGCTCGCCATCGACCGCGAGGCGATCGTCAAGGGCGTGTTCCGTGGCTTCGGCAAGCCGGCGCAGACCGGCATCCATGCCGACTACGGCATCGAAGGCATGAACAAGTACATCAAGCATGACGTGGCGCGGGCGAAGCAGCTGATGGCCGAAGCGGGCCACCCGAATGGCTTCACCGTGAAATTCGTCGTCAGCGGTTCGCGCCCCGGCGCCCATGCCGAACAGGAAGCGGTTTTCATTGCCGACCAGCTGAAGCAGATCGGTATCAACATGGAGATCGAGATGGTCGGTAGCGGCACGGCCTTTTCCGACCGCTTCTTCAAGGGCGACTACCAGGCGATGCTCTATAGCGAATCGCCCGCCTTCCCCGATCCCTTCTACAGCCTGAGCCTGATGAATTATGGCAAGTCGTTCCAGAATTCCTACAAGTACAAGAACGACAAGTATGACGAACTGGTCAACGAAGGCCTGCACCTGCCCGCGGCCAACACCGCGCGCCGGCAGCAGATCCTGGTCGAGCTGATGAACATCATGGCGGAGAACCCGCCGCAGGTTTACCTGGTCGACACCGTCATCCCGCTGGCGCGCAGCCTGAAGGTGACCGGCTGGGAGAACCAGGGCCAGACCAACGGCAATATCACCGCCTACAAGCTCAACAAGCGCTAAACGAGGAAACCCCGCCCCGACCGGCAGCTGCCGGCCGGGGCGGCTTTCATTTCATGTCCTGAATGATCGAGGAGAGCTTCATGACCGAAGCACTCAGCCTGCAAGTCCAGCGGCTCACGCCCGAAGCCATCGTGCCCTTTGGCTGGGTGATCGGCGAGAAACCGGAACCCGGTAATCCGACGCTGTTCTCCACCGCGACCGTCAAGTTCCAGACGGCGCATGATTTCGACCCTGGCGCCGGCGGCGTCACGGAAATGGTGTGGGCGACCTATGGCCCCGGCCCAATGACAGTGAGCGGCCTTGAAAGCCATCGCCTGACCGAGCAGTCCTTCACGCCGCTGGGCGGTTCGGTGCCGCTGATCCATGTGCTGGCGCCGCCGCCCGCCGATCCCATGGCGCCGAACATCGCGCCTGACATGACGCGCGCGGCCGCCTTCCTGATCGACGGCAGCAAGGGCGTCTGCCTGCGCCGCGGCACCTGGCACAACCATGTGTCGCTGGGCGGCTGGGCCAACTTCCTGATGCTGACGCGGCGTTCCACCACCGTGGAAATTGAACGCACCATGTCCAGCGGCGCCGACATGAACACGATGAAGGAAACTGCCTTCTGGTCAGCGCCGGCTGGCGGCATCCGGCTTTTCCTTTCCTGACGCGGCAACCGCAAGCCCTCACCAGACACCGAGCACATCCAGCAAGGAACACTTCATGGCCAAGATCATCGAGATTCCCATCGAACCGCTGACCGAGCAGAACTTCGCGCCGTTCGGCCAGCTGCTGGGCGAACGCAGCGACAAGCCGCACTACCAGGGCGCGACGGTCAAGACCTGGGACGTGAAGTTCGAGATCGAGGGCAAGGTCGAGCTGGAATACGCCGCCTTCGACTTCAAGCCGGTGCTGGAGTTCACCCGCATTGAACGGCATTACAACGTGACACAGGCCTTCTTCCCGCTTGGCAACGATGCGTCCGTCACGGTGTTCGGCGCGCCGACCGACCCGGACGATCCGAACGACATCCCGAAGCCGGAATCGCTCAAGGCGCTCTACATGAGCGGCGCGCAGGGCATCATGATGTGGAAGGGCACCTGGCATTCCGGCCGCTTCCCCGCCCGGCCGCCCGGCGCGCGCTTCGCCTTCCTGACCGACGCCTACACGACGTCGGACCTGACGGCGATGCAGAAGGGCAAGGGCGGGCGCCTGAACCAGATCGCCGACTATTCCCAGCAGGGCATCATCTTCCGCCTGACCGACCCCAAGGGCATGATGAAGTAGGCGCAGGCCTGCTTTCGCTTCCTGCCTCCGCCTATGTTCCGGGCCGGCCCCTCGCGCACCGGCCCGCGAACGACGGCGCGGTGGCTTCGGGCGATCTGCTCGCCCATGGCATCGATCTTTTCGATCACGGCTTTTACTGGGAAGCGCATGAGGTCTGGGAGCGACTGTGGCAAGCCGCGCCCCGCGACGGCGCCGAGAGCCGGCTGCTGCAGGGCCTGATCGCACTCGCCGCTGCCGGGGTGAAGGTGCGGCAAGGCCAGACGATCGGGATCGCCCGCCATGCCCGGCGCGCGGAGGAGTTCTTCACGGGGTTGCCCGCCGCCGCCCTCTCCGGTTTTTCGCGGGATGATCTCATCGCCTATGCCCGGGAGATTGCGACAACACCCGCCCGTCCCGCCGTGGGCGAGGCACCTGAAATCGTGTTTCCGCGCGCACTGCCAATTTCGCAGGGATAAGGCGGCATCTTTCGGCGCTGCACGCAGCGGCACGAGCGGCTAGAGTGCCGCCATGTCCTTTGAACTGACCGAGCGCGCGCGCGCCTACCTGCCCCGGCTTGAGGCCTTCATGGCCGCCGAGGTCTATCCCGCCGAAGACGTCTATACCCGCCAGCTCGACGAGCTTGGTCGCCGCGGTGTGCCGCCGGTGATGGAAGAGCTGAAGGCGAGGGCTAAGAAGGCCGGCCTTTGGAACCTGTTCCTGCCCGACGCCACGCTCGCCGCCGGCCTGCACAACCTCGACTACGCGCCGCTCTGCGAGGTGATGGGCCGCTCGCCTATCGCGCCCGAGGTGTTCAACTGCAACGCGCCCGACACCGGCAACATGGAACTGCTGTGGAAATACGGCACGGATCTGCAGAAGGAGACATGGCTGAAGCCGCTGCTCGCCGGCGAGATCCGCAGCGCCTTCTGCATGACCGAGCCGGATGTCGCATCGAGCGACGCCACCAACGTGCGCTCCACCATCCGCCGTGACGGCGACCACTATGTCATCAATGGCCGCAAGTGGTGGACCACCAATGCCGGCCATCCCGATTGCCGCATCCTGATCTTCATGGGCAAGACGGACGCGAACGCACCTGTGCACCAGCAGCAGTCGCAGATCCTGATCCCGATGGACACGCCGGGTGTCGAGATCGTCCGCCGCCTGCCGCTGTTCGGCTTCGACGACGCGCCGCATGGCCATTGCGAGATGCAGTTCACCGATGTGCGCGTGCCTGCGGAGAACCTGATCCTGGGCGAGGGCCGTGGCTTCGAGATCGCGCAGGGCCGGCTGGGGCCTGGCCGCATCCATCACTGCATGCGCCAGATCGGCGCGGCGGAGCGGGCGCTGGAGCTGATGTGCCGGCGCATGCGGGCGCGCAGCGCTTTCGGCAAGTCGCTCGCCGACCAGGGCACGCTGCGCGACGAGGTGGCCCAGTCGCGCATGGAGATCGAACAGGCGCGCCTGCTGGTGCTGAAGGCCGCCTGGATGATGGACAAGGTCGGCGCCAAGGGCGCGCGGGCCGAGATCGCGATGATCAAGGTCGTGGTGCCAAACATGGCTGCCCGAGTGATCGACCGGGCGATGCAGGTGCACGGCGCCGGCGGCTTTTCCGAATTCGGCCTTGCCTATCAATGGGCCTGGGCGCGCGCGCTGCGCATGGCCGACGGCCCCGACGCCGTCCATGCCGAGACCGTCGCCAAGATGGAACTGCGCAAGTACAACTGAGGCTAAACGCCGCCCTTTCCACCCGGCCGGGCTGCACCCGCGCCGGTTTTCACGCCCCGCCCCGTCAACGGGCCATGCGCACGCCCGCGGATACGGGCATACTGCCCCGGCGGATTGCGAACGCTGTGTGGGGGCCATGACTGAGCAGAAGCCGTCACGCGACACGGCAGCGGGCTGGCTGCGGCGGGTCAAGGAAGCCGAGCGGCGGGGCGAATTGCTGACGGCCTATGACCTTGCTTCGCAGGCGCTTTCCGAACACCCCGGCGACCTCGCGCTGCGCCACCGTGCCGTGCTGCAGTTGGCGCGGGCGGGTGCCACCCGGACCGCGGCGCGACGTTTTGCTGAACTGGGCTTGGCCGGCGATGCCGCGATCGAGGATGTGGCGGCGCTCGCCGCCCGCATCGCCAAGGACTTCGCCCTGGCCGAACAGGGCGCCGCCCGCACGCACAAGGCCGCCGAGGCCGCCGCGCTCTATGCGGACGTTCACCGCAGGACGGGCGGCTACTACCCTGCGATCAACGCCGCCACCTTGTTCCTGATCGCCGGACAGGATGCGGCGGCGCGGTCTTTCGCCCGCGCCGCGCTGGAGAACACTGGTGGCACAGCCGCCACCAGCGAGGAGGCCTATTTCCGCCTCGCCACGGAAGCCGAAGCCCATCTCATCCTCGGCGACGTCGAGCAGGGGCGCGCCGCGCTGGCACGCGCCGCCAGCGTGCCGCTCCACGACCAGGCAGCCTTTGCCACGACGCGGCGCCAGCTGCGGCTTGTCTGTGCACTGCGCGGCCAGGATCCCGGCATCCTCGCAATGCTGCGCGCACCACGGGTCATCCACTATTGCGGCCATCGCGTTGCCCAGGGCCGCCTGACCGATGCCGACATGCCGGCCCTGCGGCAGGCGGTGGACCGCTGGCTTGCCGAACGCGATGTCGGCTTCGGCTATGGCGCGCTGGCGAGTGGCGCCGACATCACAATCGCCGAGGCGCTGCTGGAGCGGGGCGCCGAGTTGCATGTCGTGCTGCCCTTCGCACAGGCCGAGTTCCGGGATGTCTCGGTGGCTGACGGTGGCAGCGACTGGGTCGCGCGCTTCGATGCCTGCCTCGCGCGGGCGAGCAGCACGTCCTTTGCCACCGAGGATTTCTATCTCGGCGATGACAGCCTGTTTTCCTATGCCACGCGGCTAGCCATGGGACTTGCGGTGTTGCGGGCGCAGTATCTCGACACGGACGCCGAGCAGCTCGCCATCTGGGACGGCCTGCCGGCAGCAGGCATGGCGGGCACGGCCGTCGATGTCGCGGCCTGGCGGGCGCTGGGACGCACCGGCCACATCATTGCCGCCCCAGCGCGGGCGGTGGCCCCCGCCCGTGCGCCGGCCGCGAAAGCCGCCGGTGGTCGCACGCCGCGCGCGATGATCTTCGGCGACATCAAGGGCTTCAGCAAATTGCGCGACAGCGAGATTCCCCGCTTCGTCGATCACATTCTGGGCGCCATGGCGCGGGCCCTTGAGCCCCATGAAGCCAGCATCCTGTTCCGCAACACCTGGGGCGATGGCGTCTTCCTGGTCCTGCGCGATTCCGCGGCGGCCGCACTGTGTGCGCTGGACCTTCAGGCGGCGGTTGACAGCCTGAAGCCAGAGGCCGTTGGCCTGCCAGCGCATCTGGGTCTGCGGCTTGGCGCACACACCGGGCCTGTCTACAGCCAGCGCGACCCGCTGCTCCGCCGCGACAATTTCTTTGGCGCCCATGTCAGCCGCGCCGCCCGCATCGAACCGATCACGCCGGTGGGCGATGTCTATGTCACGGAATCCTTTGCCGCCGACCTCGCGCTGCAGGCCGACCTGCCGGTCCGTTGCGACTATGTCGGCCACATGCCGGCAGCCAAGGGCTATGGCAAGCTGCGCATGTATCTGCTGCGCCGGACGCCGGCAGGGCCCTGAGCCATGCGGGAACTGAAGATCTTCATCTCGTCGCCGTCGGACGTGCGGCCGGAACGCCTGATCGCACAGCGCGTGATCGATCGCCTGGACAAGGAGTTCCTGCACCATTTCCGCCTGCGCGCCATGCTGTGGGAGCGCGAGCCGCTGATCGCCACCGAGCATTTCCAAACCATGATCTCGCCCCCCGCCGAGGCCGACATCATGGTCGTGGTGATCTGGTCGCGGCTGGGCGTGCGGTTGCCCGCCGACCGGTTCAGCGGCCGCATCTCGGGCGGACCCGTCACCGGCACGGAATGGGAGTTCGAAGAGGCGGTCGCCGCCTATCGCGAACGCGGGCTGCCCGACATCCTGCTCTATCGCAAGCGCGCGCCGGTGCTGGCCTCGCTGGAGGATGACGGCGAATTGCAGCGCCGGCTCGACGACAAGCGCGCCGTCGACCAGTTTTTCCGGATCTGGTTTGTCGACGAGGCACAGAACACGCTGCGCGCCGCGTCGCACGACTTCACCGAGGCGCTGGCCTTCGAGCAGATGCTGGAAGTGCATTTGCGCGGCCTGCTGCACAAGCGGATCGAAAGCGGCAGCGAGTCGACCGAGACACTGCGCTGGCACCAGGGCAGTCCGTTCCGCGGGCTGGAGGCCTTCGAGCCCGAGCATGCGCCGGTCTTCTTCGGCCGCA
>CANJEJ010000047.1 GCA_947473325.1 Alphaproteobacteria bacterium | reverse complement strand
TGACGCTCTGTCACCGATAGGCGGATGCGGATGCAGCGACGCTGGAAAAAGACCGGACCCAACTTCGCTTGACGCCCCGGTATGGCGATCTCAGGATCAAACGACACAGGAAAGGAACAATCGTGAGCGGACAGGACAATGAGGCACTGAAGCGCGAGCTTGCCGGCGTCATCAAGGGCATCTTCGATGCCTTCGAGCGCCATGACACCGCCCATTCCGAAACGGTGATGACGCCGGAGACGACCATCTGGGACGTGTTCCAGCCGCACCTTGTGCGCGGGCCCGCCGAGCGCAACAAGTTCCGCCAGGCCGACCAGGCGCAGATGCAGTCGCGCGGCAAGCTGAAGCTGACCTATGACGAACCGGTGGTCGATGCCTGGGGCGATGCCGCCATCGCGCGCTACTACCTGAACTTCGAATACCAGCCGCCCAACGCCATCAAGGGCCAGGTCCGGATCACCGACGTCTTTCGCAAGATGAACGGCCAGTGGAAGATCGTGCACCACCACGAGGGCATCGTGCCGGCGGGCATTCCGCCCATCACCGAGAAAGAGCAGGGCTGACCCGCTTCCATGGACATCCTGGCGCTGGGCTGGGGTGTCCTGGCATTTGCGGCCGCGGCCTTCATCGCCGGCGGCGTGGTCAAGGGCGTGCTGGGGATCGGCCTGCCGCTTGTCGTCATCCCGTTGCTGGCCACCGTGCTCGACGTGCCGAGCGCGGTGGCCTTGATGACCGTGCCGGTGCTCGCCTCCAACATCCAGCAGATGTTTCAGGGCAAGGGTGTGCTGTGGGCTCTTAAGCGCTTCACGACGCTGATCGTGCCGATGCTGGTGGCCACGGTCATCGCGGCGCAGTTCATGGCCGAGGTAGATTTTCGCACCGGGTCCCTGGTGCTCGGCGTGATCGTCGTCCTGTTCAGCCTGATGCAGGCCTTTCCGCTCCGCACGCAACTCCCCGCGCGGGCGGAGCGCTGGGGGCATCCCGTGGCGGGCGTGATCGCCGGGTTTCTCGGCGGTCTGTCCAACCTGTTTGGTCCCACGCTGACCATGTATCTGGTGGCGTTGCGGCTTGACCGCGATGAATTCATCGCCGCGACAGCGACGATCTTCACCATCGGCAGTTCGACACTCTACATCACGATGGCGATCAACGGACTCCTGACGCTGCCGAGCCTCGGCGCGTCGGCCATCGCGACGCTGCCGGTTCTGGCAGGCGTGGCGATCGGCAACCGGCTGCGCGGGCGTCTGCCGGAACAGATGTTCCGCCGCGCGCTGCTGCTCGCACTGGCCGCGATCGGATTGAACCTGATCCTGGGTGCGCTCTAGGCCAGCGGGCTACACCGGATTGGCGCGATAGCGCTGGTCGGCCTCGCGCTGGTCGAGGATTTCCTTCGCCTTCGTGTCGAAGCAGCGCTTGAATGCGTCGGTACCCGCCGTATTGCCGCGCTTTGTGCAGAAGTCGGTGAGCCAGCGGACGTCCTGTGCCGTAAGCTTTTCCGGCAGGACCATGCGCTGTGCCAGTGCTGGAACAGTCGAGACGAACAGGGCCGCGACAAGGCTGGCCAGCGCAACAGAGCGAAGCATGGTGGAAATCCCGGGTTTGTCGATCCGTATCAAAGGTGGGATGGGTTCCATGCGGGAGCAAGAGCTAAATGCCGCAAAACTCCCGTCACGACCGCGCGAGCCCTGGAATACTGCCCCGCGCGATTCTGTACCCCTGCGCCACTCACGCTTTCAGCGCGCTGTCGATCGCGGCAGCAAGGTCCTTGTCAGCGGGGTCGGTGCGGCTGCCAAAGATGCCCGCCAGCTCCCCGTTCTTGCCGATCAGAACCTTGTGGAAGTTCCACTTCGGCGCCGCCGCCTCGCCCGCCTCTTCCACCAGCCAGCGATAGAAGGGATGCGCGGTGCCGCCGATCACGGTCTGCTTGCCCGTCATCGGAAAATCGACTGAATAATTCGTGCTGCAGAAGGACTGGATTTCCGTTTCGCTTCCCGGCTCCTGCGCTCCGAAATCGTTCGACGGCACGCCGAGGACCACGAGGCCCTTCTTGCCCTTCTCACCCCACAGTTTCTGCAGGCCTTCGTATTGGGGGGTCAGGCCGCAACGGCTGGCGACGTTCACCACCAGCACCGCCTTGCCCTTGTAATCGGCCAGGTTGACCGTGGCGCCCGTGAGGCCCGGAAAGGTGAAACGATGCGCGGACATGAGCTTACTCCCGCCGGTTGCAAGGATGGGGCGTGGCTGAGATCACCCCCGCGCAGTGTATAGCAAAGTCATCAAGGCGAGACGGCTTCACCGCATCGGACTCACGGGGACACAGGCCTCTCAATCTTCGGACTGCAGATGGCGGGACAACCAGAGGCGCGTCGATCGGGCACGAAAAACCCCCGCAACCGGTTGGGATTGCGGGGGTTTTTGATCTGGTGGCGGTGGCCGGACTCGAACCAGCGACCCAGGGCTTATGAGTCCCTTGCTCTACCAACTGAGCTACACCGCCGTGGCGTGGGGATATAAAGCCCGCCTTCCGAGCCGTCAAGGCAAGGCTCGAAAGCAGGTATTGGCGATCAAGTGTTTCCACTTGAGCGCCTGCTGCTCTAGGACAGGGTGACCTGCAACATCCACATCAGCACGCCGACAAAGGCGTTGATCGAGCCCAGCACGAGAACAAGCATCCCGAATGCAATGCGCCGGAGCCCATCGCGCGCCGGGTCGGCGTCACGGCGCTGGTTCACATGGGTACCCCAGACGAACAGCCCGCCGCCGATCGCCATCAGGCCGAGGCCAACGGGCAGCATGCTTCAGGCCTTGCCGCCCGCACGCCGTTGCTCCATCTGGCGGATTTCCTCGGCGCCATAGAGAAACGTGAGCAGGACGAAACGATGGCCGCGGGTCACCGGTGTGACTTCGTGCAGAAGCGAGCAGCTGAAGACCAGCGCCGCGCCCGCGGCGCCGCGGTACAGCGCCGAGCCGAATTCGGGAAAGGTCAGCGCACCGCCATCGTAGTCCGCCGGATCGTTGAGCAGCAGCGACACGGCGAAGCGACGATGCGCCACGGCGGGCGTGAGGTTGTCGCGATGGGGACGAAAATAGCCGCCCTTCTCGCCACCATAGCGGCCGATCTTGAAACCAGTGGTGCGGCGGGTCTCGAACGAGAACGCCTTGGCGACGGCGGGAACGATGCGGCGGCCGAAGGCCCGCGCCAGCCGCTTCTGCAGTGCGGGATCGGTGATCTCCAGATCGCGCCGGACCTTGGACACCTTCACTCCGGCGCCATAGTCGGAATCACGGTCGGACAGCGAATCATGACCACCAGAATAGAAGGTTTCCTGGGCGTGCCAGGTGTCGATCAGTTCGCGGCAGAAGTCTGGCTCGATGGCCCTGGGCAGCAGCAGGACCGGGGCCGGCGATGCGATTTCCTGTGCGGCGTCCGGCGCGCCTATGGCAGCGAGCGCAACCAGCGTGGCCTCGGCCTGTGCCAGGCCGTCGCCGTCGCGGGTCACGGCCGCCACCCGCAGGCCACGGTCGAGCACATAGGTCGTCAGCGGCGCATCCTCGCCGGCATAGGCCGCGAAGACCGAGCCCCCAGCATCGGACAGCACGCCCCAGGGCAGCACTACCTGGTTGGCCAGGGCCTGGTTCTCGGCCGGCGAAAGCCGCGTGACGATGAAAAGATCGGCGCCGCGGAACTGTGCCGCGCGACGGGCAAAGGCTTCCAGATGGCGTGAGTGGTTGGCCGCGGCAAAGACCAGCACCATCGGGTTGCCGCGCGAATGGGTGAACAGGCCGGTGGTCTGGCCCAACACGTCCGGTAGTACGAAATTGGGCACGAAATCGCCCGGCTCGAAGCGCTCGGCCATCCTCGCCCCGCTCAGGTGGCCGCTTGCGCGGCAGGCGCCGTGATCCAGCCACCGCCCAGCAACCGCGAGCCGCGGTAGAAGGCACAGGCCTGGCCGGGTGCGACGCCTTCGATCGGCAGGTCGGGCTGTACGCGCGCGGTGTTGCCAGAGCCGGCAAAGAGGCGCGCCGGCTGCAGCGGCTGGCTCGATCGCACGCGCACCTCGACAGCCTCGCCGGCGGACGACATCGGCTCATCGCCGAGCCAGTTGACGGCGCGCAGCTGGAATTCCGGTACACGCAAGGCGGCGCGGGGGCCCACGACGACGCGATTCGTGCCAGCGTCGAGTCGCACCACGAACAGGGCATCGCTGCCGCTGACCTTGAGCCCGCGCCGCTGGCCGACGGTGAAGTTGATGATTCCGTCGTGCCGCCCGAGCACCGCGCCGGACAGGTCGACGATGTCGCCCGGCGCCACGACCTCGGGCCGGCGCTTGCGCACGAGGTCGGCGTAGTGGCCGCTCGGAACAAAGCAGATGTCCTGGCTGTCCGGCTTGTCGGCGGTCAGCAGGCCGAATTCCGCGGCCAGCGCACGGGTCTCCGATTTCGGAATATCGCCAAGCGGAAAACGCAGCCGCGCCAGTTGTTCCGGCGAAGTGGAGAACAGGAAATAGCTCTGGTCGCGCGTCGCGTCGGCGGCGACATGAAGTTCCGGTCCGGCCGGGCCATCGGCGCGGCGAATGTAGTGTCCGGTCGCCAGAGCCTCGGCGCCCATGTCCAGCGCCGCGGCCATCAGGTCACCGAACTTCACCGTTTCATTGCAGCGCACGCAGGGCACGGGTGTTTCACCGGCGACATAGGTTTCGACGAAGTCGTCGATAACCGCTTCGCGGAAACGCCGCTCATAGTCGAGAACGTAATGCGGAATGCCGATGGTCTCGGCCACGCGCCGCGCATCGGCAATGTCCTGGCCCGCGCAGCAGGTCTTGCCGCGCGCCGTACCGGCGCCCTGGTCATAAAGCTGAAGCGTGATGCCGATGACATCGTGTCCCTGGCGCTTCAGCAGCGTTGCCGCCACCGACGAATCGACGCCGCCCGACATCGCGACGACGATGCGGCCGGGCTTGTCGCTGGGGCGGGGGGCATTCATGGGCGGGAACATAGGGATTCCCGCCCGCCGGGGCAAATACCCGGTATCGGTCTAGGCGGCCACAGCCCCCTTGCCATAGGCGCTCAGATAGTTGCGCACATGGGCGGTGAGGGTTTGGGTGTCGGTGTCCGGCACATAGGTGCAGGTCTGGCATTCCGGCTTCAGGTTGCCAGTGAGCAAGCCTGCCCGGTATTCCTTGATGCCGTCGCCATTGATCACATCGACCAGCGGCTTGGTCGCCACATTGCCGATCATCGTGTCCTTGACGATGCAGCAGGGCGGCACGTCGCCATTCCACAGCACATAGAAGAAGTCCCAGGGCATCAGGCACTGTTTCGTGCGGATCCGGCCCGGCGCCACCGTATCGATCGGCTTCGCATCGGCCGCCGCGGGATTCAGGATGAGGTTGATCTCGTCGACCACACCCGGCTGGATGTGGAGCGCGATCTTGCCCTTGCAGAGATCCACGGCGCGCTGCAGCGCGCGGACCGCCTTGGCGGCCTCGGTAATCGGCAACTCGCGGATGCGGCGCACCTGCTGGGCGTTCGGATTGTCGCGCAGGTCGTTCTTGCCGCCCGACACTTCCTCGAGCTCGACGAAGCGCACGAAATTGAGCTGGGCAAAGCCGCAGGCGAGCGCGAAGGCAGCGGTCTGGTCGGCGAGGCCTATGTTGATGTCGTGCGTCACCACGTTGCAGACGAAATGCGGCATCTTGCGACCCATCTGGATCGCCCGGGTGCGGACCAGCTGCATGTTGGTGGTGATGGTGCGCAGGTCGGCACGGTAGCGGATCTTCTTCAGCAACGCCGCATCGCAGGTGTCGAGGCTGATGAGGATCTCGCGGAACTGCGAGAACACGTCGATCTCGGCTTCCGAAAACAGGCCCTTGGAGAAGTTGCTGATCGTGCGAAGTTCGATGCCGGCAGCCAGCATGCGGCGCGCCACCTCGTCCCAGCCCTTGTACATCGTGATTTCAGCGTCGCCCGACAGGGTCACGTAGTCGACGGGGAATTGTTTCACGAAGTCGATGAGGTTCTCGACCATGCCCTGCTCGGCGTCCTTGCCGCGGCGGGTGAGCGGCGCGAAATGGCAATAGACGCAGGCCAGGTTGCAGGTGGTTGTGAGTTCGACGCCTAGCTGGCGCAGCTTGGTGATGTGCAGCAGCTCTTCCGGCACGTCGTGCAGGTTGGGCGTGGGGGACGGCATGTCGCGCAACACCTCCGGCGGCAGTTCAAGTGCCACCGAACTGCCGTAGGAAAGCGGGTCGGGAAGTCCTTTCGGGCTCTCCACCATCACACCGGACGCGTCAATCGCCATCGCCTTGATCCTTTTCGCAGGCCATACCGGCCCAAAGTCGGCCCAGCAGGGTTAATGCCGCGTTAAGCCGCGACCTCGTTCTTGACCTTCAGCGGCACGGCTCCCGCCGACTGCATGCCCTCGGCCAGCTGAACGACGCTGCGATGCTTGCGCAGCGGCTCGCCACGGCGCGTCTCGATCGCCGCCAGCGTCGCCGGGTCTCGGGTGATGACAAAATCCTCTTCGCCAACGGTCATCTCGGCCAGTTCGTCGCCCGTCACTTCCAGAATCAAAGACCTTGGCATCAGCATCGGCAGAATCAGGAAGATGGGCCGCGTCTCATCGCTCCGCTCGATCAGGATGCGGCTGACTGGCTGGCACATCTGCACAAAGCCCCGCACCGTATCGGCCACGCAGTGGGCGAAATACTCCTTTTCGAAGGCGGTGAACCGCGCTTCGGCATCGCCGATTCGATAGGCGGCGGCGCGCATGTAAAGCGTGCGGGCCTGCAGGAACTCGTTGTTCGCCACCGCGCGCTCGGCCGCCGTCATGTACTGGTGAGTCATGGCGCGGATGATAAGCGCAATGTTGGAGCCCGCGCCGAGATCGCGGATCTGGCTCAGGAACATCTCGTAGTCGCCGAGGTAGCATTGCAGGATGTCGGGCCGGAACAGGCTGTTCGATTCCTGGCCGAGATGGCGCGTGACGCGCATCGTCGTTTCCGGGATCAGCATGATCGGGCCGTGGCGCAGGAACAGCGAGGCGCCGTAGAAATCGAACGCGTACTGGTGCTGCACCGGCAAGTGGCTGCGGCGGAACGCCTCCACCCGGAAGATTGGAATCTCCGGCGTGCTCATGGTCGAAAACAGGCCAATCAACTCCCGCGCGCCGATCAGGAAGTCTTCCTCGGCACCGTGGCGGGCATGAGCCTTGGTGCTGTCCGGCATCCATTCTTCCCAGGCGCCGTAGATCGCCGAGATTTCCGGCCGTTCGGTCATCACCTGGACGGCACGCAACAGGCCGTCTTCCATGGCGAAATCGTCGTCCGCGGCATACATGGCGAAATCGCCGGCCGCCAGGTTGCACGCCGCGATCATCGTTTCATAGAAATTCAGCGACTTTTCCTGGCGGACGTAATAGAGCCGCTTCAGATAGGGGCGCGCCGCCTCGACCACCTCGGCCGTGTTGTCGGTCGAGCAGTTGTCGGACACAACCACTTCGTAGTCGAGCTTCTCAAACCGCGATATGTGGGCCAGGTGCCGGGCAAGGAGGCCGGCCCGGTTGCGGGTGGGAATGCAGATGCTGAGGCGCGCCATGGGCTCTCCACCGGGGATACCGCCCGGGGTGTGACCCCCGTAGCTGATGGCGCAGGCTAGCGCCGTTAACCTTAATAGAGCCTTAACCACTTGGGTTGTTTCATACTACCCGAAGCGGCCCCGGACGGGTGCCGCCGGTCACAGATGGGCGTCCTTTCGGGCGTCCGATGGGTTCGGAACAGGGCAAACCAAGCAGAAAGCCATGGGCGCCACCCCCCTCCATCCCCTTCGCCAGGCGGTGATTCTCGCCGGCGGGCGCGGCACGCGGCTTCTGCCGCTGACGCTGACGCGTCCGAAGCCGATGGTGGAAGTTCATGGCCGGCCGTTCCTGGCCTATCTGCTCGAACAGCTGCGCGACCAGGGCATCGAGCGCGTGGTGCTCCTGCTCGGCTACCTGCCCCAGGTCATCCAGGACTATATCGGTGACGGCCGCGCCTTCGGGCTGAAGGTTGACTATGTCGTCACCGCCGTCGAAGACGAAACCGGCCCGCGGCTGCGCGCCGCCCGCGCCCTGCTCGACGACCGATTCTTCCTGCTCTACTGCGACAACTACTGGCCCTTCGATCTCAACCGCATGTGGGCGCAGTATGAGAAGATCGGCGCGGCGGCCCAGATTTCCGTCTATCGCAATCGCGACGGGCACACGAAGCACAACCTGCGCGTCGACACGAACGGACGCGTCGCCCTCTACGACAAGTCGCGCACGGCGCCGGGCCTGTCCGGCGTCGATATCGGCTTCGCCATCATGCCGCGCAGCGTGATCGACACCTTGCCGGTCGGCAACGAATCCTTCGAGAAGCGCGCCTACACCGCGCTGGTCGCCAGGGGTGAACTCGGCGCCTTCGAAACCGACCATCGCTACTACGGACCCGGCACGTTGCAGCGCCTGCCGGAACTGCAGCGCTTCCTTGCCCGCACGCCGACCGTCATCCTCGACCGCGACGGCACGCTGAACCGCCAGATGGGCCGCGCTGAATATGTGACGACCACCGACCAGTTCGTCTGGCTGCCTGGCGCGCGCGAGGCCGTGGCCCGCCTGTCGCAAGCCGGCTATCGCGTGCTGATCGCCACCAACCAGCCCGGCATCGCCCGTGGCGCCCTGACCGAAGCGCAACTCACCGCCATTCATGACAGGATGACCACGGACGTGCGCGCCCTCGGCGGCGATATCGCCGCCATCTATCACTGCCCGCACAACTGGGACGAAGGCTGCGAGTGCCGCAAGCCGGCGCCCGGCCTGTTGTTCCAGGCGCAGCGCGACTTCGCGCTCGACCTCTCCCGTACGCCCTTCTTCGGTGACGACCCGCGCGATGGCGCGGCGGCCGAGGCCGCAGGCTGCCCCTTTACCCACATCTCGGCCGAGTATCCGCTCGCCGCCGCCGTCAACACCCTGCTCGCCCGCCAGAAGGCAGCCTGAGAGAAACGAGACCATGGCCGAACGCATTCTCATTACCGGTATAACGGGCTTTGTCGGTTCCCACCTTGCCGATCTCGTCTTCGAGAAGGGCAAGGACTACGAAGTGTGGGGCACCAAGCGCTGGCATCTGTCGCGCATGGACCACGTCATGCACATCGCCGACCGGATCAACTGGGTCGATTGCGACCTGACCGATCCGATCAGCGTGCGAAACATGCTGGACATCGTGAAACCCGACCGCATCTTTCATTGCGCGGCGGAAAGCTTCGTGAGCCCGTCCTGGCTCAACCCGCACCGCTACATGACGGTGAACTACACCGGCACTGTGAACTTGCTCGACGGCCTCAAGCAGGCAAAGTCGAAAGCGCCGTTCCACATCCCGGGCTCCGGCGAGGAATATGGCGAAATCCACGAGAGCGAATTGCCGATCACCGAGGAAACCGTGCTGCGGCCGGTCAATCCCTATGCGGTGACCAAGATCGCCCAGGACCTGATCGCCTTCGTCTATCACCGCTCCTACGGCGTCAACGTCATCCGCACCCGCGCCTTCAACCATGAAGGCCCGCGCCGCGAATATGTCTTCGGCATTCCCTGGTACGCCTATCAGGTGGCGCGCATCGAGGCCGGTAAGCAGGACCCGCTGATGAAGGTCGGCCACCTCGACGACCGGCGCAACTTCACCCATGTGCGCGACATGGTCGAGGCCTACTGGATCGCCAGCCACAAGTGCGACCCCGGCGAGCTCTACCTCGTCGGCTCGGAGAAGCCCGAGACGATCCACACCTTCAAGAACGCGCTGGAAAGCCTGATCGGCATGTCCCGCGTGAAGGGCATCAAATACGAGCAGGATTCGCAGTATGTGCGCCCGACCCAGGTACCGCGCCTGATCGCCAAGACCGAGAAGTTCCGCAACAAGACCGGTTGGGAGCCGAAGATTCCCTTCGAGCGCATCCTGACCGACACGCTGGATTACTGGCGCGGCCGCATCGCGGCCGGGAAGGACCGCTGATGAAGACCACCGCCCATCCCGACGCCAGGCTCGCCCTCACGACCAAGGGCGAGACGACCACCGTCGACCTCTACTCGCCCGAGGGCCTCGCCATGGTCTCCGACCTGTGGCTCAAGCTGTCCGCCGAGTTCAAGGTCATGTACGAGCCGACCTGGATGGGTGTCCGCATCATCCAGCTGCCGCATGACATCGTGCAGGTGCAGGAACTGATCTGGCGCCTGCAGCCCGACGTGATCGTGGAAACCGGCGTCGCCCATGGCGGTTCGCTGATCTTTTCTGCCTCGCTGCTCGAGCTGATGGGCAAGGGCCATGTCATCGGCATCGACGTCGAGATCCGCGCCCACAACCGCGCCAATATCGAGGCGCATCCGATGAAGAAGCGGATCACGCTGATCGAAGGCAGCTCGGTCGCTGCCGAGACGGTGGCGCAGGTCAAGGCTCTGACCAGGGACGCGAAGACGGTTCTGGTCCTGCTCGACTCCAACCACTCCGCCGCCCATGTCGCCGAGGAAATCAAGCTCTATGGCCCGCTGGTGACGGACGGCTCCTACCTTGTCGTCATGGACGGCGCCCAGGGCCATGTGTCCGACATTCCGCGTGGCAAGGCGGAATGGGTGCAAGACAACCCGCTGACCGCGATCCGCCAGTTTCTCGCCACCAACCCCGGCTTCGTCATGGACCCGCATTACACGCGGCTGCATGTGACGTCGAACCCCGAGGGCTATCTGCGCAAGCTGACGTCCGAGGAAATCGCCGCGCGCGGCCGGGCCGCGGCCGAATAATCCCATGAACGCACCCGGCCCCCTGTCCAACCCGCTCGACGCCGCCGCCGAGGCCTACTTTGCCTCGGTCAAGGGCAGCCGTGTGCTGGTGACGGGGGCGAGTTCGGGCATCGGCAGGGCCACGGCAGAACTGTTCCTCGCCGCCGGCGCCATCGTCGGCGTGCATCACCGCAAGTCCGGCACTGAGGCGCAGGAGCTGGCCCGTCATTTCGCGCCTCTGGGCCAGGCGCACCTGCTGGAGGCCGACCTGACGGAATCAAAGGCGCGCGATGCGCTGGTCGACCGTTTCGCGGCGGCTGCCGGGGGCCTCAACACCCTGATCAACAATGCCGGCGGCGTGTCCGACTACGCCGATTTCACGGCGATGAGCGAAGAGTCGTGGAACGCCACGCTGTCGCTCAACGCCACGGCCCCCTTCCGGCTGGTGCAGAATGCCTGGCCGCACCTGATCGCCGCCCAGGGCGGCGCCATCATCAATGTCAGCACAGTCGCCGTGCGCTACGGCGGCAGCGCCAACGCCGTCCACGATGTCGCGGCCAAGGGCGCGCTCGAGGCCATGGGCACCGCCTTCGCCAAGGCCGGCGCGCCGCACCGCATTCGCGTCAACACGCTGCGCTGCGGAGTCATCGCCACCGGCATGCACCGCAAGATCGACGGCTACTCCGACGCGCAGTATGAGCGCCGCTCCGGCCTTGTGCCGATGGGCCGCGCAGGGAAACCCGAAGAGGTCGCCCGCATGGCCCTGTTCCTCGCATCCACGGCCGGTGCCTTCATCACCGGCGACACCATCGCCGTCGCCGGAGGCGACTGATCCATGACCAGACTTTTCATCACCGGTTGCTCCAGCTTCGTCGGCCGCGAGCTCATCCATGCCTGCGACCAGCGCGGCATCGAGGTATCGGGCATCGACCTTGTCGCCCAGGATCGCACCGGCTTCGACGCCGCCGACCTGCGCGATCCCGGCATCGCCGACCTGATCCCGCAGGGCATTGACGCCGTCGTGCACCTCGGCGCCCTGTCGCGCGACCCCGACTGCCGCAACAACGCCGCTCGTTGCTTCGACGTTAATGTCATGGGCAGCCTGAATGTCATGGCCGCCGCCCAGGCCCGCGGCGCGAAGCAGATGATCTTTGCCTCGTCCGAATGGGTCTATGACCGCTTCGACGGCGACACCGAGAAGACCGAGGACGACCCGATCGACGCGCTGGCGCTGACCTCGGAATACGCGCTCTCCAAACTCGTCGCCGAGGCGAATCTGCGCCAAAAGGCGCAGCACGGGTTCTGCGCCGCCACCATTCTGCGCTTCGGCATCATCTATGGCCCCCGCACCGCCAACTGGTCGGCCTTCGAGGCCATGGTCAACGCCGTCGCGACCCTGGCCGAGGTGAAGGTCGGTTCCCTGCGCACGGCACGCCGCTTCATCCATGTCACCGACATCGCCGAGGCGATGCTGGCCGCTGTCGGCCGCACGGGCACCGAGACCTTCAATATACAGGGTCCCAACTTGCTTGAACTCGGCGCCATCATCGACGAGGCAAGGCGCCAGACCGGCCGCAACCCCCGTGTGAGCGAAACCGCGCCCGACGCCCCGAACCGTCGTCCGGTCTCGGCCGAGAAAGCCGCCGCCCAGCTGGGCTGGCGCGCCCGCATCGACCTCGCCGAAGGCGTGGCGTCGGTCCTGCCGTCCATCCTGAAGAAGGCGGCGGCATGAGTGGACCCGCGGCCTGCCTCATCTGCGGCGCGGCCGGCCATGCGCCGGTCTTCACCTATGCCGCGCCCGACGACTACGAGCGCACGGTCGGCGTGGAAACCAATGGCTATGCGCGCGCCTGGGCGCGCTGCATCCACTGCGGCTTCCACTATTCGCGCTACGGCCGCGACGCCGAGATTCTCGACCGCATCTATGAAAGCGCCTATCGCAACGCCTCGGCCGCCTGGCGTGGCCAGGACGTACGCGCCACCTTTGCCAGGGTGACGGCCCTGCCCGCCGCCCAGTCCGAGACCAAGCAGCGCATCGCCTGGATCAAGGGCGCGCTGGCGCAACACGGCGTCGCCCAGGTCAATGGCCATGCCAGCCTGCTCGACATCGGCGGCGCGAGCGGCGTCTTCGCCTATGAATTCCAGGACGACCGCTGGCGCAGCGCCGTGGTCGATCCCAGCGAAAGCGGCCGCTTCCTCGAAGAAGACCACGGCATTCCCTATGCCCAGGCGGCCTTCGGCCCCGGCTTGTTCGACCAGAGCTTCGACCTTGTGTCGCTCGTCTATGTGCTGGAACACCTGCGGGCGCCGGAGGAGGCGCTGCGCAACGCCCGCCACGCGGTTTCCTCCTGCGGCGGGCTTTATATCGAGGTGCCGGACGCGCGCGCCTTCGCGCACAAGCCGGCCGAGGACGACATCTTCAATGCCTGCCACCTGTGGATGTTCGATCCGCAATCGCTCAGCACCGTGCTCGCGCGCACCGGTTTCCGCGTCATTGCGCAGGACCAGCGGCAGACGGCGCGCGGCCACTATGCCCTGATGGCGCTGGCGGTGCCGGCATGACGCCCGTGAAGACCCGCATTGACGGTTTTGTTGGCCTGCGCGCCACCCGCCTGCCGGACGCGCGCGGCGCGCTGGTGCGGCTGTTCGACAGCAACCTCGCCCGCATGCTTGGCACCGGCACCACCTGGAAGCAGATCCTGCAGTCGCACACCGCGCAGAAGAACACGCTGCGCGGCTTGCATGTGCAACTGCCACCCCATCCCGAGGCGAAGCTTGTCACCTGCCAGCAGGGCCAAATGTTCTGGGTCGTCGTCGACGTGCGCGCCGGCAGCACGACCTTCGGCCAGTGGGACGCCCTCACCCTGTCAGGCGACACAGGCGACGGCTTCTACGCCGCGCCCGGCCTGGCGCATGGCTGCCTGAGCCTGAGCGACGACGTGGTGCTGACGATTGCGTCGAACGAGGATTTCAAACCCGAATTCGGTGCCGGCATCCACTGGCAGGACTCCGAGCTCGGCATCCGCTGGCCCGTCCAAGGCACGCCGATGCTGTCCGACGCGCATGCCGCCTACCCATCCTTTGCGGCCTTCCGCCGCATCCTCTGCGCTCCTGAAGTGCGGGAGGCTGCCCATGCCTGACATGACCCTTGCCACCGAAGTGCTGCGGCTTCGTCTCAGCATGATGATCGTCAACGACCTCAACCGCGGCGGCGCCTTCAAGGTGCCGGTGCATCTCGCCATGGGGCATGAGGCGATCGCCTGTGCCGTGGCCGCCGCGATGGGCCGCGACGACCGCCTGCTGCTGACTCATCGCAACATCCACTACAACATGGCGCTGTCGCGCGGCCTCAAGGGCCAGATCGCCGAATACCGGCTGCAGGAGGACGGCTTCAACGAAGGCCAGCTCGGCTGCATGAATTTCGACAACCCGGGGGCGGGAGTCGTCTACACATCGAGCATCCTCGGCAACAACCTCGCCGTTGCGCCGGGTGTGGCGCTGGCGCAGAAGGTGAAGAACAGCGGCGCGCTCACCTGGGTGGTCACCGGCGACGGCGCCATGGAAGAAGGCGCCTTCTACGAATCGCTTCTGGCGATGAAGAGCACCGGCTCCGCCGCCATCGTCATTGTCGAGAACAACGGCTGGTCGCTCGGCTCCACCATCGCGGAACGGCGCTGCCCTATCGACGTGGCGCCCCTGACGAAAGCGCTGGCCGTGCCCTATCGCACGCTGGGCGGCAACGACGTGATGGCCTATGCCGAGGCCCTGCGCAGCTTCCGCGCCGAGGCACTGACCGCATCCTCACCGCTGGTACTGGAAGTGGCCCTGCATTCGCTCGGCGACTGGCGTCAGAAGACCGAGGAATTCCCTGACGGCAAATACATTAACTATCACGCCGGCCTGGCGCCGACCGTCAATGTGACGGACTGGCCGGTGATCGCCGACGACGACACCGACCCAGTCCATGTCCTGACCTGCCGGCATGGCGAAAACGCCCTGCGATCCCTGGCCCGCGACACGCTGGCAGCCCTGCGGCAGGAGGCGGCATGACCACCTATGTCGCCCATCTGAACGCCGCGTTGAAGACCCGCTTCGACGCGCAGGAGCGTGCCGTGCTGTTCGGCCAGAACGTGGTGACGGGCAGTTGCCTGTCCGGCCTGACGCGCGGCATCAAGTCCGCTGGCCAGCGCCTTGCCATCAACACGCCAAACATCGAGAACACGCTGGCCGGCATGGGTTTCGGCCTGATGCTGGAAGGCGTGCCCGCCATCTTCGCCATGAAGCAGCAGGACTTCCTGCTGCTCGGCGTCGACCAGTTGGTCAACACCTGGAACATCCTGCGCCGGCGCAACCACACCGCCTCCTTCACCATCCTGCAGGTGATCGTCGACAGCGGCTATGAAGGCCCGCAATCGGCGCTCAACAACCTGCCCGACCTGTGCTCCATCAGCCGGATCGAGGGCTTCACGATCAACACCGCGGCCGATGCCGAGGCCGTGCTCGACGCGCAGATTTTCGCCCCCGGCTTCCGCATCATCGGCGTCAGCCAGCGGTTATGGCGCAGGGAGATCGCGGCCTGGGACGCCCCGGTGTGGAGCAGCACAGACGCCGGCCTGCAACGCTATGCCGACGGTGGCGATGCCACGGTCGTCTCCTTCAACCTCGCCTGGGAACAGGGCGCGGCGCTGAGCGCGGCGATGCGGGAACGCGGCCAAAGCCCCGCCTTCTTCCATGTCGCCGCCGGCCATGTCATCGACTGGGCGCCAATCCTGCGCAGCGCGGGGGAATCCCGCCGGCTTGTCATCCTCGACGACAGCAAGAGCGTGAACCGCACCTCGCAGCACCTGGCCCTCGCCGCCTATCGCCGCGGCATCGGCCAGGTCGCCATCGTCAACCGCGAAGTCCATGACGGCACACTGCGGCCGCATGCCGACCTGTTCACCATCGACATCCCCGCGATCCTGGCCGAAATCGGGCTGCAGCCCGGCGTCACGGCCATCTCGGCCCGGGCCTGAGGAGCGAGCATGACACCCGAACAGCAGTATCTTTTCGACCTGCAGGGCTATGTCGTCCTGAAGGGCGCGCTGCCGGCCAAGATGGTCGGCGCGCTCAATGCCGCCTGCGCCCGTTATGAAGAGATGGATCCGGCCGAATACCCGGACCCGCTCGTCCTCGGCCAGGAGAAGACGGAGAACAACCTCTATATCTCCAACATCGTCGAAGGCGACCCGCTGTTCGAGGAGCTGATCGACGTGCCCGATGTGGTCGAGGTCATCAAGGGCACCTCGGCCGGGCAATGGCGCCTCAACCATACCTACATGATCAGCCGCTGGGGCGGCGGATACACCTATATGCATCTCGGCGGCACGCCGATCCACCCGAAATGCACCTATATGTGCCATGGCGGCCAGATCGCCTCGTCGCTGACCAAGGCGGTGTTCCCGCTGCTCGGCACGTCGAAGGAGGACGGCTGCTTCTCGGTCATTCCCGGCTCGCACAAGAGCAATTTCACGCGGCCTTACGGCAATCACCCCGACGAGAACCCGCCACTGGTGCCGATCGAATGCGAGCCTGGCGATGCCATCGTCTTCACCGAGGCGCTGGCGCATGGCTCGCTCGTCAACAAGTCGCTGAAGCCGCGCCGCACGCTGTTCTACTGCTACAGCGTCGGCTTCATGCCCGACTGGGGCCGGCTCGGCCTGCATTTCACCCCTGAATTCTCCGCCCGCCTGCCTGAGGCGCGGCGCGAGATCGTCCGCCTGAAGTAAGTCAAGAAGGACCTATGCCATGTCCGCTGCCGTTGCGCTGAAGACCCACCCCCGCCGCTTCGACCCCGCCGCACCGCTGCAGGTGTTCGAATGGGATACCGCTGCCTATGACTTCCAGGGCATCTACACGGCGCACCTGAAGGAAACCGTGGGCTGCCCGGACATCGAGCGCTTCCACGAATACCTGCCGGCCGAGCGGATGCCGAAGGACCCGGTGGAGGGCACGGCCCACACCTATGGCCATGACCTGCTCTATGCCATCGACCCGGCTTTCCGCCAGGCGGGCTTCGTTACAGCAAAGGACCGTGGCTTCATTGCCGCCTATCGCCGCCTGATGCGCTTCGTCCAGGACGAGGTCTTCGGCGAGCCGGTCATCTTCCAGCGGCTGCCCAGCCTTCGCATCCATTATCCGGGCTTCACCTCCTACGGGGTGATGCACACCGATCGGGAATACAGCCATCCGGCCGAGGAAATTAACCTGTGGATGCCCATCACCCGCTGCGGCGGCACGGCGACCATGGTGATCGAAAGCGCCATCGGCCGGGGCGATTATTCTCCTGTTAACCTTAACTACGGCAATCTCCTCATATTCGACTCGGCGCTCATGCACGGGAACCGGGTGAATGAAGAAGGCTATACGCGGCTGAGCATCGACATGCGGGTCATCCCGCAGCGAATCTGGCGCGATGGCCGGGGAACCTTTTCTGCGACGGCCGGCAAGGAATTCACGCTCGGCCAGTATTACGACCGTTTCGAGGACTGAATATGTCGGCACCCATTCCGCTTCCCACGCCGCCCCTCGGCGCCAAGACCACCGGACCGATCGACGGCGTGAAGGTGGTGCCGCTGCGCCGTATTCCGGACGAGCGTGGCCTGATCATGCACATGCTGAAGCGCAACGATCCGCACTTCATCGAATTCGGCGAGATTTATTTCTCCTGCGGCTATCCGGGCGTGGTGAAGGCCTGGCACATCCACAAGGAAATGACGCTCAACAATGCCTGCATCGTCGGCATGATGAAGCTCGTGCTCTATGACGGACGGCCAAATTCGCCGACCAAGGGCAACCTGATGGAACTGCACATCGGCGAGCAGAACTATTGTCTCGTGCAGATCCCGCCGGGCATCACCAACGGCTACAAGGCCTATGGCGAGCAGATGGCGATCCTGGCGAATTGCGCGTCGATGCCGCATGACCGCAACGAGCTGATCTACATCGATCCGTTCAACAACGACGTGCCTTACGACTGGTCGTTGAAGCACGGCTGAGGACGCAACCGATGACCGCCATCAATGGACGCAAGTTCATCACCACCTGCACGCCGTTGCGCGTGAGCTTCGCCGGTGGCGGCACCGACCTGCCCGAGTTCTATACGCGCGGCTATGGTGCGGTCTATTCGACCGCGATCGACAAGCATCTTTATGTGACGGTGAAGCCGCTGTCGCCGATCTATGGCAATGTCTATCGCCTCAACTATTCCGAATCGGAACAGGCCGACAGCATCGACGCGATCAAGAACATCATCGCGCGCGAGTGCCTGCGCCTCGTGCCGGTGGAACCGCCGCTCTACATCGGCACGATCGCCGACCTGCCGGCCTATTCGGGCCTCGGCTCCTCGTCTTCCTTTGCCGTCGGGCTGCTGCACGCTCTGCACGCCTATCGCGGCGAACGCGTGTCGAGCGGCCATCTCGCCGAAGAAGCCGCGCATGTCGAGATCACCGTCCTGAAGCGCCCGATGGGCAAGCAGGACCATTTCGCCGCGGCCTATGGCGGGCTCAACTACATCCGATTCCGCGCCGATGGCGGTGTGTCCATCGAACCGCAGAACATCAGCATCAAGCGGGTCGACGACCTATTCAACCACCTGATGCTGTTCTGGACGGGCATCCACCGCAACTCGAGCGAGGTGCTGACCGAGCAGCGCCAGAACATCGACAGCAAGATCACCGAGCTCGAGACGATCCGCGAACACGCGATGAACCTGCGCGATCTCGTCTCCAATGGCTCGTTCACGCCGCAGAAGTTCGGCGCCGTCCTGCATGGCGGCTGGGAACTGAAGCGCGGACTTGCGTCGGCCATCAGCAACACTGCCATCGACGGCTGGTACCACAAGGCGCTGGCCGCCGGCGCCTTCGGCGGCAAGCTGTGCGGCGCCGGCGGCGGCGGCTTCCTGCTGATCGTGGCCCCGCCCGACCGCCAACCCGCCGTGCGGTCCGCCCTGCAGGACCTCATGGAGGTCAATATCGGCTATGAGCCGCATGGCTCGCGCGTCCTTTTGAGCGTGACGGAATAGCCATGAAAGGTGCGCGCATCCTGGTCACCGGCGGCGGCGGCATGATCGGTGCCAGCCTGGTACGCCGCCTGCTCGCTGATGGCGCACGCGTCCATGTGCTGTCGCGCACGAAGGACATTCCGGCACGCCTTGCCGG